>NZ_JBQKLL010000001.1:0-339876 GCF_052116245.1 Blautia sp. Sow4_E7
AACGAAAGAGATGACCGATGATCAGCTCGCAGAACTTGCACCCTGGAGTGAAAAACTCCAATCTATCAAAAATCGCATGTGAATTATAGTGAATTACTCCAACTCGCAAAGAGCTGGGGTAATTTTATATCTGACCGCATTATTATTTGGCGGTTACTGAATAAAAGAAAAGGACTCTTACCTCTCAGAAATTCTGAAAAACAAGCGTCCTTTTGACTGTTTTAACGATATTCAAATAAAAATGAAATTTTCTTTTTCATGTGTCCACTCATACCAGATGCAGAACTACCGATACCTCGATTCCGTCCATAATCTGCTTTTTTCGTCCCTGTTTACCTGTAGGTGCGAAACTCATATATCTCGCAAAGTGCCTAAAACAAAGGACTTCTACGAATTCACCCGATGTAGACAACATACCGTCTCCACATGGCACGATACCTTCTGATTGATGTCAGGATTTGTGCCTGTTCGCGGAAACATATCCTGTCAAAACGGGAACAAGTCCACACCTCTGATATCGCGCATTCACAGCTTCAAAACAGATGCAATCTGTGGCAAAATCGACATCCATATCCAGGTCTTGACCATCGAAGTCTACGGGAACAAATCGGTATAAGGCCTTTTCTACCTATATAATGCAAGGCAATTTTACACTGCTGCTCCCTGCCACTGTCTCGACAGTTGAGACAGTGAAAGCCGCTCAACTTCTACACAATTCATCCGCTCCGAGCACGAATTTGCCATACACTCGCAGGGAGTTGAGTTGCCGGATTTCACCGTCTCGACCTGGTATCTGGTCATCATTTTATCGGTATCACATATCTCCTAGCCACTATTCAGTTTGAACTGTCCGGAAATTCCGGATAGTTCATTCAAACTTATCGGATAACTGACCACTCTTGTAATTATGAGTTATTCGATTTTTTCGAATAACTGAATCCTGTTGCAGAAAAATGCTATAAATAAACCTTTCCTTATTTTTCAATCAATTTCATCATTCGCTGAACAATACGTTCAACCTGCCCGGATTCCACTCTCTGATCAAAAGCGCCATTACAAAAATGATCTTCTCGCAATATCATCGTCAACAAAGCTGAACACAAATCATAGTCAGCGCATTCCAGGCGTTTTAACTCTTCGTTACAATTTACAGGCTCTGTGGTCATGTAATCCCAGTAGTTTGTTTTTAGGTCACCAGTCTCTTCAAGCACCTCATAGCTATTGGTAACATTTATATTTGAGAGCAACTGCCTAAACTTTATTATCTTTTCTTCGTTTGTCATCCCTTGCTCCTCTCCGGTAAATCAAAGTGCGTTTCCGCAATGGTATTCAATTGCCTAGCAATATCCGCAAAAGGCTTATTCAAATCTAATGTTCTGACGGTAATCTGGTTACCATGCATTTTATACACGTTGTCTGGTTGAATTTCCTCATCCGTTTTTGCATACAGCAACATCCCGGAAACCTTGTGATCTTCATCTCCAAATTCATAATCGCGATTCTTCACATACGTGAATATCTGGTACATATTATTTGAATGGAGCGTGTGTTTGTCATACTGCGTTTGAGTTGTGTGACTATAATATTTCGCATCAATAATCAGTACGGTATTACCTTTTTGCAGATGAATATCACTCTGCATTACCGGCAGCATCGTTCTGATTCCATCGTCCACAAACCAAGGTATCTGCGAAGCGCTGACCGACAGTTCAGGAAAATGCTTACTGTAATACTCAAGAATAAATTTCTCATACAGCCTACACATACGTTGCTCATCCACAAATGATGCAAGCCTATACTCTCCAGCATCTGTTGTGATAAGCATACCCTCAATTATCAGCTGACAAATACTTATAAGCATCCTGTAAGTCTGATTATTTCGCTGAAATCTGATGGATGACCATCGTATGGAGGTTGGCTCAAGCGTATCAACGTCAGAAAAGAATAACATCTTCTTTTTCAAATCATCCTTGTACTCCGCCTTAACCTTTGCATTTCGCAGTAACAGCATAACCGTCGTCTTAATTATTTGATTGAAAAGATTATTCTCAGACAACTCATCATAATCACATGTCAGTAACTGCTTACGTACCAGTCGATTCTTAATTGTTCCTGGCATGTTAATCTTTCCGCGCATTACCGGGAGTTCCTCCTGACGGTTTATATACTCCCGGTAGAGGCCTTGTTTCAGCTGAATTCCAATCCCCCTTGCAAGAATCGCAGCCAATAAATCATACATCTCGTCAAACGATTCAACTGCTACATCATCGTAGTTTTCCTGGTTCAACGTTTGAAAAGCATAGGACAGCATATAATATATATTTTTGATGAATATGCTCTTATCTTTTGTCATTGAAATACACCGTGCAAGATGTTCTCCCACCGCTGTAACTTTGAACTTTCATCAAACCAGTATTCACTGAGCATCGGTAAAATATCAAAATCAACAACGTCCTTCATCCATTCTTCTGTGCAGTCATCCGCATTACAGAAATAGCTATGCCCTATGCAGAAGCCTTTACCCAGAGACTTATCCTGAGCTATTTCCTTGTTGAGTTCCTTAATACGCTCAATGAGAGTGTTGAATGTTTCATTTGCAAAGCTATTCTGATAATTGATAAATCCCTCCGAATCAAAGCCTGGTTCCATATCGAAAAAGCTGAATCTACGTCTTAATGCATAATCAATCATTGCCAGACTTCGGTCTGCGGTATTCATCATTCCGATAATATGTAATCTCTTAGGAACCGAAAAGCTCAGGCCATTATATGCAAGCGTTGCTTTTTTATCTCGATAATCTGCCTCTATCAGCATCAGCAGTTCTCCGAAAATCTTACTCATGTTTCCACGGTTGATTTCATCTATGATGAAGAAATAGTCTTTATCTGGATGGTTTGCAGCCTTTTGGCAAAAACGATAGAAAATACCATATTTTAGTTCGAATCCATTTTCCACAGGCTTATAGCCCATCATGAAATCTTCATAAGAATAATTCTGATGGAACTGAACAAATTCGATACGGTCATCATCTTTTTCACCCATCACAGAGTAGGCTAATCTTTTAGCTGCAAATGTCTTTCCAACTCCTGGTGCTCCTTGCAGAATAATGTTCTTTTTCTTTTTCAGAACCGCTGCAAGCCTATCGTATTTGGCTTCTGTCATATAGACTTCTCTTAAAAAATCTGTTTTCGTATATTCGGTATTGCCTTTCCCTGAGGGAGCCGGATTTTCCTCTCGGATCATGTCGATGATAAAATCATATTCTCCACGTGTAAGCTTAAACAAGCTACCCTGTGTCATAGAGAAATATTCCATCTTCTCAAGCTCTGAGCATTCTTTCAACGTCGAAAAATCAATAGGAGAGGAAAGGCCTTCTACTTTCTCAAAATAGATTTTTTGCCCATCTTGCTCCGCACTAACGCGCAGAATTGCAACGATCTGCTTTACTGGTGTTGATTCATAACCAATTACCATATCGCCGGCCTTAGCATCTAAGAAGTTCTGAAAAATCCTACGTTTATTTCCATTATCGTTATAAAGGGTATAGTCCTGAACCTCACCAATTGGCATACTGGACATACTCCATATTTTAGGATTTGCATTTAAAAACCAGTAGCGCAAACCTGATGCATCATTCTTCAGAAGTTCTTCTTTTGTAATGTCAAAATAAGGCTTTAAGATATAGTCTTCAAAGAGCTGTGTTTCACTTTTGGGAACAACAATGCAAGTCGAGTTCTCGTTTGGCGTCCACCACTTTTTATTTCCAGAATAGGCGCTTGTATCACGAGACTCCGTAATAACCGTATAACTTGCTATCTGCTCTTCCTTTGATAATAGGGAAAAAACAACCGGTGCCTTTACCCCACATCCACCCTCAGGACAGTTAAATCCCGTCTGACATTGAATGTAAGCACAGGTACAGGGTTTCTTTGCTTTTTGACATTGCTCCACCTTTGCCTGTGTTTCATCATAGGAATATCCGTCATACAAAGAACTCCACTCATGAGCCTTTTGGGCACCATCCTTTGCAAGAGCAATATTGGAAAGAGCATACTTCCATTCGGGTTCCGTCACCGCATTCGGTTCTTCCACCAACTTGCGAGTAAATTTGCACCCGTCAAGAATCCTGAACGCACTTCCTACCACACGCTCATCCACTTCAAAAGGTGTATGTTCCGGCTCGAGTTCTTCATAGAACTCCTCAAAATCTTCAAGGGAATAAAAAATGCCGTTATCAGCAATGACACGACACTCTGGTTTTCCACTATCCAATTTATGATTAAGGCTTCCCGGTGCTCTGAACATATGCGACAGATTAAATACCGGGTCAATTTTCCAACCTTTCTCTGCAAATACCTTTTTTAAATGCTTACCAAATCCCTTATAGATTGCCGCTACATATTTTCTTCGCCCATCATCCATTGTATCGATTGGATTTTCAAATATGTAATAAGCATATAACCCATATCCCGAATCTACGATAAAGGAAGGTTTAGCAGGTAGGTCATTGAAAACATCCATTGCATCCTGTTTCGTGGGTGGAAGGTTCTGCTCCTTGTGAGCAGGTCCCAATACATCGATATCCGCTACAAACGCTGTCACGGAAATAATATCATCGTCAGAGCCTCTTACCCCTGGTGGTAAGTTATCTCTTCTAGGATTTGGATTAAGGTAAACATTTGTTGCCTTGCCCTGCTCCATAACATAATCGTATGCTGCATCCAATTCATCCGATGTAAATTGCCTGTGTATGTTATCGGGTAAGGAAGTAATAACAAGCTTACCTCCACCCCGAAATACATATTCGTATAGTTTTTTGTTGTCCATGTTTACGCCACCTCATTCTTCTTATTAGAAGATTTAGCCTTTTTCTTTTCAGCATCAACCATGTTCTTTACTGCCTGATATGGTGTTGGGTCAAGAATGCCAACGCTATTACGCATTGCTAAATATTCCTGTTTCATTCTGCGATTTACACGCTGTCTGTCTCTATTCTTCATAATCACTTCTCCTCCTTATTATATTTTGGTGGACTTTCCCCTTGGTCTTCGTGTTTAAGGTCGACATCCAATTAAGGGGAACGACCAGGTTTAACCTAATTGCTTATTCAACTCGTGTTTCGCCTTAACCGCTGCAATGCCTTCTCGAACCATTGCTTTTTTGTCAGGGCTTAATTCCTTGCGAAGCCATTTGACCATTGTCATTTCGGAAATACCAATCGCATCGGCTACTTCCCACTGCTTCACATTTGCAATTCGGATTTCGTTTCTTAAATCTTCGTTACACATATTCAATTTACCTCCTTGACAGATTTTTGCTTGCTGTAATACAATGATTACGATATTATAATAATTGATTACGCAACCTTTTTCAACGGGGGTTCGTAGTCAATACCAAGTTGGTAACACTTGTATTACAACAACGAAAGGGGTTCATTTTATGAGTTTTACAATGTCCTTTAGAACCGGGAAAGATGGAGAGCTAGTCTTTGGTGAAAGACCACAATATAGAGAAGAGTTTTTAAAGAAAGTGTATGGCGGTAGCCTTAATATAACAGCAGAACTTGGCGAAATGTTTACGGACTTCATTTCTATAGAAGGAGACATTGCCACCAGCAATCATCCTTTTATTCAGGCTGCCGGAGATACATGTGAAGGTATTACTTCAGATTCACATTTTCTTGTTCAGTTGAGAGAATATATTGATTTAGGAATCGAGAATAAGAATTTCTTTGAAGAATCATGCTTTATGTTCTTCTTGGAATCACAAAACCTGCACTTACCTGCTATGCTCTACACCCCTGTTATAAAAGAAGGACAGGAAGATGCCTGTGTAGAGGATTTCGTTGAAGATAATAAAGATATGTCTCCATTGGAAAAAATGATGCGTGGCTATGTGGCTGCCAAAGACAAAATATATGATGTTCCACTTACTACCTATGAATGTGAAACCGTAGAAGATGCCTGCATTGCTTCTTTGCACTTTTTGATTACACACGACTGCAATATTCTAAAATGCCAAAACTGTGGAAAATATTTTATATCTGCACGTTCTGATACAAAATACTGTGACCGCATAAGTCCTTTCAACAAAAGAACCACCTGTAAGAAGGATGGTCCTCAGCGAGCACATAAGGATAATGTAAAAGCAGATGAATTAAAAAAGGCTGTTAAGCTAAAGAAAAATAAGTTATATATGAGAACTTTCAGAAATCAAGATAATTTAGATCTTGATAGATACTACCAATGTTTTCTTAATAATGTGAAAGAAAAACAGAACCTCCTTAACTCCGGTGCCATAACTACCGAACAATTTATGGCTTGGCTTGAAGAACAATAAAAGAACGGCATTGCAGACCTCCCCGATAATCTGCAATGCCAATAATTGTAATCTATTACAACCATAAGTATATTTATCTTTGCATGTGCATATATTATAATTGAACCATCAGTTTAGCTAACTGCAGAAAAAAGTCCTTGCTTTTTTCCATGGTTGAATGTATTATAATATTAACTCATCTAACATGTTTAGAAGGAGAATCCGGTTTTCGCATAGTGATTACCGGCTTTTTTTATTATTTCTCTAAATTCTTTAGATAATTCTGATAATCACTTTCATAGTCCCGCTTTGCACTTATAAAGAACACAGGATATCCTGTTATTAAGATTACTCGTTTATCACTTTTATCCTCAAATATAACAATATAATCAATTTCTTCTTCCTGATATCGAAGATAAATACGATTTTTCTTGTTAGAATTTATTTTTTCCCAGTATTTTACTCTCTCATCACCATTGTTATACAAGTCAATTATTTCTCTTATCCAACCAACACGCACAGCACGATAAATACACTTTTCTCTTTCAGTTCCATTATTCATAATAACAGAATCATACGGACTAATGCAATTATTCGCGCATAATGAAGATGTAATATCATTTGTACATGGTTGTATATCTAATTTGGCTTTTTCTTCTATGCTGGCAGCATGCCAAAACAATTCTGCTTTACACTCAATCCAATTAAGTGGAACTGCGACTTCTCTCCCACCAAGTTTCGCCCTATTCTCTTTATTGGCCATTGTATTTTTAAATACAATATGGCACTTATCCATAATAGCAGAGAT
Source organism: Blautia sp. Sow4_E7 (assembly GCF_052116245.1). Taxonomy (NCBI): domain Bacteria; kingdom Bacillati; phylum Bacillota; class Clostridia; order Lachnospirales; family Lachnospiraceae; genus Blautia; species Blautia sp. Sow4_E7. Next base: position 7,127 of record NZ_JBQKLL010000001.1, read on the forward strand.
ATCTTCGAGACCAGCAATATCAATCGTCTTTAGTTTTCCCATATCTCTACTCCTTTGGCTCCCAAATAAAAAGATTAAATTTTCGCTCACCATACTTAGTGTTATTGTCTAAATCAACATGCTTTTGCAATTCTTTCACAAATCTTATTTTTCCTTGATTTGAATCAGGATTCTCAACTAAGCCTCTATGATAAAAAGCAAGTGCTCCATTAATCAAATCTGCCAATTGTAGAATCTCTGATTCTTTTGAATTAATCTGACCTATCTGATCAATTACCTCTTTCTTGAAATCATAAATATTGTTACAAAGAACTTCTCTCAGCTTTGCAACACGCTTTCCACCTCTTGTATCTTTTATATCAACCATAATATGATATTTCTTGTTAGGAGATATAACTGGATCAAGCATACAATAGTACATTTTGTAATACCATAAATCGTAATCTCCGCCATTGTACTTATCATGATCTAAAGATTGCTTACCACTTGCAACTAACCCTCTGTATAACAAATCCTGATTATCCCAAAAATAATGCAAAAGTTCAAGGTAAAAATCTATTTTTGACTCAGATACTTTTGTCCATTTAATCTCAAAAAAAGTACTAATATTGTGTTTTGTTTTTATTGAACGTATCTCTTCATATATCTGTTTTTTGCTTTCTTCAGGACAATACATCGCACCTAGAATCATAACAGGCGAAGAGTCCTTTTCAAGATGACAACTCTCGTCACAATAAACATTATATCGTTTCATTATTGCTCCTTTCCATTAATCATCCCTTCAACTGTGCCTTTAAATCTTGAAACGATTCCAAAGCACTCTGAAGATTTTCGATAATATCATCAACAAGAACATCAGGGTCAGGAAGATTATCTAAATCAGCTAAGGACTTATCCTTTATCCAGAACAAATCAAGACTAGTTTTGTCTCTTTCAAGGATTTCTTCAACAGTAAACTTTCTGAATCTTCCGTCCGGATTTTCTTCCGACCATGTTTCTTTTCTATCATGCCTGTTTTCTGGATTATAACATGCTACAAAATCATCAAGATCTTTATCTGTCATCGGATTCTGTTTCAATGTAAAATGAATATTTGTTCTAAAATCATAAATCCACACTTCTTTCGTTTGTCTTTCAGCACTTGCAGGTTTCTTATCAAAGAAAATTACATTCGCCTTAACACCCGGCTTATAGAAAATGCCCGTAGGCAAACGGAGAATCGTATGCAAATCGGTAGTTTCCAGTAACTTCTTTCTGATTACTTCACCTGCACCACCTTCAAATAAAACATTATCCGGCACAACAACTGCTGCCTTACCTGTTGCCTTTAATATTGTATTAATGTGCTGCACAAAATTAAGCTGTTTGTTGGAACTGGTTGTCCAGAAATCTTGACGGTTATATACTAAATCTTCATCTTCCTGCTCACCATCTTCATTAGTAAATGTAATTGATGACTTCTTACCGAAGGGTGGATTCGTAAGGACATAGTCTACCCTATAACCAGGGTCAGTAAGCAGTGCATCTCCTAATGATACCGGAACATTACCATAAATATCACCAATATTGTGAAGATACAAATTCATAAGTGCCATCTTAAAAGTATTCGGCACTAATTCATTTCCATAAAATGTTTCATTCTTTAAAAATTCCTTTTGTTCTCTATCTAATTTATAGTTATCAGAATCAGCGAGAAAACTCTGACATGCTAAGAAAAACCCACCACTACCACAACATGGGTCTGCGATTGTCTTCATCGGTTCAGGACGGACACACCTAACCATTGCTCGAATAACTGGTCTTGGTGTAAAGTATTGGCCAGCTCCAGACTTGATATCTTCGGCATTCTTCTGCAACAATCCTTCGTATATTTCACCTTTAACATCAGATGACATAGATACCCATTTCTCAGCATCTATCATCTGTACAACTCTATATAAAATTGCTGCATTATTAATCTTATTAGTGGCACCCTTAAATATCTTACCAAGAATACCTTGCTGTTCCCCGAGTTTCTCCAATGTCCTTTTATATTGTTCTTCGAGTTCAGCACCTTTTAATGTATTCATATCCGACCAAGCATACCCAGTTGGAATACCTGTTTCTTTTTTATAAGGTGGTTTTGAATACTCATCTGACATCTTTAGAAAAATAAGATAAGTCAGCTGTTCCAAATAATCGCCATATCCTACACCATCATCTCTAAGTGGATTGCACATACCCCATACTTTTGAAATGATTGCACTTGATTGTTCTGACATTATACTAATCTCCCTTCGAATGCTTTCTTTAATACACTTTGTCGAAGCGCTTCAGCCTGGATCAATGCATTATCTATAGTTTTGTCAATCTGATCACAAACAGATAATTTTTCATCTATAAATTTTACTATATTTAGTTGATTATCATAACTAATCAGTGGAATGCGAAACTTTTTAATATCACCAACATTAATATGTGGCGAGCCTGTACCACCTTTAGATACAATTACATGATTGGTTACTATTGGAGAATTCAAATAATGCATCAAGAATAAATTATTTATTTTTTTCCCAGTTCTAAATAGCATCATTCTTTGTCCCAAACAAGGTTCTATACCTTTGGGAATGATACATGCTATCCCCAAAATTGATCCTTCTCTGCTATACAATACATCACCAGTCTTTGGCATCAACCTAGCAGTTCTTTCATCATATACTTCTGATGTTACATAGCTTTTTTCAGACAAATCCAAATAGCCTCTTTTAAAATTTGAAGTTCTTAAACATAGCCTTCCTTCTTCGCTCCATTTAGGTGTAGAATGTGGACAATCAACAATGCTTTCACACAAATTTTCAATTGTTTCCGTTTTGTCACTTACTTCTTTAAATGCGCTTACAAGAACTGATTGACGATATATTTCTACCTGCTCTTTAGTTTTTTTTAAGTTTTTTATTCCCGCATCAATTTGAGAAAAAATTTCTTCAATCTTTTCTACAATTTTTGCCTGTTCATCAATCGAAGGAATGCTAATCTTTATTTTTGAATAATGCTGTATCCAGTATCGCTTATGAGTGTCATGATCGATTTGAATAATTTGCATTCTATAATAAATATATTTAGGTAAAACTAATTCCGTATTTACATTCAGTATCTTCATTGCCGAAGACTTTACTTTAAATGGAAAATTCACAAACTGACTTGCTGTTGTAAAATCATCAAAAATAAGTACAGGTAATCTGTCTTTTTCAAATATTCCATCTTTTTCATCTGTGTAACCAAGAATAAAACTTTTTCCTGCAGTTAATACCGGCGTTTCATACGAATCATCATATTTAGTTGATTCAACAATATATTTTGTTGGCTGCTCATATGGAAGCAACTCATCAAGGGTATATTCTTTTAATTCCATTTATGTCTCCTTAAGCCACAAGTTCCTCATTCATTTCATCGAGTATTGTTTCATATTCATCACCAAAAACATCATAAAATTTTCCAAGTCCACCTTTTCTATCAAACGGACTCAAATCTAAATCATCAGGAAAAACACTAAGCGAAGTAGCAATATGCTCCTTTATCATTCTTAACCATTCCATCTGTTCCTCTGTAAAATGAACATCACCAGCATTCTTCTTTAAGGTCCATTTCATGAAGTTATAATTCACCCTATCAGCAAACGGGCTTAATTTGTCCTCATATCCCATTTCAAATCTGATTATAGATATAAGGTCTGTAATCTGTGCCCTTGTGCCTCTTTTAACCTGTCCCGGTTTCTTAATAGCATAACAATCCCACAATCTTTCAACTGTAATACCTTTGGCTTTCAGTTTCTCATATAGCACTTTCATTTTTTCTATAGCCATTGGTCTATTCTTATATTTCTGATCATAAATAATGCGTAATGCAAGAATCTCATCTTTATTCTCTTCAATGAACTCTTGGAATGTTTTTATTGTTCTATCTGCATTTGCCTCTTGGTCTTTATCAAACCCAGCAAAGACAACAGAATCAACATTCACATTGTCAATGATTTGCTCATGTGAACGTCTTACATTTTCAATATAATTGCGAACCTCTGGCTTATTAAATGGCTCAATAGCAATACTAATTAATTCTTTCTGTGCCTCTAATAATTTCTTTTTATCCTCTTCAGATGGTTCAACTCCATCATCCGTAAGTACATAGCCCGCCTTTTCGGCAATAACATCTTCATCAAATGCATTCAGAAGATTCTCTGATATCTTACCAACAGGAATTCCTATCTCTTTTTCAAATTCCTTCTTCTCTGTCGAAGTCATTTGGCTGTTAAGACGAATAATTCTATTTGCCAACGAAGTAAGTGTATCTTCATCTCTTACTCCCAAGGCTACATTCATCATTAACTCTTTCATGGATACTGTTGGCTTACGTTCAAGAGTTCTTGTTTCCGTCTTTTTTGATTTTGTAACGCCAACTGCATCTACAATAACAAAATGGTCTTTATTCTCTGTAGCAGAAGGAGTAACCTTCTGTAATTCATCTTTAGATAAAGTTCTAGTTCCTCTGCCCTTCATCTGCTCAAAATAATTCTTACTACGAACATCTCTCATAAATACAAGACACTCTATAGGTTTTACATCTGTTCCTGTTGCAATCATATCAACGGTAACAGCTATTCTTGGATTGTAATCATTTCTGAACGAACTAAGTGCAGCCTCTGGATCATCTGCTCCGTATGTAATCTTTTGACAGAACTCATTTCCCATACCAAATTCTTCACGAACAATCTGAATAATGTCATCTGCATGACTATCAGTTTTCGCAAAAATAAGTGTCTTTGGTACTTCCTTTCTATATGGAAATAAAGTAGTTCCAAGACTTTCTCGAAAACATTTAATGACAGCTCGAATCTGACTAGGATTAACAATATCTCTATCTAAATCCTTTGCAGTATATTCTATATCTTCATCAAGCTGTTTCCATCGTTTTGCACGAGACAATCTATTTCTGTACTCAATCAACTGCTTCATCAACTGAGCACCATTTCTGCCAACTTCTGTTTCAATGACAAATACATCTTCACCTACATTAACGCCATCAACAATTGCCTGTTCTCTAGTATATTCACTGACAACATTCTGCTGAAAGAATGCAAATGTTCTTTTATCTGGTGTTGCTGTAAGTCCAATAATAAATGAATCAAAGTATTCAAGCACCTGACTCCAAACATTGTAAATTGACCTATGACATTCATCTACGATAATACAATCAAAAAACTCCGGCGGATACTTTTCGTTATAAGCAACTTCCTTTGGTGTTTTACTATCGGCTGTCACAAATTCATTTGGTGATGTTTCTTCAGCTGATTCATCCAATTCCTCTTCTTTCAAAATAGAATACATTCTCTGAATTGTACTAATATATACCTGCGTATTTGCTGGCATATGTGATGATTTCAAACGATACACCCCATAAATATTCGAAAATGGTCTATGATCGTCATTAGGAATGTAAGCAAGAAATTCTCTCTCTGCCTGTTCCCCAAGACTTTTGGTATCGACAAGAAATAGTATTCTGTTTATCTTGGCATATTTTAATAAACGATATGCAGCTGTAATTGCAGTAACAGTTTTGCCCGCACCAGTTGCCATCTGAACTAAAGCCCTTGGTCTACTCTCTGAAAATGATTCATCAAGTTTTTTCAAAGCATTTATCTGACATTTTCTAAATCCTTCTTCATCAAGTGCCGGAAAATGTTTCATATTGTTTCTGATAGTGTCATTCTGCTTCAACATATACGCAAGCGATTCTGGTCTATGGAATGAAAAGATTTCTCTTGAACGATAATTAATATCCTTATAATCAGTGAATCTAGTCAATTCTCCTGTACACTCATATGCAAAGCGAATACTAACATCACTTTTCATCCACTTAAATGTACTTTTAGCATATCGAGCAGACTGTTTCTCAACGGTTGTAATATCTTCGCCTTTTTCTTCCCTTTTAGCTTCTGCAATACCAACTGGTACTCCATCTACAAAAAGAGCATAGTCCACCTCACCACTACTTGTAGGATACTCCCTGACAGCAACCCCTCTTCCCGCAGTAAGATTGAGGCCTTTCATATCTTGAATTATCCAGCCAGATTTTTTCAATTGTTTATCAATAACAAGTCTTGCCTTCTCTTCTGGTGACATACGCCTCAATCTCCCTTCTTTTCCACATACTCCATAATATCTCCGAAATCTGAATGTAGTACCCCACATATTCTTCCTAGGACATCCAATGATACTTCTTCATTTTTTCGAATACGTGTCATCGTATTTGGTGCTATATCTGCTGCCTTTCTAAGTTCAACCATTGTAATGTTTTTCTCTTCAAGAACCTTATATAATTTATTATATGATACAGCCATTTCTTAAACCTCTCATGCAATTACATTTAAATTACAACACTGTAATAATCATATCACTAAAAGCTCTTTTTCGCAATATGTTGCGACCAACAGTCTGCGATTTCAAAGCAATAAATATTTCAATATAAAATGCCAGTAATCCTGTATTCTCAACCTACCTATTTATCTATAGTTGTTTTTCAACATTACTCTCCAACAGGAACATCTTCGAACAGACACATTTCCACCAATCAAAAACAAAAAGACCAAAAGCAGCATATCCAAATACTACCATTGGCCTTAAAACCTTTTATCAACGGCATTTCTGCCACTTTTCTATTTCACCCTTGACATCAATACTACGGTCTCCACATGCACCGTCTCACAAAACTGATCCACACTACAACTCCGTCTGATCTCATACCCTGCTGCCAGAAACGCCGGTAAATCTCTCGCCAGGCTGGTGGGTTTGCAGGAGATGTAGACGATGTTTTCTACGCCGTAGGCCAGGATCTTGGGCAGGGCTTTGGGGTGGATTCCGTCGCGGGGGGGATCCAGGATGATCATGTCGGGCTTTTCGGTAAGGTCGTCCAGGACTTTCAGGACGTCACCGGCAATGAAGCGGCAGTTGGTGAGGCCGTTCAGGGCGGCGTTTACTTTGGCAGCTTCTACGGCTTCTTCGACAATTTCCACGCCGATCACTTCTTTGGCTACAGAAGCCAGAAGCTGAGCGATGGTTCCGGTGCCGCTGTAGAGGTCAAATACTTCTTTGTCCTTGGTATCGCCGATGTAATCGCGGACAATGGAGTACAATACTTCTGCTGCCAGTGAATTAGGCTGGAAGAAGGAGAAGGTACTGATTTTAAAACGCAGTCCCAGCAGCGTCTCATAGAAATAATCCTGTCCATAGAGCAGTCTGGTCTCATCGCTCTGTACCACATCAGACAGGGAATCGTTGATAATGTGCATGATTCCCACGATTTTGCCTTCCAGCGGAAGGGCAAGAAGTCGGGATACCAGCGGCGCATAGTCGTACTCTGCCTGGCTTGTGGTGATCACGTGCACCAGAATTTCTCTGGAGGTTACGCCTCTTCGAAGAAGCAAGTGGCGCAGATATCCAGTATGCTGCATTTTCTTATAATGAACGGCTCCAAGCTCTGTAAAAAAGTCCAGCACACAGGAAAGAATGGCTGTCATGTCCGGGTGAACCAGCTTACAGTCGGACGCAGTGAGCACGTCATAGGTGCTGCCTTTCTTGTGCAGACCAAGGGAAATGGGACCGTCTTTGTATTCATCTCCGAAGGAAAACTCCATCTTATTGCGGTATCCAAATTCAATGGGGCTTCCGTGGATTCCTTCCCAGTGAAGATCTACCTCATTCCCTACCGCGTCCTGAAGGAGTCCTTTCACCTGGGTTTCCTTCATTTTCAGCTGTTCTTCATAGGACATAGTCTGGTACATGCAGCCGCCGCAGGCTGGGAAAATCTTACATACAGGTTCCCGGACCTCCAAAGGGGATTTCTCCAGAACTTCCAGAAGTCTGCCTTCTGCCCTGCCGGAGCGCTTCTTATTGATCATAAAGCGCACCTTCTGTCCCGGAATACCATTTTTTACAATCACTTTTTCCCCATCTATATTCACATATCCCTTGTTAGGGAAATCAACTTTCTCTATAATTCCTTCGTAAATCTCACCTTTTTTCATCATTCCTCCACACAGATTGAAATAATCTATAATCCTTCATTTAGCATCCAATTTGTTCAAAATAACTCTTACAAAAAATATACTCCGCGAATTGTGTATCATGATCGCGGCAGTCGCCAAGGTCTCGTGCAAGCCCGGACTTTGGCTCGCCTACCGCATAAATCAAAAATAAGGTATACGGGGGAGCATAACTGCCATATGCCCGTATACCTTTTCATTTCATATCACTTGCTTATTAAAAATTCTCGAAATTATCCACATAAAAACTATGCCCTTGCATGTCGGCCTGCGGACCATTCACTGAACACCTGAATTATTTCTCTTCATCCTCGAAATAATCATCATAATCATCATCAAAGTCTTCTTCGAAGTCTTCAAGATAATCCGGTGCGAAGAAGCGATATACTGCAAATGCGATTCCTGCAACAGCAGCTACAGCACCAATGATAGCCAGTACCCAGAGGACTGTATTCTTCTGCTTCTCATCTTCTTTTTTCTTAAGTAATGATAATAATTCCTCGAGCTTATCCATTTTAATGTTCATGTGATACCATCCTCTCTTTCATACAGCTTGCAGATCCACCCTACTGCAAAAATATCTGGCAGCTGTGCTCTGCTCTCATGTTACTGCTCACTTCATGCTCAGCAACTTTTGCCTGAATGAGTACATCATTCAACTACTCATTAGGTTTACTTATTATACCACTTTTGCGACTATTTTACCATAGCTAATATGGTAATTTTGAATTTTTTATAAATAATTCGCTCCACTTAAATCTTCTTCAGCTTCGCAAAGCTTGCGAACATCTTCTTCACACCAACTTTATCAAACTCCACCGTAACCTCATAATCACGGCCGCCTTCCACGATTTCCTTTACAATTCCCACACCAAACTTAATATGACGGACAGTATCTCCAACCTCATAATCCAGGGAATTAGCCTTGGTCACCTTAAATTCCCTTGGCTTGTAATTTCTGCCCTGAAGAATTTCTTTCATCTTGGAATACTTGGTCGGCGTAGGGATCAGATCCTCTGCTTTCGGCTTTTTCTCCTGAATGGTGTGCCCCAGGTCTACCAGTTCACGCGGGATCTCTCTTACAAACCTGGAGACCTTATTATACTGTGTCTCTCCGCGGATCATCCTCTGCTGTGCACAGGTCAGTGTCAGATCCTTCATGGCACGTGTGATTCCCACATAGCAAAGTCTGCGCTCTTCTTCCAGTTCTCCGTCATCTCCATAGCTGATGGTCATATGGCTTGGGAAAATACCATCCTCCATTCCCACCATAAACACCTTTGGAAACTCCAGTCCCTTAGCGCTATGTAAAGTCATAAGTAGAACATAATCCTGATCGGGATCTACCGTATCAATATCTGCCACCAGCGCAACTTCCTCCAGGAAACCGGAAAGAGTAGCCGGCTGATCCTGCTCCTCCATTGCCTCCTGATAAGCAACAGTCTTGGAAATCAACTCATCGATATTCTCGATTCGTGCTCTTGACTCTTCTGTATCCTCCGCTTCCAACTCAGCCACATACCCCGTAGAATCAATTACTTCCTGCAAAATCTCCTCCACAGTCAGTACAGCAGCCTTGCTCTTTAAAGTCTGGATAAAAGTAACAAACCCATCAATCTTAGACAGACTTCTTCCAATAGAAGGAACCTCCTCTGCCACACGAAGTGCCTCATACAGGCTGATTCCCATATTATCCGCATAATCCTGGACACGGCCCAGTGTAGTAGCACCGATTCCACGCTTTGGAACATTGATGATCCTCTGCACAGCCAGGTCATCTCTGGCATTGTCAATCGTCTTCAAATAGCAGAGAAGATCCTTGATCTCCTTACGGGCATAGAAATTCACACCACCCACCAGCTTATAAGGAATGTTTGCCGCAATAAATTTCTCCTCAAAAATACGGGACTGGGCATTGGTACGGTAAAGGATAGCACAATCCCGATAGCTTCCAAGCCCTTCTCTCTTCAGCTTGCTAATCTCCCCAGCCACATACTCAGCCTCCTCATAGGCATTGAAAAACTGGCGGAAATGCACCTTACTGCCCTCTTCATTCTCTGTCCACAGGGTCTTCGCCTTACGCTCTGTGTTATTGGCGATCACCTGGTTCGCCGCATTCAGAATATTCTTGGTAGAACGGTAATTCTGCTCCAGACGGATTACCCTGGCATCTGGGAAAACACGCTCAAAACCAAGGATATTTCCAATATTTGCCCCGCGGAACTTGTAAATGGACTGGTCATCATCACCTACCACACACAGATTCTGATATCTCTGTGCCAGAAGGCTGATAAACTTAAACTGGGCAGTATTGGTATCCTGGTACTCATCTACCATAATATATTTAAAACGCTCCTGATAATACTCCAGCACCGCACCACAGTTCTGGAAAAGTTCCACAGTCTTCACGATCAGATCGTCAAAATCCAGGGCATTGTTCTTGCGAAGAGCGGCCTGATATTCCCGGTAGACAGATGCCACTTTCTTCATATTATAATCTCCTGCAGCCTTCATCTCCATATCGTCTGGTGTGAGCAGCTCATCCTTGGCATGGGAAATCTGGGCAAGAAGGGAACGCTCCTTGTAAACCTTGGTGTCAATATTCAGCTTTCTGCACACATCCTTCATAAGAGACTTCTGGTCATCTGTATCATAAATGGTGAAATTCGTGTCATAACCCAGATTGTCAATATGTCTTCGCAGGATCCGCACACAGGCAGAATGGAAGGTAGACACCCAGATGCTCTCTGAGCCAAATCCTACCAGCTTATCCACACGCTCTCTCATCTCCTGGGCAGCCTTATTGGTAAACGTGATGGCCAGAATATTCCATGGATTAACTCCCATCTCATCCATCAGATAAGCAATCCTGTGTGTCAGCACCCTGGTCTTGCCGGAACCAGCACCCGCCAAGATCAGCACTGGTCCTTCGGTCTGCGCAACCGCCTCACGCTGAGGGGGATTCAAGGTATCGTATATGCTCATTTATGTTCTCCTTTTTCGTTGTCGCTCAAGTAATTAATATTTTTACAGTTTGCCAGTACATTTCCCAAGGTATTTTCGTAAACGGACTGTACAGCAACCTATATCTTCTTAAATAGTTAGATTTCATTATACATGAAATCCCCACCTATCACAACCATCGATTTTCCCCCTTTTTCCCAGAAACTGAAAAAAACAGTTTACAAGTAGTTTTAAAAACTATATAATAGGGAGCAGAGGTGATAAAAAATGACAGCTGATGATAAATCCGTATTAAAAGGCATTCTGGAGCACATTTCCGGAATGGATTATATAAAACCAGAAGATCTTCCAAACATTGACCTGTACATGGATCAGGTCACTACCTTTATGGAGGATCAGCTTGCATCCACCAAGCGCCACGATGATGACAAGATCCTGACCAAGACCATGATCAATAATTATGCCAAGAATAATCTTCTTCCTTCCCCTGAGAAGAAGCGCTATTCCAAGGATCATCTTCTTATGCTGATCTTCATCTACTATTTTAAAAATATTCTGTCCATCACAGATATCCAGAAGCTACTCGGCCCCATCACGGAGAAATATTTCAAGGGCGAGCCTGGCAAGGACATGACCTATGTATATAATGAAGTTTTTGGAATGGAGAACCGCAAGATCGACCAGCTGATCAAGAATCTTCTGAAGGACTACCGCTTCTCCAGCGCCACCTTCCAGGACGCAGACGAGGAAGACCAGGAGTTTCTCAAGCGGTTTAGCTTTATCTGTCTCATGAGCTTTGACGTCTATATTAAGAAGATGATCATTGAGAAAATGATCGACGATATCTCCCCCGCAGAAGAGAAGCATAAGAAAAATAAAGACAAGTAGTACAAACCTCCGGTTATTTAAAATTTTTGCCGGAGGTTTTTTCATACAGTTTTAGAAAATACGCATGAACAGATTGGAGCATGTCAATTGCAAAAATAGTATAAGAACTATCTGCCAGCACAATTCCTGTTATGCACCACAAAACCCGCAGAATCATCTCACATCACGATTCCACGGGTCTTCATTCGTACATTTCATTCTATTTTCAGTTCAGATTCCCTGATTCTCATTCATCCTTCTGATCCAGTGGACGATTCTGCTCTTTCTTCTCTTCCATTCTCTTAAATACCATATCATAACCGTCATTACCATAATTCAGAGAACGGTTTACACGGCTGATTGTCGCTGTGGAAGCACCAGTCTTCTCAGAAATGTCAAGATAAGTTCTCTTATCCATCAACATCTTGGCAACCTCAAATCTCTGTGATAAAGAAAGAAGCTCGTTAATGGTACACACATCCTCAAAGAAAGTATAGCACTCTTCCTTATCCTTCAGACAAAGTATGGCCTCAAAAAGATGGTCAACTGCCTCAGTTCTGATATTTTTACTCATTTCGCTACTCCTTTTTTCTATATTTAATGTTTTCTATTCTGTTTTCAGTGATTACTATTTTAACACGCTAACGTATGATAAGCAAGGACTTTCTGGAAATATTTTTCCTGCAAAAGGTCCGCAGGCATTTTCTTTTTTGTGAAGAATTTATAGTTTTTCCGTAGTTTTCTATTTTCAAATTGATTTTTTTTCACAGATTCGTTATACTATTTGGTAAGCTTATCAACGCTATACACCAAATAGAAAAGAGGAAATTTTGAATGGATCGTTTTTTCAACATGGATAACAAATTTTTCACCTTTATGAGCAGGGTTGCAGATCTGATCATTCTGAATCTGCTGTGCATTGTCTGCTGCATTCCGGTGGTAACCATTGGACCTTCCATTGCTGCCATGTTCTACGTCACTTTAAAAATGGTACGCAATGAAGAGTCTTACATCGTCCGCGGATTTTTTAAATCCTTCAAACAGAACCTGAAACAGGGTATTGTGATCAATCTGATCATGCTTGTGGCTGCTCTTCTGCTGTATTTTGACATCAGCATCTGCCGCAACACACCTGGCGCTATCGGTAAAGTCCTTATGGTATTATTTATGATGATCCTGGTTGTTTACCTGATGATCTTCCTGTACATTTACCCGGTACTTGCCAAATTTTACAATACTATCAAGAATACCTTTACCAACGCATTTTTGATGTCCATCCGTCATCTTCCATACACAGCACTGATGATCCTTGTCACTGCTGCCCCGGTGCTTGTGTTCTTTATTCCAAGCGCCCAGGTACAGTCCATGGTTCTCCTTTTACTTGTGCTCATTGGATTTTCCGGAGTTGCATACATCAATTCCCATTTCTTTGTGAAAATTTTTGACAAATACATTCCGGAAGAAACTTCCGAGCCTAATCTGGACAGCGTGGTAGACCACAGTCTTGATCCTGACAACAAGAATTTATGATCACCAGTTGGAATGGAAAACCCTATCACTCTCTTGACTACATGTTGAAGGAGCGTTTCGGGGAAAAAGTTTACAAAGTCACCTTAAATGGCGGCATGAGCTGCCCAAACCGGGACGGCACCATTGGACACGGCGGCTGTATTTTCTGCAGCGAAGGAGGCAGCGGTGATTTTGCCGCAAGCGCAGCGCTTTCCATTACCCAGCAGATTGACAGCCAGATTGCCATGCTCTCTGCCAAGCGTCCCATTCATAAATACATTGCCTATTTTCAGGCATACACCAATACTTACGCCCCAGTACCTTACCTGGAGAAAATTTTTCAGGAAGCCCTTTCCCATCCGGGGATCGTGGCCCTCTCCATCGGCACAAGGCCGGACTGTCTGGGAGATGACGTGGTAGAACTCCTCTCCCGTCTAAATAAGATCAAACCGGTCTGGGTAGAGCTGGGACTGCAGACCATTCACGAATCTACTGCCGCTTACATTCGAAGAGGGTATCCATTATCCTGCTTCGAGAATTCCCTTAAGAGGCTTCGTGCAGCAGGTCTGGAAGTGGTTGTTCACACAATTCTTGGTCTTCCTGGCGAATCCAGGGAAGCGGTACTGGCAACCATGGATTATTTAAGTGCCCGGGATATTCAGGGGATCAAGCTTCAGCTGCTTCACATTCTAAAAGGCACTGATCTTGCATACGATTATCTGGCCGGGAAATTCAGAGTGCTTGAGCGGGAAGAATACATTGATCTTGTGGCAGACTGCCTAGAACACCTGGATCCTGCCATTGTGATCCACAGAGTCACCGGCGATGGTCCGAAGGATCTGCTGATCGCACCTTTGTGGGCAAGCCGGAAAAGAGAGGTTCTGAACCTGCTCCACCATCGTTTGAAAGAACGCCAGAGTTTTCAGGGGAAAGCTTTGCTTGAGTAATTTTCACACAATTTCACCAGAAGGGAGGCTGGAAAATGGCTACACCATTTACCGTTTACAAACTGATCATCTTATATATGCTTCGGAATTCTTCGTCCCCTATCACCAATTCGGAGATTTCGGAATTTATTCTGGATCGTGAGTACACCAATTATTTCCATTTACAGCAGGCTCTTTCCGAGCTTGAGGAGACGGAACTGATCGAGAAGCGTACCATTTCCAATACTTCCTACTATTATCTTACTGAAGATGGAAAGAACACCCTCACCTATTTCGAGAATGACATTTCCCAGGACATCCGCACCGAAGTGCTTCAGTACCTGGCTGCCCGGGGTGCATCCACCAGGAATCAGGTGAAAGCTCCCGCCGATTATTACATCAATAATCAGGGAGAATATGTAGTGCACCTTCAGCTTTTGCAGAAAGGCGCATCTGTGATCGATCTTTCTCTTGCAGCGCCATCTCTTTCTGCCGCTAAGGCTATGTGCAAACAGTGGCCAAAGAAATACGAAGAAATTTATGACAAAATAATGGAGGGGCTTTTATAAAGCTCCTCCATTTTTAATTGTTAAGTAATCTACAATTTGCCTGTTTCCTGTCCCTTTTCGCAATTCTTCTATGATTTGATTTATTTTTCTTCCGCATGGCTTCGGATAAATTCCATATGCTCTTTCAGCTTCTTCTCATATCCCATATCTGAAAGCTCATAGAATGTCTCTCCCTGAATTTCATCTGGAAGGTACTGCTGCTTCACGTAATGGTTGGGATAGCTGTGGGCATACTTGTAGCCGATTCCATGTCCCAGCTTCTCATGTCCTCCATAGTGGGCATCCTGAAGATGAACCGGCACTGTGGTCTTGGTGCGCTTCACGCTGTCCATTGCTGCAAAGATGGCATTCACCGCCGCATTGCTCTTAGGCGCACACGCCATATAAGCGGCCGCCTGGGAAAGAATGATCTGGGATTCCGGCATTCCCACACGCTCTACCGCCTGGGCTGCTGCTGTGGCAACTACCAGCGCCTGTGGATCTGCATTTCCAATGTCCTCCGAAGCAAGGATCATCATTCGTCTTGCAATAAATTTCACATCTTCCCCTGCATATAACATCTTCGCCAGGTAATAAACTGCAGCATCCGGATCAGAACCACGCATACTCTTGATAAACGCAGAAATAATATCGTAATGGTTATCTCCATCCTTATCATAACGCACCACGCGCTTCTGAATGCACTCAGAAGCCACATCCAGGGTAATATGGATCTTGCCGTCAGAATCTCTGGGTGTGGTAAGAATGCCCAGTTCTATGGCATTTAAGGCGCTTCTGGCATCCCCGCCAGCCATGTCAGCCAGGAAATTCAGGGCATCCTCATCCAGAACCGCATCATAGCTTCCCATTCCCTTTTCCTTATCATTCACAGCACGCAGAAGCAGCTCCTTAATCTCCGGAATCTCCAATGCTTTCAGCTCAAATACTATGGATCGGGATAAAAGCGCGCCATTTACCTCAAAATAAGGATTCTCTGTGGTTGCCCCGATCAGAATGATGGTTCCATCCTCCACGAAAGGCAGCAGATAATCCTGCTGTCCTTTGTTAAAACGGTGGATCTCATCGATAAACAGGATGGTCTTTTTCCCATACATGCCAAGGGCGTCCTGGGCCTGCTTTACCACTGCTTCCATATCCTTCTTGCCAGCTACTGTGGCATTGATCTGGGTAAAATCTGCGCTTGTGGTATTGGCAATCACCTTGGCCAAAGTGGTCTTGCCTGTTCCTGGAGGGCCATAGAAAATAACAGAGGTCAGTTTATCAGCCTTAATGGCTCTGTAAAGTAATTTATCCTTCCCCACAATGTGCTGCTGTCCTACCACTTCCTCCAGCCTGGTGGGACGAAGACGGGAAGCAAGGGGGGATTCGTTCTCCATTGTTTTGGATTTCGCATATTCAAATAAATCCATGTAGTGTTCTCCATTTCCAAACAGGGAATCATCATACCAGCTCCCAAATGCTGTTCTGGCAACATCTGATTTCCCAGTAATTATCGTACATTTGTTCTAATTATAAACCATATGTCCTATTTAGGCAAGTTAATAAAATATGTTCCTGTTCACTAAAAATGCCTCGCAGAATATTACCTGTAAACAGTAACTTACTGGTAAGCAAATACTACTTTATGGCAATATCAGCTCTTCCACCGTCACAAATTCATACCCCTCTGCCGTCAGCAGATCCACGATCCGGAGCGCCGCATCCACCGAACTCTGGTAAGCGTCGTGCATCAGGATCACAGCCCCATCTTCTACTTCATTTTTTACGATCCGCATAATAGAATCCACGTTTTTACTCTTCCAGTCCAGGGTATCCACATCCCAAAGCACTGGAAACATCTCCACATAGAAATCCAGATTTTTCCTCCACTCCCCATAGGGTGGTCTTAACCAGGCGGGATACACACCGGTGATCTCGTAGATTTCCTGGCTGGTAGCCTCAATTTCCTCTTTTGCAGCTTCCTTTGAAATCTTATCCAGCTGTACATGATTGTATGTATGGTTCCCGATCAGGTGGCCTTCCTCCTGCATTTGCTTCACCAGAGCCTCTTTCCCCTCAATATTCTTTCCCATGAGAAAAAAAGTGGCATGAACGCCCCGCTCTTTCAGCCCTTCCAAAAGCAGCGGCGTATATTTGCTGCTGGGACCATCGTCAAAGGTTAAAGCAACTTTCTTCTTTTCCTGCGCTAACTCTTTTTGCACTTCTATTCCCCCTGTTGCTCCCCTGCTTTCTTCCATCTGCAAACTTCCCAGCCGCACACATAGCACTGCCAGCACCATCATTTGCGCCCACATCATCAGATGCCCTGTTTTCTTCTTCATATCCCGCCGCCTGACATCTGTCCTTCCTGACAATATATGTTTGGAACACGAAAAAAAGCACCGGCAACCTCTCTCGAAATCACCAGTGCTCTTCACACATCTGCTTATTTTTTCAGCAGTTTCAGCTGATTCTCAATTTCCTCGATGCATTTCTCATATCCCAGCTTGCTGCTGTCCAGACACAGGTCATACTGGGTGGCATCCTTCCACTCTTCCCCTGTAAATCTGCGGTAATACTCATCCTTGCGCTTGTCGTCTTTCTGAAGGAATTTCTCGATTTCCTTTGTACTCATGCTCAGCTTCTCAGCCGCCTTTTCCATTCGGAAATCCCAGTCAGCGTGGATAAATACACGGAGCACATTTGGATAATCCTTCAAAATATAGTTGGAGCATCTTCCGATGATCACACAGGACTCCTTCTCGGCCAGCTCCCGGATAATCTTCGCCTGATAATTAAACAGGTTCTCATCAGAGGTAAAATCCTTGCTCTGAGGCGGGATCAGCTCACCGCTGTAAATACCGTTCTTTCCGAAAAGCGGCTTTCTGGCGCTGGAATACTCATCCACTCTTCCGAAAAGAGTTTCGTGGATTCCACTGTCCTCAGACGCCATGCGGATAATATCCTTGTCGTAATATCCAATCCCTAATTTCTTCGCAAGCATTTCTCCCACGGTACGTCCACCGCTTCCGTACTGTCTTGCAATGGTAATTACGAAATTGTCCATTTCTCTCCTCCTTATTACACCGGCCAGCTTTTAGTTCCCTGACCGGAGAATTTTCCATAGATTTTATTCTCCCAGATAAGCCTTCTGTACCGCCTCATCATTCAGCAGGTCGCTGGCCTTTCCGCTCATTGTGATCTTACCAGTCTCAAGGACATAAGCGCGGTCTGCAATGGAAAGTGCTTTCTTCGCATTCTGCTCTACCAGAAGTACGGTAGTTCCGCCTTCACTTACTACACGGATGATATCGAAAATCTCATTTACAAAAATCGGGGAAAGTCCCATGGACGGCTCGTCCATTACGATCAGTCTTGGTTTGCTCATAAGGGCACGTCCCATGGCAAGCATCTGCTGCTCACCACCGGAGAGTGTACCGGCACGCTGTCCTTTACGTTCTTCCAGACGTGGGAATCGTTTATAGACTCCCGCAAGGCTTTCCTGGATCTCAGCCTTATCTTTTCTTGTATAAGCTCCCATGATCAGGTTCTCATATACACTTAAGTCCGCGAAAACACGACGCCCCTCCGGGACATGTGCGATTCCCATCTCAACAATCTTATGCGCCGGAACCTTGGTAATATCTTTTCCTTCAAAAACAACGGAACCTTCTTTTGCAGAAAGAAGACCTGTCAGAGTCTGCAGTGTAGTAGTTTTTCCTGCACCATTGGCGCCGATCAGGGCAATAACCTCGCCCTGGTTTACCTCAAAGGAGATTCCTTTTAATGCCTGAATTACACCGTAATATACGTGTAAATCTTTCACTTCCAACATTGCCATTTCTTTTTCCTCCTTATTCGCCCAGATATGCAGTAACAACAGTTGGATCCTTAAGAACCTTAGCTGTCTCACCCTGACAGAGAACCTGTCCGAAGTTCAGTACAGTCAGCTCCTCACAGATACCACCAACCAGCTTCATATCATGCTCGATCAGCAGGATAGTCATATTGAAATGGTCTCTTACAAATCGGATGGTATCCATCAGCTCCTGGGTCTCGTTAGGATTCATACCAGCAGCCGGCTCATCCAGAAGGAGAAGCTTGGGATCTGTGGCAAGTGCTCTGGCGATCTCCAGCTTACGCTGTTTACCATAAGGAAGGTTTCCTGCAAGAAGGCCAGCTTCCTGATCCAGGTTAAACACCTTCAGGATTTCCATAGCACGCTCATTCATCTCTTTTTCTACTTTAAAATACTTCGGAAGTCTTAAAATTCCTGTCAAAGTAGAATATTTATAATGGTTGTGCAGACCTGCCTTAACATTATCCAGCACTGTCATATCCTTAAAAAGTCGAATATTCTGGAATGTTCGTGCAATTCCTGCTTTATTGATGTCGATAATACTTTTTCCTGTGATGTCCTGGCCATCCAATTTGATAAGTCCCTCATTTGGCTTATAAACGCCTGTAAGAAGGTTGAATACAGTTGTTTTTCCAGCACCGTTTGGTCCGATCAGGCCATAAAGCTCTCCTTTTTCAATTTTCATATGAAAATTATCAACAGCGTGAAGACCGCCAAACTGGATAGAAAGATTGTTTACCTCTAACATTGCCATAATTAAGCCGCCTCCTTTTCTTTGCTGTGACCTTTGATTTTTTCAACAATGCGGCTTCTGAAATCCCTTGCTGCAGGAGCCCAGTTGAAAAGCATCATTGCGATCATAACGATTGCATAGATCAGCATACGGTATGTGGAGAATCCACGAAGCAGCTCAGGAAGTGCATAAAGCACGATAGTTGCAAGGATACTTCCGCGAAGATTTCCCATACCTCCAAGGATAACGTATACCAGGATGGTAATGGACATGTTATAGTCGAAGATGGAAACCTTCAGCATGGAAAGGTTATGGGCATAAAGCACACCTGCCACGCCTGCGATTGCTGCAGAAATGGTAAATGCAAGCAGCTTATTCTTAGTTACGTTGATACCGATGGACTCAGCTGCGATACGGTTATCACGGGTAGAAGTGATGGCACGTCCGCTTCTGGAGTTTACCAGGTTCTGAATGATAAATAATGCAAGAAGGACCAGGATCACACCGATCAGGAAGAAATAGTCCTTGATATCTTTGTATAAGGTTGCAGTTCCCGCAACACCAAGGGCACCCTTGATGATCTGTTTTCCGCCAGGATCCAGCTGAAGATTGGCTGCGCTTGTTGCAACATGAAGTCCTTTGTCATCTACACCAACATACAGAATGTTGATCAGGTTCTTGATGATCTCACCAAATGCCAGCGTTACGATTGCCAGATAGTCACCTCGAAGTCTCAGTACCGGAATACCGATGAGCACACCGAAGATAGCAGCAACAGCTGCACCTACCAGCAATGCAAGAATCAGTCTTGGAACAGACGGGATCAGATCACTGGTAACATGGGAAAATACCGCACTGGAGTAAGCTCCAACACACATAAATCCTGCATGTCCAAGGCTCAGCTCTCCAGAATAACCTACTACCAGGTTCAGGGAAAGAGAAGCGATGGTGTATACACAGATTGGTACCAGAAGGCCGGTAAGCAGTCTGGACAGGTTTCCTGTGGAGGAAAGTGCCTGTACCACAACGAAGATTGCGATCACCATGCCATATGTAATAAAGTTGTTTTTTGTTGTTTTGTTCATATTCTTTTTCATATCGGCCACCTCATACTTTCTCCTGGATGTTCTTGCCGAACAGACCAGATGGTTTTACAAGCAGCACGACGATCAGAACTGCAAACACGATTGCATCTGCAACCTGAGAGGAAATATAAGCCTTACTGAAGATCTCGATCACGCCAAGAAGGATTCCGCCAACCATGGCGCCAGGGATAGATCCGATTCCACCAAATACAGCGGCAACGAATGCTTTGATACCAGGCATTGCTCCTGTGTAAGGAGTCAGTGTAGGATAAGCGGAGCAAAGGAGAAGTCCAGCGATTGCTGCAAGTCCGGAACCGATTGCAAAGGTAAGAGAAATGGTAGCGTTTACATTGACACCCATCAGCTGTGCAGCATCACGGTCCTCAGAAACAGCCTGCATGGCACGTCCTGGTTTGGTTTTCTTTACAAAAAGCTGAAGGCCGACCATGATCACGATACAGGCAAGGATAGTTACAATGGTAACACCTTTAGTGGTAAGCTGTCCGTCAAACAGAACCAGGGCTGGAACATTGATAACCGGAACGAAGCTCTTTGCATCTGCGCCGAAGATCAAAAGTGCCAGGTTCTGAAGCAGGTAGCTGACACCGATTGCAGTGATCAGAACTGCCAGGTTGGAAGAAGCTTTACGAAGCGGTCTGTAGGCAACTGCCTCAATGACAACACCGGCTACCGTACAGATCACAACGGAAAGAATGATTGCCAGAATTGGTGACATACTGGCTTTGGTAACTGCGGTAAGGATTACAAATGCTCCAACCATAATAACGTCACCATGCGCGAAGTTCAGCATTTTTGCAATACCATATACCATTGTATAGCCAAGAGCGATGATCGCATAGATACTGCCCAGGCTGATACCATCTTTTAAATAGGATATAAAACTCATAATGCACCTCTTAACTGGATTTGTTACTGTAACTAGTAACGAATTTTTCTTTTCCATGAGCGTGTTTGAAAATTCATTCCCGGCTTTTTCCTGCTGTAAAATTTTCTTTCATTGCGAAAAATGAAAAAGCGGAAGTAAATTTTCAGACACGCTCCAGTTATTTTATAGTTATTTTGGTTGTCCCGGAGCGGAGCAACCATTATTTTATAATTGCAAAGAAGGAGACGGACCCACAGGTAACCGTCTCCCCTTTGCTAACGGCCATCCCCTGCGAACTCAGGGAAATGGTTAAGACCCTGCCGCATATCCGGCATAATGTCCTTTATTCTTTATTATTCCATAGAAGCGTAAACGCCATCCTGAATCACATAAGCCTTAGGAGCTTTATCGCACTCGCCGTCCTCTGTCCATTTAGCTTCTCCTGTAAGACCATTTACAGTGATGTTCAGCATGGAAGCGGACATTGCTGCGCTGATGTCCTCATTGGACATATCCGGTGTGATACCAGCGTCATCTGCTGCTGCTTTCATAGCGTAAAGTACGTCATATGCATCTGCTGCGAACTGGTTTGGTGTCTCACCGTTGTTTGCATCGCCATATGCTTTTACGAAGTTTACAGTTGCCTCATCCTCACCTGTTGCAGAGAATGGTGTCAGAAGCATAACACCTTCTGCAAGAGAGGTATCGAAATTCTCAACGTTCAGGATACCATCCATACCGTCAACACCGAAGATCTTTATGTCAAGACCAAGGTCATGAGCCTGCTGAAGGATCAGAGCGTTGTCAGAGTAGTAGTTTGGAAGGAACAGAAGCTCTGCACCGCTGTCTTTAATCTTGCCAAGCTGTACGGAAAAGTCTGTGTTGTTGTCTGTGGTGTAAGCTTCATCAGCTACAACCTCAAGGCCGTAATCACCGCAAGCTGCAACGAATGCGTCATGTACACCTGAGTTGTAGTCTGCCATGGAATCGTAAAGAGTTGCTACTTTAGTAGCAAGTCCTTTCTCGGAAATGTACTCAGCAGATTTGGTTCCCTGCATTGGGTCTGTGAAGCACATACGGAACTCATTGTCACCAGCTGTGATGCTGTCTACTGCTGTTGCGGATGGTGTGAAGAGGAATGTGCTCTCTGCTGCCTCTGCACCTACTGCGATACAAGCACCGGAAGTAACGGTACCGCAAAGCATCTGCATTCCTTTGTCAAGAAGGTCGTTGTAAGCGTTAACTGCTTTTTCCGGATCTCCCTGATCATCACCAGCGTCAAGGATCTCTACCTGATATCCATTGAATCCGCCGTTTGCATTGATCTCATCTGCTGCGATCTTAGCTGCATTGTATACACCAGTACCATACTGTGCATAATCTCCTGTCATAGGTCCAATGACACCAATCTTGAAGGTTTCCTCGCTCTCTGCAAATACAGATACAGGTGTTACTGTGGATACTGCCATTGCTGCGGCTGCAGTAATGCTGAGTACTTTTTTCAGATTTCTCATAATAAATCTCCTCCTTAATTTATGTAAGAGTTTCTGTCATCTCGCCCTCTCACCGTGTCTACCACACTGAGGTAATAGAAAAGCCCACTGGTGGTTTCCCAGCCGGCTTTGGCTTCCATAACTTCTTCTCTTTACTACTTTAATGTTAAGATTATAGCATCCTGTTTTTTTGATTGCAATAGAAAATTTTATAGTTTTTTAAGAATTACAGAAAAAATTTTCGTTACTATGTCCAAATTTTCCTGTTTTTGTTATTTCTGCGGCGTACAAGCGTGCGCTGTAGGACGCACTGCAATTCTATTATCATATTTTATATTGTAAATAGAGTGTATTTCAATTTAGTCCAATAAGGCTCTAACCCCCCAAATGCAAGTTCCTGTTGAACGCTTTTATGTAAAAAAATAGGAGATGGTTTCCCATCTCCCATACTTTATCTCTTATTTCGCAAAAATTAAGCGATTGCTTTCTTAGCGATCTCAGCAAGTGCTGCGAATCCCTGAGCATCGTTTACAGCCATCTCAGCAAGCATCTTTCTGTTGATGTCGATGTTTGCAACTTTAAGGCCGTGCATCATTTTGCTGTAGGATAATCCGTTCATTCTTGCAGCAGCGTTGATACGTGCGATCCAAAGCTGTCTAAACTGACGTTTCTTCTGCTTTCTTCCAGCGTAGGAGCTGGTAAGTGCACGCATAACAGACTGTTTTGCTACTCTATACTGTTTGGAACGAGCTCCTCTGTAGCCCTTTGCCAGTTTTAATACACGATTATGTTTCTTCTTTGCGTTTAATCCGCCTTTAATTCTTGCCATTTCTTATTTTCCTCCTGTTCGTCTTCTTCTATGCTATATCTTATAAATACGGTAATGCTTTCTTCATGCTCTTAACATTAGTAGAATCAACAACAGTAGCTTTTCTAAGATTTCTCTTTCTCTTCTGAGATTTCTTTGTTAAGATATGGCTCTTGTAAGCTTTATTTCTTACTAATTTTCCTGTTCCTGTTTTTTTGAAGCGCTTTGCTGCTGCTCTACAAGTTTTAATTTTTGGCATTGTAATTTCCTCCTTAATATCGTATCTATTTAATGTCCCTCATCCAGCCTGACGCCCCCGCAGGGTGTCTCTCCAAATGAATGCAACATCCTAGTGTTTCTGTGCTAAAAACATTGTCATGCTTCTGCCTTCTACCTTAGGTGCCTTCTCAACTACGGCAATGTCCTTCAGCATGTCGGCAAAATCATCCAGAACGTGCTTGCTGCTTGACATATGCGCCATCTCTCTTCCGCGGAAACGAAGAGTAACCTTTACTCTGTCGCCCTTGGTAAGGAACTTACGCGCTGCCCCAGCCTTTGTGTTCAGGTCATTGGTATCAATATTTGGTGAAAGACGCACTTCTTTGACATCGATGGTCTTCTGCTTCTTCTTGGCTTCTTTCTCTTTTCTGGCAAGCTCGTAGCGGTATTTACCGTAATCAATGATCTTACATACCGGCGGCTTTGCCTGCGGGGCAATCTTTACTAAATCAAGCTCTGCCTCCTGAGCCTTGGCCATTGCCTCTCTCGCGGACATAATTCCAAGCTGCTCTCCGTCCGGTCCGATTAAGCGTACCTCTTTGTCTCTGATTTGTTCGTTAATCATTAAATTGCTAATTGTCGTGCACCTCCATACCTGATAGATGATCTGTTCTGATCCAGCTTCTAACCTCTGGACTCTCATTCCCCTTCGCAGGAAGAAATTCCTGCCTCCATACGCTGCCCCACACATAAAAAAAGTGCAGACAGAATCCACACTTCTCCTATTACACCCGCGAACTAAGTCACGCGCTGCTGTGCAATATGAACCCGAGCCGCATCCAAATGTGCGCTGAGGTGAGAGTGAACTCTGCTTTCTTTTCATTACGTACTGTTGTATACTACCATGCCCGCCCGTGAAAGTCAAGCCATTTTTTTCAATATATTATATTTTTTTCACAAGGGAAACTCATCTTCTTACCCTCCGCCCTCCATTCCCAGAAAAAGCGCAGCGCCTTTCGTCCCTTTTCCCCCCTCGAAATAAAATAGCCCCCTCTCAGTGCGCCCAGTCCCAGCCAGTACACAGCCGTGACGCGGGCAGGGATTGTCTAAGGACGTCAGGCGATTTTCCCGGGTTTTGTGAGCATAGCGACAGCCTTGTGAACACTGTCTGAGCCCGAAGGGCGAGTTTGTTCACAAGGCTGTCAAAAGGCGGCGGAGCAAAACCCGGGAAAATCGCCGTGTCCGCAGACAACCCTGCCCGCGTCACGGCGTCCCTTACCAACTCACTCCCGTCGCCATCACCTATCTATTTTATTTCCACTCCCAGTCTCTGATCTCCTCCAGATCCTGTCCATACTCCGCAATATACTGCTTATGCTCAATCAGCTTATCATTCATCTTCTGGATCAAATGAGCACCCTTATTCCCCAGCTGCGGCAGATGCATGATCACATCCTTAACCAGATTAAATCTGTCAATCTCATTCTGCACCCTCATATCAAACGGAGTTGTAATCGTACCCTCCTCCTGATAACCATGCACAGAAAGATTTCTGTTATGTCTCTCATAAGTAAGCTCATGGATCAGCGTCGGATAACCATGGAACGCAAAGATAATCGGTTTATCCTTAGTAAACAGCGCATCATACTCTCTGTCACTTAATCCATGAGGATGCTTTGTATCAGACTCCAGCTTAAACAAGTCAACTACATTGATCACACGGATCTTCAGCTGCGGCATCTCCTCACGAAGAATGGTAACTGCTGCAAGAGTCTCCAGCGTAGGAGTATCACCACAGCAAGCCATCACAACGTCTGGCTCCTCGCCAGCATCATTGCTAGCCCACTCCCAGATACCAATACCCTGGGTACAATGCTTAACCGCCTGCTCCATAGTCAGCCACTGGCAGCTAGGATGCTTAGAAGCAACAATGGCATTCACATAATTCTTGCTCTTGATACAATGATCGAAGCAGGATAACAGACAGTTTGTATCCGGTGGAAGATACATACGTACAACGTCTGCCTTCTTATTGGCAATATGATCCAGGAATCCAGGATCCTGATGGGTAAATCCGTTGTGGTCCTGCTGCCATACGTTAGAAGTCAGGATAAAGTTCAGAGACGCGATCGGCTGTCTCCAGGAAAGCTGATTGGTAACCTTCAGCCATTTTGCATGCTGTGCTGCCATGGAATCCACAATACGGATAAATGCCTCATAGCTTGCAAAGAAACCATGACGTCCGGTAAGCAGATAACCTTCCAGCCATCCTTCACACATATGCTCACTAAGCATACTGTCCATAATACGTCCATCTCTAGCCAGACAATCATCATTATCAACCATCTCAGCATTCCAGTCACGGTTCTGAGCCTCGAATACACGATACAGACGGTTAGACATAGACTCATCTGGTCCAAAAATACGGAAGTTCTTATTCTCTTCATTTAATTTGAAGATATCACGGATATATCCGCCAAGCTCTATCATATCCTGAGCCTTTGTTTTTCCAGGAATTACATCAATTCCATAATCACGGAAATCCGGGAGACGAAGATCCTTCAGAAGAAGTCCGCCGTTTGCATGTGGGTTCGCACCCATACGTGCATTTCCCTTAGGAGCCAGCTCTGCAAGCTCTGGGATCAGACGTCCATTCTCATCAAACAGTTCTTCCGGATGGTAGCTCATAAGCCAGTCCTTCAGCTGCTGAAGATGCTCCGATTTCTCCATTGTCATCGGAACCTGATGCGCACGGAAAGTACCCTCGATCTGCTGTCCGTCTACAACCTTCGGTCCAGTCCATCCCTTCGGTGTGCGAAGAACGATCATCGGCCACATTGGTCTTGTAGGATCGTTGTTTTCACGGGCATGCTTCTGGATGTCCTTGATTTCCTCGATCACTGTATCCATGGTCTCTGCCATCTTGCGATGCATTTCCATTGGATCGTCACCCTCAACAAAATATGGTTTCCAGCCGCAGCCTTTGAAGAAGTTCTCAATCTCCTCATGGGAAATACGGGAGAAAATAGTCGGGTTGCTGATCTTGTATCCATTCAGATGAAGGATTGGAAGAACGGCACCATCTGTGATCGGGTTCAGGAATTTATTTGACTGCCAGGAAGTTGCCAGAGGACCAGTCTCAGCCTCTCCGTCACCAACAACTGTAGTAGCGATCAGATCCGGGTTATCAAATACAGCACCAAAAGCATGTGCGATAGAATATCCCAGCTCACCACCCTCATTGATGGAGCCTGGTGTTTCAGGAGCACAGTGGCTTGGAACTCCACACGGGAATGAGAACTGTTTGAACATTTTCTTCATACCCTCTTCGTCCTGGCTGATATTCGGATAAACCTCGCTGTATGTACCTTCCAGATAAGTATTTGCGATCAGGAAGTTTCCGCCGTGTCCAGGACCGGAAATGTAGATCATATCCAGATCATAACGTTTGATCACACGGTTGCAGTGAACATAGACAAAGTTCTGTCCCGGTACAGTTCCCCAGTGACCAACGATTTTCTTCTTCACCTGATCCATTGTCAGCGGCTCACGAAGAAGCGGGTTATCCAGTAAGTAAAGCTGTCCTGCGGAGAGATAGTTGTCAGCTCTCCAATACGCATCCATTTTTTTCAGAAGTTCTTCTGATAATGGCTGTTTTTCCAGACATGTGGTGTTTTCAGACATATTGTACTCCTTTCCATCGAGTTAGATTGTCTTTTTTTTGTCAAGCGTATTGTAAACTGATAGCCTTAATACCGCAAGTTCTTTTTTTGACATAATTATAGTTCTTTTTTGTCCTAAGCGAAAAAAAAATCTGTTATTGAAAAATCTTCCCATTTTCTGATTTCGCTGCAACTGTTCTCAATGGGACAAAACACACTCTGCGAGTTTGGCTCGTTATCGAAGCAGTCGCCTCAAGCGACATCTACCTTTCTTCTAAAATTCTCTTATAAAAATTCACGTATATTTTCTTCCTTTCAGGAAAAGATAAAAAAAGAATCCTGCAAAACAGGATTACGTTTCATAACACAATTACGAAAAAATGAAACTCAGGAGGTAAAAAACATGACAATCTTAAAATGTTCCGCAACAACCTGTGCTTACAACAAAGATATGCTCTGCTCCAGAGGGGAGATTGACGTGATGGGTGACAGTGCCAGAAGTGCTGATGAAACATCCTGCGGAAGCTTCCGTGAAAGAAGCCAGGGAGCTATGAACAGCGCCAAAAACGGCTGTGGATGTGAAACCATCCAGATTGACTGTAAAGCCCACAACTGTACCTACAACGAAGACTGCAAATGTACCGCAGCTGCTATCGACGTAGCCGGAAACGGTGCCAAGACATGTTCTGAGACGAAGTGCGACACTTTCCAGTGCCAGTGCTAAGTCTATAAGTCTTAAAGCAGCCAAAACCAGGCGGCATCCGCCAACTTTTTCCACAAACACAAACTTTGGCGCGCCTGCCGCGAAAAAAACAGCCCCCGCACAAATGTGCGAGGGCCTTTTTACTCTCTATTTTCTATCTGTTTCTTAAGAAATCCGGAATCTGGATGTCCTTCTTCTGAACAGTGCTGGATGGTGTCTTCGCTGTGAATGGTGTAGCATTCATAGTCGGCATGCTGAAAGATGGCATGTTCAGTTTTACACCGCCAGTTGTGGTAGTGGAAGCAGGTCTCTTGTTTGCAAATACAGAGTTGCTTGCCTTATTTCCAAATGGGTTAGATGCCTGTACATTGTCAGCAAGACCAGTTGCGATAACAGTGATTCTTGCATAATCAGCAACAGAGTCATCATACATAGCACCAAAGATGATGTTTGCGTCCTCGCCTGTAAGCTCCTGTACGTAGCTTGCTGCATCGTTTGCATCCATAAGGGAGATATCACCGGAAATGTTGATGATAACATGTGTAGCACCCTTGATGGTAGTCTCAAGCAGCGGAGAAGATACAGCCTGCTGAACAGCTTCCATAGCCTTATCATCGCCTCTTGCCTCACCGATACCGATGTGAGCAATACCCTTATCAGTCATAACAGTCTGTACATCAGCAAAGTCAAGGTTGATAAGAGCCGGCAGATTGATCAGGTCTGTGATGCCCTGAACGGCCTGCTGCAGAACCTCGTCTGCCTTTCTCAGTGCTTCCGGCATAGTAGTACGGCGATCAACGATCTCCAGTAACTTGTCATTCGGGATTACGATCAATGTATCAACAGACTTCTTCAGGTTCTCAATACCTGCAAGTGCGTTGTTCATACGTGTCTTAGCTTCAAAACGGAAAGGTTTGGTTACAACACCTACAGTGAGGATACCCATTTCCTTAGCTGCTGCTGCGATAACCGGAGCTGCACCAGTACCGGTTCCACCGCCCATACCACAGGTAACGAATACCATGTCAGCACCTTCGATGATCTGTTTCACTTCCTCAATGCTCTCTTCTGCTGCTTTCTGTCCAACCTCAGGCTGTGCTCCTGCACCAAGACCTTTGGTAATCTTCTCACCGATCTGAAGTACAGTTGGAGCTTTGCACAGAGTCAGAGCCTGCTTATCTGTATTTACTCCTACAAACTCTACCCCGCCGATGGCCTCTTCAACCATTCTGTTTACTGCGTTATTTCCGGCGCCGCCTACTCCGATTACAATAATCTTTGCAGAGGATTCCGCCTCATTTGACATTATCTCTAACAATGTACTTCCTCCTTTATTTCTACCTTATATCCTTTATCTTTAATTTCAGCAAATATATACCAAGCTGCATATAGCTATATCATATATTTTTTTTGAGAATTTATCAACCACTAATTTTGTTTTTTTTATACTTTTTTCTCGAAATCCGCGGTTATTTCCTTAATATTCCTCATCGTAGCTGTCATAGCCGTCTTCATTATAGTCTCCACTGTAGTCTTCGCTGTAATCTTCACTATAATCTTCACTATAGTCTGTGCTTCCGTCTCCAGTGTCTTCCCCGTCTCCTTCCTCACTGGTTTCGTTTGGATTCGGGCCTACATAATTTCCATCTTTATCCAGCTGTCCATATCCGGTATAACTTCCATCCTCCATATAGCCCCCAAGCCAGCTCCCATTTGCAGCAATGCTCTCCTCTGTAGGCTTAGGTCCTACATAGTTCAGATTCTGGTCATATTCACCCTCACCAGTGTAGTCCCCTTCCTCGTCATAGCCTCCATGCCAGTTTGCAAGGGCATTCTCATAGGCCGCCTGGGTATCCACACTCTCTATGGTTCCATTCTCGCCCAGATCCTGCTCAAAGGTAATGGTTTTGGAATTGTCATTTACGTTCTCCAGGTGAAGGATTCCCTTTTTGCCGGAAAGCTTGGGCAAAATAGCGCTCACCCGCATCATCTTGTCCTCAAGATATTCATCCTTGCCAAGCATGACCTGAATATCTCCATAAGTAAGGGTAATCTCATAGCTAGCATCAAATTCAATGTGATCCGGTATATCCTGATTTTTCTGAAAAATAGTGGACAGTGCCACCGCAGTGGTAAGAACGGAACTGCCTTTGATCGGAAGCTTC
This sequence comes from Blautia sp. Sow4_E7, assembly GCF_052116245.1. NCBI lineage: Bacteria > Bacillati > Bacillota > Clostridia > Lachnospirales > Lachnospiraceae > Blautia > Blautia sp. Sow4_E7. The sequence continues at coordinate 37,628 of NZ_JBQKLL010000001.1, forward strand.
TCCCCCTCGATCACATGGCTTACCTCTATGCCGTCAAAAAAAGGTACCAGCTCGTCCCTTGTCCGGGAACTTTCAATAAAAGTGCCATTCCGGTCAAAGTAAACGTAATTATCCAGATAGGGAATACAGCCCACAGCCTTCTTCTCACGCACACTGACACAGATACTGTTGTGGGAAAGTCTTGTAATATTGAACCCTTCCACAAAAGGCACGTCCTCCACATCTACCCTGGAATGGAGCAAAACTGCAAGAACGGAATTATCCGTAAACGCTCCCTGCAAAGCCATCGCCTTTACTTCTTCATCTGAATAACGTGTGGTTCCCATGACCTCCACACTTGTCACATGAAAATAAGAAAAGAAAAAGACCAGGCCTGCCAGCAGAACTGCCCCCAGGGCTCCCCAAATTGCTTTCTTATGTTTTCTATAGATCAGCTTCATTTTCAGTGATTTCATATATTGTTATTCCTGCATCCTTTTTACTGCTGCTCCCAGCGTATTCAGATCCTGGCAGATATGCTCATAGCCACGCTGCACATAGGAATAGCCCTCCAGTACTGTAACCCCTTTTGCACACAGTGCCCCAAGGATCAGCGCGGCACCGCCTCTTAATTCCCAGGCCGTTACAATAGCTCCATGAAATTCCTTTCCCCCATGGATCACGGCTTCCTTTCCCTGTACCCGGATATCGGCCCCCATCTTCACCAGCTGCTGTGCAGCCTTATAGCGGTCCTCAAAAACATTCTCCCGGATACAGCTTCTGCCCTTTACCGTGGCAAGCACTGCCATCACAGGGGACTGAAGATCTGTGGGAAATCCTGGATAAACTGCGGTTTCCAACAGTTCCACCGGCTTTTGAACATGTTCTCCATTGACTAATAGTTTACCACTGTTACCTTTATATTGTCCACCCATTTTCCGATATACTTCCAGAAAGGCCTCCAGTTCCCCTTCCGGTGGATTTTCCAGGGTGATCTGGCTTCTGGTTATGGCAGCGGCGCAAATGTAAGTGCCAGCCACGATCCTGTCCGGAGGAACCTGCATGGAACCTGCCTTTAAACGCTCCACACCATAAATGCAGATCCGGTCCGTACCATCCCCTTCGATCTTCGCTCCCATAGAACGTAGATAACGGCAGAGCCACTGGATTTCCGGCTCCCGGGCACAATTTTCCAGCACTGTTTTCCCCTCTGCCAGTACCGCTCCCAAAATTCCCTGCTGGGTTGCCCCTACACTTCTCTTCGGAAAAGACACAACCGTCCCCTGCAATCTGGGGCATTCTGCCATCAGAAGCCCGGCTTCTTCCGTGATCACGGCGCCCAGCTTCCGAAGCACAAGAAGATGCAGGTCAATGGGCCTTTTTCCGATCACACACCCGCCGGGATACCCCAGGCTTCCTTTTCCATTTCTTGCCAGAAGCGCACCAAGAAGGATCACAGAGGACCTCATTTTCCCGGTAAATAAAAAAGGCACCGACCATTTATCAGCATTTTCACAATCCATATAGAGGTCCTGGTTCTCCCACCAGGTCACGGCACCCAGATTCTGCAGAATTTCTTCCATGCAAAAAACATCCGCAATCCGCGGACAGCCTTTCAGCACACTGACTCCCCGGTGCAAAAGAGAGGCCGCCATCATAGGCAGCGCCGCGTTTTTGGAGCCCTGTATCCGAATACTTCCTTTCAGCTGGTGTCCTCCCTCAATGTAAATCCGGTCATCCAAGCCATTCACTCCTAAAGGGCCTCTTACCTTCTATTGTATGCGTCTTTTTTCATCTGGTGATAAAATGCTGCCATCCATTTTCCGGCTGACACTTAGGGCCAGCCCCATCTCCCCCAGAAGAAATACCACCGACGTTCCTCCATAGCTGATAAAAGGAAGGGTAATCCCTGTATTCGGAATGGTGTTGGTCACAACTGCAATGTTCAGGATCACCTGTATGGCCATATGGCTCATAAGCCCGCCGCAGATCAAGGTTCCCTGCAGGTCTTTACAGTGGAGGGCGATCACCATCAGCCGCCACATAAGAAGTCCGAATATGACTATGAGAAAAAAAGCTCCCGTCAGCCCCAGTTCCTCACAGATAATGGAAAAGATCATGTCATTCTGGGCTTCCGGCACAAATCCCAGCTTCTGCAGGCTGCTCCCAAAGCCTCTTCCAAAGAGCCCGCCGCTGCCGATAGCGTAAAGTCCCTGAATGGTCTGAAACCCCTTTTCATATTTTTCCGGATTCCGCCAGATGGCAAGACGCTCCATACGGTAGCTCTCCGCAGCCAGAAATACAGCGATCACGGCTACTCCAGCCACGCCCATTCCAATAAACCTGGCATATCCTGGATCGGATACAAAAATCAGGACAACACCGATTCCAAGGATTATGATCGCCGTACTCAGGTTATTGGAGCCTACCAGACCAACGATCGGAAGCAGCGTCATCATGGTCCTGCACATAAACCAGAATCCGGCTGTGGTCTTTTTGCTTCTGGTGATCTGCCAGGTGAGAAACAGGATCACTGCCACTTTCGCAAATTCCGAAGGCTGAAAGGACAAGGGACCAAAATTCAGCCATCTTTTGGAACCGTTGATCTCCTGTCCCACAAGCAGGACAGCGGTGGAAAGTCCCATAGATAAAAGGTAAGCCGCCGGAGCCAGCCGGACAAAGAAACGGTAATCTGACTCTGCCACTATGTACATAGCCAGAAGCCCCAGGGAGGTTGCAAAAAGCTGCTTTTTAAAATAATAGGCAGAGTCGCCGAAGCGTACTCTGCCATTATATTCACTGATGGAAAACAGCATGACCAGTCCGAATACTGCCAGAAGCAGCACTAGGATCAATAAGACCGTGTCTGTTTTCGTTTTCTTATTTTGTTCCCGGATCATAGAGGTCTGCTCCTGCCGTCTCATGCCTTAGTTCAAACATATGCCGCGCCTGAGCATTCTATGAGATAAATCTGCCGCGCCAGCCGGCACTCCTGTTCCAACGGTACAAAGCAGACAATCTGTCAGGGGTTCTGCTGCACAGCCTGCCAGCTGTAATAATGCACTGGATTTACAGTGCCCTCACATACTCCTTGAACATCTCGCCTCTCTGCTCATAATTGTCAAACTGTCCCCAGCTTGCACATGCAGGAGATAAAAGGACTGCGTCTCCGGCATTTGCCTTATCTGCGCATACCTGAACAGCCTCTTTCAGATCTTCACAGAGGATAATGTCATGGAAACCATTCTTCTCGGCTGCTGCCTTGATCTTCTCCTTGGTCTGTCCGATCAGTACCAGATATCTGACCTTGCCGTCAAATGCCTGGATCCACTCATCATAGCTGGATTCCTTGTCATATCCGCCGCCGATCAAAAGTGTAGGACGGTTCATAGCCTGGATTCCCTTGATGGCTGCATCCGGGTTGGTTCCCTTGGAATCGTTGTAGTATGCCACACCGTTCTTCTCTGTTACATACTCGATTCTGTGCTCAACAGCTGTAAATTCACAGATGCTCTTACGGATGCTCTCCATCTCCACGCCAGCATAATAGGCCATGGCCACCGCTGCCATCACATTCTCAAAGTTATGGGTACCAAGAAGCTTCAGCTCTCCAGTCTTCACAACCGGAATCTCTTCTTTCTCAGTGCGAAGGATGATCTGGTCTCCTCTTAAGAAAATACCCTGCTCAAGCTCTCTTGCACTGGAAAAATATACCGTCTTCGGTACCAGGTTCCTGCCAAACTCACGAAGGACCTCATCCTCATAATTCAGGACACATACATCTTCCGGTCCCTGGTTGCTGGTGATCAGTTCTTTCACACGGATGTATTCTGCCATTGTGTGATGGCGGTTCAGATGATCCTCGGTAATATTTAAGATCGCACTTACCTTCGGAGCAAATTTCCAGATCGTCTCAAGCTGGAAGCTGCTGATCTCTGCAACGGTAATGGTCTCTTCCTTCATCTCCAGTGCTTTGGAGGTGTAAGGGGTTCCAATATTTCCAACCACAAATACAGACGGGCGGGCATCAGACATGATCTTGCCAAGAAGCGCTGTTGTGGTAGTTTTTCCGTTTGTTCCGGTAATTGCAAGAACTTCACCCTTGCCAGTCTGGTAAGCAAGCTCTACCTCGCCCCATACCGGAAGTCCCTGATCATAAAAGCCCTTCACAATGGGAAGGTCTGTTGGGACACCAGGACTTAATACTACAAGGTCAAGGCTTTCCTGAACTTCCTTCGGCAGCTCGCCTGCATAAATGGGAAGTTCATAATTGCCGCTTGTTTTATGTAATACGCTCTCTTTATCCAGATCTGCTTTTCCGTCGTAGAGAATAGGGCAGGCACCAACTGCGTTCAGAAGGTCAGCTGCGCCGATCCCGCTTTTTCCAGCTCCGAAAACCAGAACTTTTTTTCCTTTTAATTCCATGATTCATTTCCTCCTTAATGCCTTACAAGCAGATAACCGAAAGGTCATCCAGGGCTGCCCTTACAGGGCCAAAAGTCCGATCAGGCACATAATTGCAGTTACAATGGTAAACACTGCAACCACTCTGGCTTCCGACCATCCGCAAAGCTCAAAATGATGATGGATGGGAGCCATTTTGAAAATACGCTTACCATGTGTGGCTTTAAAATAGGTTACCTGAATCATAACGGACAGTACCTCAACCAGGTAGATCAGTCCAACGATCAGGATAAACAGCGGCATCTGCAGCATATAAGCCACACCAGCCACAAATCCGCCAAGTGCCAGGGATCCGGTGTCTCCCATAAATACGCTGGCCGGATATACATTGTAAAGCAAAAATCCCATCAGTCCGCCGATAACGGCGCAGGTAACCGGCTCAATTCCAGACTGGGTTCCAATGGATACCACAGTGAAAAATACGGCCACGATCAGGGTAACGCTGGTCGCAAGACCATCTACGCCATCTGTGAAGTTCACACCGTTAACCGTTCCGATCACAGCGAAAAACAGTACCGGAATGGCAAGCCAGCCAAGGTTCAGATAATGTCCTCCCCAGAACGGGATGCGCATGGTCAGGGACACATCTGTATATTTCAGCAGGTAGAAGGTAAAAATACCGGTTACAACCACCTGAAGCAGAAATTTCTGCCACGGAAGAAGTCCGTCGGATCTTCTAAGCACTACCTTCAGATAATCATCCAGAAAACCGATCAGTCCGAATCCCAGAGTCAGGAACAATACGGGAATGATCTTCGGATAATCTTTCACATAAAACAGGGACGTAATAATCGTGGAGATCAGAAAGATCACGCCTCCCATTGTGGGGGTTCCTGCCTTTTTCAGATGGGACTGTACGCCTTCTGTTCTCTCTGTCTGTCCCATTTTCAGCTTACGCAAAAAAGGAATAATAACAGGTCCTAATACTGTACTGATCGCGAAGGAGATCAGCACCGGGATCACAATATGAAATTCCATCCTCACACCTCTTTAACTCTTTCGTTTTTTCGTTCTTAAATTTTTGAAGCACCTTATAGTATAAAGCTTTTCCCCTTATTTATCAACCCAAAGGTTGGTTTTCCAAAGATATTATTTCATACTGATCACAGCCTCAAAAATATTCTTTATCACCGGTGCCGCAATGGTTCCCCCGTAATACACGCCCTTTGGATCATGGATAATGCAAAGCCCCAGGATCTGCGGATCTTCTGCGGGCATGAACCCAAGAAACGAGGAAATGTACCGGTTGGCACTTCTGGGCAGGGTCTGGGAAGTGGCGGTCTTTCCGCCTACGGTATAGCCCTCGATCTGGGCATTTCTGCCTGAGCCCTCAGATACCACTTTTTCCAGGATTCCCCTGACCGTTTCCGATGTTTTCTCCGAAATGATCCCCTCTTCCACCGGATATTCCAGCTTTCTTCCGCTGGTTCCATCTGTACTGAGCACAGAAACACCAAAATGGGGCGTGATCCTTCTGCCTCCGTTGATCAGGGAACTGACCGTTGTCGCCAGCTGAATGGGTGTGATCTGAAAGGACTGGCCAAACGCCACAGTTGCAAGCTCCACGTTTCCCATATTTTCCATTTTGTGCATAATGGTCCCGGCTTCTCCTGGCAGATCCACTCCTGTCTTTTTCAAAAGCCCGAACTGCTGGAAATAATGATAATAATTCTCTACACCAAGGCGGAGTCCCACTTCAATAAAGACCGGGTTACAGGAGTTCTGGGCACCTTCCACAAAGCTCTGGGAACCATGCCCGGTACGCCTTGCACAGTGGATCTGCCTGTCATCCACCAGCTTATAGCCTGGACAAAAAAACCGGTCATTCACTGTCACCACTCCCGCTTCGAGTCCTGCAGACATGGTAATGATCTTAAAGGTAGAACCTGGCTCGTAAGTATCATTGAGACAGAGATTTCGCCACATCTGGTTCAACAGATCCTGCTTTTCCTTTTCTGTCATTTTGGAAGTGTCTGTATCCGTATTCAACGTGAATGGATCATTCAGATCAAATTCCGGCACATTGACGCACACATAGATTTCCCCGTTCTGAGGATTCATAAGCAAAATAGAAACACGATCCGCCTGTTTTTCCTCCATTACTTTCAAAGCGGCCTGCTGGGCATATTGCTGCAGATCCACATCCAGGCTTATTTTCAGGTTTTCTCCGGGAACAGGATCTTCCCGGCTCTCTCCGATCTGGTCGATTTCCACGCCTCTTGCATCTGTGGTGGTAAGAATTTTGCCCGCCTGTCCTTTTAAAATTTCTTCATACTTTACCTCAAGACCAATAATCCCCTGATTATCCCCTCCTGTGAATCCAAGGACCTTGGATGCCAGGGAGCCATAGGGGTAATATCTTTTGTAATCCTCATCCACTTTCACCCCATCCAGCTCATATCCCCTTATCACGTCTCCCACTGATTTTTCCACATTTGTCTTAATTTTTTCGATTGAAGATACTTTTTCAACTCTTTTTCGGACAGCTGCACTGTCCATATCCAGCTCTTTTGATAAGATCTGGATCACCTTTTCCGGATCCTTTATCTGACTATATATGACAGATATGGTGCACACGGTTTTGTTGTCAGCCAGAACCCGGCCTTTTGCATCCAGGATCTGTCCTCTTGCCGCTTTGATGGCGCGCTCTCTTTCATGAAGATCCTGGGCTTTCTCATAATAGTAATCAGACTTGAAGCCCATGAGATAGACCAGCCTTCCCACAAGTCCCAGAAGCATCAGGGCACAGAGAAGAAACACAATCCAGATCTTTTTCCTGTGAAAGGTCATTGTTTTTTTCATAAAAAAGCCCCCGACTGAAATTGTCATAACTAATATATGAACATTTCAGTTGGGGGTATGTGTTATATTATGTGGAACCAGAAGATCTGTTTCCCGGCTGTCCGTTTTCGCTGCGGCGGATTTTTAATCCAGTCCAGCCTCTTCGTTGGTGAGACCTTCGCTTTCCATGTTGTTGTCCTCAATGGGATCTGTGGTGTCTTCCGGAGGTCCAGGTACGTTTGTATCGGAAACAGCTTCCGGCAAAGTTTCTCCGGCAGAACCGCTGTAGGTATTATCGATTCCTTCCAGATTGGTGGATTTAATATAATTTCCATCAGAATCCACCTGATAGCTTCCGTCGCTATTCAGAAGATATCCATTCTCATCAATGCGGTTGCCATCCCAGTCGATCCGGTTGCCCTCGCTGTCTACCAGATTTCCTTTCTCATCGATCTGGCTGTCAGAAATGGAATTTACATGGCCGCTGAAATTCTCCCAAAGCTCTGTCTCCGGAATGGTTCCGTCAGTTGATTCATCCGGCTGGATGTTCATATACGGAAGAAGCTCAGAAAGAATGGCCTGTGCCACATACTGTGGATACACACTGCTGGCCTGGTCTTCTACGTTTGGCTCATCAATTACTACATAGATCAAAACCTGCGGATCGTCAACAGGAGCAAAGCCAATAAAGGAAACCACATACTTTCCATTTCCACGAGGGAATTTCTCAGCAGTTCCTGTTTTACCGCCTGAGCTGTAGCCCTGGACTTTGGAAGTCATACTGGTACCCTGCTCCACACTGGCCTGCATATAGCTTCTGATATCAGCTGAGATGCTGGACGAAATAGTCTGTTTCTGAAGCAGTGGATTGATGGTCTTTATGGTGGCACCACTGGCATCTTTGATCTTTGTCACAAGATGCGGCTGGTAATAATAACCGCCATTGATAACCGAACACATTGCATTAATCTCCTGGATCATGGTACAGCTGAAGCCCTGTCCGAATGCGGAGCATGCAAGCTCTGTTTCCTTCATGGTATCAATGGTATGCATGATACCGTAGCCTTCATTTGGAAGGTCGATTCCGGTACGGCTTCCGAAGTTGAAAGTGCTCTGTGCCTTCAGGAAATTCTCTGCGCCCATCTTTGCACCGATCTGCATCATCGCATCGTTGCAGGAGTTGGCGATTACTTCAGCCAGGGTTTCCATTCCATGTCCGTAGACATTTGCACACTTGATGGTGGTCATATTTCCCGGTACACCGAAGTTCTGGAATCCATCACAATAGAAGGTATCACTGGTGGATATTTTTCCCTGCTCCAGTGCAGCTGCCATAACAATGGGCTTTACAACAGAACCAGGTTCGTAAATATCTGTTACACAGAAGTTATTCCACATTGCACTTAACGCGTCCATGGTCTCTGTGTCATTCATGGCTGCAATTTCATCCTCTGAATAAATGGAAGACATGTTTCTTGGATCATTCAGATCATACCGGTCACCGCCGTCCATGGCAAGGATCTCACCAGTTGAAGGATCTTCTACAATGACTCCCATATTCTTGGATCCAGTCGATTCCTGAAAAGCATTTACCCACTTTTCTACGATCTGCTGGATTCCCAGATCCAGACTGATCTCCAGGCTGTTTCCATCTGTAGCTTCAATAATGGTCTGCTCCACATTGGCATCATCATTAAAGTATCCATACTGGCGGCCGTCTGTTCCTGTCAGGCTGCTGTTGTAATAGCCTTCAATTCCATAGTCAGCAGTATCTCTGCTAAAAGTAAATCCAATGGTATCGCAGGCAAGCTCATTGTATGGATAGACTCTTAAATAATCCTCTTCAAACCACACACCTTTGATGTTGTTCTTTTCCTGGATTTCCGCCGGTGTCATGGTAGTGTCTTCCGGCACACTGCAGTAATCCTCGAACGCCTTTTTGTCATCCATGGAAACCTGCTTTTTGACAACCTGATACTGGCTCTCTTTCGTCTCATCGGCAGTAAGCCTGGTACGGATATCCCCTTCATCCAGGCCAAACATTTCCACAAGGGCTTTTACCGTAGGATTAATATAATCCGGATCTTCATTCACGGCTTTGCAGTCCAGTACAACATTATACACCTTGTTGCTGGTTGCCAGAATGTTGCCATTCCGGTCATAAATAGTGCCTCTTTTGGCTGGCATTGTGCGGTTCTCATATTTCTGCTGTGCCTGGCTTAGCACCTGCTTCTTATATTTCTCACCGCTATGCAGATTGTAATAAGTTACAACTGCCAATAAAAAGACTAAAGCTCCCAATACTCCAAAAAAGAGTATTGACAGCTTGTTTTTCATATTGTGGTTTATTTTTTTTATGGGTTTTCTTTTCTTTCTTCGTTCTGAAGTACTCAATCAAACACCTGCCTTCTGTACCTTTACTTTCCGGTTACGTCCTGATACTGTCTTACATAGCTGCCGCCTTCTGTAGTATAGGTTTCCGTCTGCTGGTTACTTGGGTATTTCATTCCCAGCCGTCCGATGGCAATCTTTCTGATTCTCTCAAGATCCACATTAGAAGTCACCTGACTTTCGTATGCATCATTGTCTTCTTTTAATTCCGCCAGCTGTGATTCCAGAGTTGCCAGCTGACTTCTTTTACTTGTACATTCTGTCTTAAGCCTTAAGTAATTGATACTGCAAAATACGATCACAACCCCCAGTATTCCCAGGAATATGGCAAAATTGCGGTTCATATTGCTGGCTTTTGCACGATTTCTGCGTGCCTCCCGGCTGAGGACCTTGTTCTGGCGCGCCGCCTGCTCTGGTGTAATTGTAATTTCTGGTTGTGCTTTTTTCCTGCGAGCTGAATGCTCCGGCTGACGGTATTCCCTTTTCTGGGGAACTTCCTGTACCTTCCGGACAGTGTTTCCGTCAACATACGTATTCTGCGAACGTCTCCCCGACGTAGTACGTCTGCCTGTCTCCGCCATTTTTTACCCTTCTTTTAAAGTCTTCTTTCAAAAATTCTAAGTTTAGCGCTCTTAGAACGCGGATTCTCTTCCATTTCTTCATCACTTGGAAGAATTGGTTTCCTTGTGATGACTCTCCCCTTGGATTTCTTCCCGCACACACAGACCGGAAAATCCGGAGGACAGGTACACGGGTTCTCATTCTTTCGGAAAATTGTCTTAACAATTCGGTCTTCCAATGAATGGAACGTAATAATGCAAAGCCTTCCGCCATCATCCAGAAGATCGATCATTCCATCTAAGGAATCCCGAAGCACATCCAGTTCCTTATTCAGCTCGATCCGGATTGCCTGGAAAGTACGCTTGGCAGGATGACCTCCCGCTGCCTGTATTTTCATAGGAATGGATTCCCGGATGATCTGGGTAAGCTGGCCAGTTGTCATAATGGGGGCCTGCTGTCTTGCTGCTACTATATGTTTCGCGATATTTTTCGCAAATTTATCTTCACCGTAATCGCGGATAATGCGATACAGTTCTCTTTCTTCATAACCGTTAACAATGTCACTGGCTGTCTGCGTCTGTCTCTGATCCATGCGCATGTCAAGAGGTGCATCTACCCGGTAGGTAAATCCACGTTCTTCATTGTCCAGCTGATATGAGGATACTCCCAGATCCAGAACAATGCCGTCAACCTTGTGAATTCCCCTTGCGGCAAGTTCCTGTACCATGTAACAATAATTGCTGCGAATGATTGTCACCTGGTCAAAGGCGGCAAGCCGTTCACTCGCAGCAATTATCGCATCCTGGTCTTGATCTATACCAATAAATCTCCCCTTGGCAGAAAGTTTCCTGCATACCTCTATGGCATGTCCTGCGCCGCCCAAAGTGCCATCCACGTAGATTCCATCCGGCTTCACATTAAGTCCACCAACGGTCTCGTCCAGTAATACAGATTTGTGTTTAAATTCCATTTCCGTCTCCTGTTGGATATTCGCTTATTCTATGCTCAAATGACGATTCCCATGTTCTCCATGCCGGTAGCAATGCTGTCCATATCGTCATAATCGCAGTTTTCGCTCCATTTCTCCTTGCTCCAGACTTCCACCCGGCCTAAGTTTCCTGCCAGGATCACATCCTTCTCCAGACCAGCGAATTCGCGCAGCGTCTGTGGTACGAGAATTCTCCCCTGCTTGTCCAGTTCACATGTGGTGGCGCCTGCTACAAAGAATCGCGAAAAGGCTCTCGCGTCTTTATTTGTAAGTGGTAATGCTCTGAGCTTCTCTTCAAAGGCTTCCCATTCATCCATCGGATAAATGTAGAGACAACCATCAAGCCCTCTGGTCAGAACAAATTCCTCACCTAAGGGTTCCCTGAATTTCGCCGGGATAATCAAACGCCCCTTCGCGTCGATTGTATGATTGTACTCACCCATGAACATAAAAAAACTCACCTACTCTCGTGAAATACGAGTCTCCCCCTCGTATCTCATGACTGGAAACAAATGGAAGTTCTGCCACTTCGTCCCCATTTGTCACCACTTTTCTCCACTTCCTACCACTTATGCAACCATTCTAACCCATTTGTGCACAAATTACAAGTGGGAAATTATGAATTAAATTACATAATTCTGTTACAAACTCCTTACGCTTTCCACAAAAAAGGATTTCTGCGACGGCTTTTTCCACATTATTATAGAAAAAAACGGAAGGGAAGTACCAGAAAAAAACTTCATTTGCAGTCGCCTTGTTCACATGCAAGCCCACTGTACCGCAAAAAGCGTCACTTTCGTGGGATCATCCCCACCAAAGTGACGCTTTTTTAACCCAGATTCACATATCTGGCTATCATATGATCAATCTTCCTGCTGATCGGCAGGTTTTTTAGCAAATCGCCGCGGCTTGCTATACAGCCATTCATCATCTTCTGAAAATGATGGATTCTTTGCAGTAGCAGTTTCTTTCTCAGAAGTACTGACAACGTCTTCCACTGGCTGCGCTGGCTCTTCAGATTCCGGTAAAGCTTCGTCCTCCGAAATTTCTTCTGGACTTTCCTCTTCATAACCATTCCCATCCGGGCTTTCATCCTCTGCAGTTTCTTCAGGGACTTCTTCATCCTGATATATTTCAGCTGAAGCGTCTTCCTCCACAGGGGAAGTATCTTCCCTTTCTTCTTCCGGAGCACTTTCATAAACCGCTGTATTTCCTGAATACGCTTCTGGCACTTCACCGGCTTTTTCATCTGCAAAAGCCCTCTCCAGCCTGAGCCGATCCCTGTATTCTTCTGCTTCCGCCTCTCTGGCAGCTCTTTCCTGTGCTTCATAGTCCTGTTCTCTCCTGCGTCTGCGCCTTGCAGCCCGCTTCTTCGCCATAGTCCCTTCCACGGCAGCAACCAGCGCACAGATCAAAAACAGTGCCGCTGAGATCAACTGGGAAATTCCAATGGAAGTGCCTGGAATCAGAAGCTTGTCTGTTCGAAGATACTCGATCACAAACCTTCCCAGTCCATATCCTGCCAGATATCTGAGAAACACCTGTCCCTGAAAACGCTTTTTCCGTTTCCACACCAGCATCAGCAGAAATAAAAGCAGACACCATGCGCTTTCATAGAAAAATGTGGGATGTACCTGAATATAAGATGTACCTCCTATGGTTTCCAGATTTTCTCTCATGGCAGAGGTCACTTCACTGGAACGTACAGCGGATAAGGGAAGCTGCATTGCAAATATACTGTTTGTATACTCTCCGAAGGATTCCCTGTTAAAGAAATCCCCCCACCTTCCTATTATCTGCGCTACAATGATTCCCATACTGGCAGTATCTGCCATCTGCATAAACGGTTTTCTGCGCACACCACAGTAAATTGCTGCGCCCAGCATTCCGCCGAACAGACCGCCATAAAAGCAAAGGCCGCCATTTCTGATATTGAAAATCTGCACGATATTGCCTTTATAAAGATTCCAGGAGCAGGCCACGTAAAGCAATCTGGCTCCGATCACACCGAAAAGCAGGGAAATGATCACCATCTCCAGATATTCATCTTTATTCTCGCCGCACCGCTTCGCTTCCAGAATTACAAATTCCAGTCCCAGAAGCATTCCCAGAGCTATTATAAAGCCAAAGAATGTAATTTCGAATCCAAATATTTGAATGGATTTTCCTACATAATCCAGGTTTATCCCCAGATTTGGAAACTGAATTGACATCTATGCTATCCCTCTGTTTCATTCTGATGAAAATGGGCCTTCCCGTATTTTCAAAGAAAGCGCCGCTTCCATATATCTCTTAGTTTCCTTTTATACATTAAAACGGAATAAGATCACATCGCCATCCTGCACTACGTAATCCTTTCCTTCCATTCTTACCAGACCTTTCTCTCTTGCACCTGCGTAGGAGCCGCAGTCCAGAAGATCCTGATAATTTACCACTTCCGCTTTAATGAAACCACGCTCAAAATCAGAATGGATCTTACCAGCAGCCTGTGGTGCCTTTGTTCCGATCTTGATGGTCCATGCTCTTGTCTCATCCTCTCCGGAAGTAAGGAAACTCATAAGGCCAAGCAGATGATAGCTTGCCTTTACCAGCTTCTCAAGACCGGATTCCTTAAGTCCCAGATCCTCCAGGAACATTTTTCTCTCATCCTCGTCCAGCTCGGAAATCTCTTCCTCGATCTGGGCACAGATTACGAAAATCTCACTATTCTGCTCAGTAGCGTATTTTCTGACGGCCTGTACATGTGCATTGTCAGCACCATCATTTGCAAGATCGTCCTCTGCAACATTTGCCGCATAGATAACCGGTTTCTGGGTGAGCAGATTATAGGTTCCCATCCAGGCTTCCTCATCCTCATTCTCCAGTTCCATGGTGATAGCCATCTTGCCATCTTCCAGCCATTTCTTGATCTTCTGAAGGAAATCAAGCTCTTTGGCAGCTTCTTTATCCATACGGGCAGTCTTGGTAACCTTGGCAATTCTTCTCTCCAGGATCTCCAGGTCAGAGAAGATCAGTTCCAGGTTGATGGTCTCAATATCACGGATCGGGTCAATGCTTCCGTCTACATGGATTACATTGGTATCCTCGAAACAGCGAACCACGTGAACAATGGCATCAACCTCACGTATATTTGCAAGGAACTGGTTTCCAAGACCTTCACCCTTAGAAGCGCCCTTTACAAGACCAGCAATATCTACGAACTCAATAACAGCCGGTGTCACCTTCTTGGAATGATAAAAATCTCCAAGCAGCGCAAGTCTCTCATCCGGCACCGTAACAACTCCCACGTTAGGGTCAATGGTACAGAACGGATAGTTGGCAGATTCTGCGCCAGCCTTTGTCAGAGAGTTAAAAAGTGTACTTTTTCCTACATTTGGTAATCCAACAATACCTAATTTCATTTTATCCTATTTCTCCTTATTTTTAGGGGCGTCTGACATTTCTCTACGCCATTTTTACGCCATTTCTACGCCATCTTTACGCCATTATAGCACAAAAGGCGAAAATATCATATATCTACCCCAATATTATTATTTTCTAATTGTTTTATTGCACTTAACATGGAATCATCTGTAACATGTACATATGTATCCATTGTCGTTGTTATTTTCTCATGTCCCAGAAATTTCTGTAGAACTTTTGGTGATACTCCCTGTTCTATAGCCCTGGTAGCGAATGTATGTCTTAATGTGTGCATTGAAAAATGTTCTAGTCCAGCCTGATCGCACAGCTTATATAAATGCGAATCATATGAACTATTCTTGGTAGGCAATCCAGTTCTGAAATTTATGAACACTAAATCTTCCATATCAAGAAACTCTTGTTTGCCGCTTCTTCGGTCTAAATATGGTAATTTTTGTGATAATTCTATTGACTTTTTCTGCTTGTCACGAATTTCATATAATTCCTTCAAAATGTTATATGCATTGTTTGTCAGTGGAATAGTTCTATAACTATTTGGGGTTTTGGTACAACCAGCTCTCCAACATTGATTTGTATATCTATACTCTAGAGTCTTATTTACCGTTAAAGTACGTTTTTCAAAATCAACTGCGTCCCAAGTTAGACCAATCAATTCCCCTGTACGCAAACCGGTTTCTAGTATCAATGCATATTGCCTGTAATTATGAGTTTTCTTTGCAACTTGCAAAAATCTTTTCTGTTCTTCAACTGTCAGAATTCTATGGTTGCTTGCTTTCTTAATAGGCTTTTTCGTATACACATCATCCATAGGATGTTTTTCGATTATGTCGTTTCTCACTGCTGACTTAAACATTGTTCCCATTGTGATATAAGTCTGTTTAATAGTTGAGCCTGCATATTTTTCTTCCATTTTATTGAGAACTTTTTTACAATGCATTGGACGTACATCAGATATGCACATATTGCCTATGAATGGCTTGATATTTTTATCATATCGTTCTTGATAATTTCGTCTTGTATTTGGAGCTAAATCCTTAATAATATTCTCTTGCCAGTAATTAAACCAGTCATCAACTTTCATATCCGAAGTAGTACCTAATTCTTTATGTCTGTCTTCGTACTGTGTATCTGCCAGCCATTTTTTTGCTTCAGCTAATTTAGAGAAATATTTTTCAAGACGTTTACCCGATTTACTTACAAATCTGGCTGAATATCTACCATTACTTCTTTGTGATAGACCCTTCCCACATTCACGACCTTTTAAATCTTTTCCCATGTATCAGTATCTCCTTAGATGAGAAAGTACCTGATACAATATTTGATTCTATCACATCAGGTACTTTCCTTCAATTAATTATTGAAAATTTTTATATTTCAATTTCTTTTTTCAAGAATTTCTCAAAAGCTTCCCTCTTTACCAATTTCTTAGTTCCCACATATAATACAAAGGAACAACCTGGTTCTTTTAAAAGTTCGTCAATTTTGTTTATCCCAATATTGGAATACTCAGCAGCTTCTCGTATTGTGAGATTTATCTTTTGTGGAATCGTTAAATGTTCAGTTCCACTCATTAACACAAACTCCTTTTATTTTAAAATTCTACATCATCTGGTAACTCGTCACCATTATGACCACCACCACCATTGTTAACCAATCCCAATATTAGAGTTCATATAAATAATCTCTTTTCCAGACTTGTTTATTTCCACTCTTCCTCTTGGATAGTAATTATATGGGGCTTTCGAATGAGAAATCTCTTTCCATAAATATTTATGGACATATGTATCTCCCGATTTCGCAACTGCATTTAAATATTTTCCCTTATCAAAAGGAATCGCCAGCAGTTCACCATCTATAAGCCAAAATAGCCCCTTAGTTGGCTTTTGTACTTCTATCACGTTATTCATTTATTACCCCATTATTTTATTTTTTCATTTAGTGAAATATTATTGCTCTGATATATAAAAAATGCAATTTCTGGAACTGTAAAAGAATAATTTATTTCTCGTAAATAACTTGAAATGTCAGTAGAATTGATAAGCCTATAAACATCCATCAGCGACCCTCCAGCATAACGCTCAGAAACCACTCAACAGTGTCTTTATATTCTTTTCCTTTTATGCTTTCGCGCAACTCTTTCTGAAAATTAATATATTCTTCATATGTCCACAATTCAAACGGCTGCATTTTTTCAAGCCTAAACCAGCTTGTCTTAACATTTTCTCCTAAATCATGTTTTAACGGCGCACATTGTAAATTCAGCCCATTGAGAAACCTGTCTGTATTTTTAGAAGTTGCAGCTTCTATGGTGGTATTATCTACTGGAACATGAAACCACTTCCTTGCACTATCAATATTCCAATACTTTGTTTTTAAATTTGATTCAATAATAACCAAATTCAACAATGTTTGATTCAGCCACCGCTGTGCGATTCCGTAAGCAACATTTCCAACATTTTTATAACACTGAAGAATTTCCAAACAGATCTCATTATGCTGTTCATCAAATTCTTTCTGGCTTTTTGTTTCAAGTAAAGCTGGGATTCTACAGCATAACAGATTTTCAATTTCCTGTTCAATATCATTTTTTTGATCTATACTGACTTTATTTTTCAAAACAACTCTTCGCCAAAACTCTCTATAGGACTTTCTGGCACATTTAAAAATAACATCATTAGCAGTATCTGTTTTTCTTATATCATAATACCGATAAATTAAATATAAATTCATTTCGTCCATTTAAAGCCCTCCTAGTCCTTGTTTTACCTCTTTTTTCTGTTTACAGGTATTTTTCTTTTTGAATTTTTATAAAGAAAAAGAGATGTTTTCTTTTATCCCCCAAAATTCCATATTATCTTTAAAAATTATCATTCTACTGTATTACAATTCTTTTTGGCTACGCACGAATTACATTTAGGATTCCTCTTAGTACAGATTTCTCCATATCCTTTTGCACAATAAGACCATAAAATAAAATCTATCTCCGCAGAACATTTATGCAGTTCTTTTGCAATTTCATCAATAATATTCATTGCTTCATAAAGCGGAACAATCACTTCCTCTGAACAGCCCAGAATTTCACTTCCCAGAATTCTTCTGATATGTCTGTCTGGTTTTGCCATATCATATCCCACATTACGTAAATATTCAGCAATCAGTGCCTCCCCCATCTGTGTCATTTTTAATTCACTGCCAGGAGTAGCTAATTTATAAATCAGCAATTGTTTAGTAGGGTCTTTTTCAATCAATTTCTGATAACAGCCATCAATGCTTCCATGCTCTTTCTCTAATTCCTGTAATTTAGGAATATTCTTCTGTATCAAAGCAGCCATCTGTTTTCTTGTACTCTGGCTTCCATATCCCAATACAATAATTTTTTCGCTAATCTCATTAGGCTCACAGGATAAAATATAATTTACATCAAACTGATTGAATACATCTTCCACTGGAAGAATCATTCCTGTTTCTACGTCTATTCCAGGCTCCATACGCTCCCATGCAACAGAAGAACTTAACATAGAGTAAACCATAGCCCTTACATGGTCTGTTAAGGAAAATGATTTCTGATTAACTCTATTATCAATCTGATGTTTCATGTATGTATTTTCCCATAACTTCTTAGGATTAACAGTTCCGTTTTCCACCAACAATTCAGTTCTTAAAGAATTATCAATTTCGCTAATAATGCCACTTACTTCTTTAATAGTTCTTACCATTTCACGCCCTCCTTCAAGATTTTATATATGTTCATGGTAGAACACATTTTGTGTATTATCAACTCATTTTGAGTTTGTTTCTACTTTTCTCGACATCTTCCTTTAGTATGTATCTAGGAGGTGCACTACATGGATTTTAGCAATACTTTACGAATGCTTATTGAGGAAAATGACCTAACTCAAAAAGAACTGGCAAAACAGTTACATCTTGCTCCATCCACATTAGGAAGTTATGTTCAAGGTTCCAGAGAGCCCGATTTTTCTACATTAAAACAACTTGCAGATTACTTTAATGTGTCTATAGATTATTTACTTGGACATTCTACCGATTCTATCAATTCCCCACTTGAAATTGAATTGTTAAGAGTATTTCGTTCTCTAACCGTAGAACAGCAATATATCTGTATAGACCAAAGCAAAGTTCTGATGAAATACCATACAAAGATAAAAGAACAACAAAAAAGACATTCATAAACATTACATGGACATATTTCAGAAAATTTTTACATCACCTTACATATATCCATACCGAACAGACACTGTCTCTCTGTTTTTTTAGCTTATACTGAAACCTTCTGTGTGATGCTTTAAATACAGAACATCTAACCTAGATGAAAAAACAGACTGTCATGTAGGGAAAAAATTCTTAATTAAATTACACTAGCTCATTCGCTCGAATAACCGCCTTAGAACCTGTTATAAGACAATGAAATATCATTTCAGCTTCAACAGATTCATTACCAATTTTACCATGACATCTTTCTCTTCTGCTTTTGATTCAGCAATCATTAGCGTGATTGCTACCAGAGTTCCATCACTGAGTCTCTTTTCTCCATTTTGAAACAATGCATTGTTCTTGTCCAAAAATTCCAAAAATAATGAGGCTGCGATTCTTTTACATCCATCTGCATATGGATGGTCTTTTATCATAAAGTACAATAGATTAGCCGCTTTCTCTTCTAAGGACGGATATGCGTCCTGTCCAAATACACTTTGGTAAACCGCAGCAATAATTCCTTCTACCTTACCTGACTCTTTTTCTACGCCAAATACATCTGTATCGAAAGAATCCTTCATTTGACCAACCATTTGAACACACTCTTCATAAGTAATTCGGTACACTGGGGGGCTTCCCACTGGCTTACTTAATGCCTGGTGGTCATATTGATCCAGAAGAATTAATGCATCTGTATATTCATTTACAGCTCTAAGCACATCTTTCTCCTCTATGTTAAGTGCATCTGCAAGCATCCTTGACTGAATATCGACTGTTTTTCTGAGTGCCTGGAGACGCTTCTCATTAATAGCATAACCTTTCAAAATAAACTGTTTAAGAATATTATTTGCCCATTTTCTAAAAGCTATACCTCTTTGTGAATTTACTCTATATCCAACTGCTAAAATTACGTCCAAAGAATAAAATGCAACTGGCTGCTTTACTCCATCAACACGCATTTTTTGCGTGTTGTTATCTTTATCCACTTCTGAAGACCTAAAAATATTATTTACGTGCTTTCTGATATTCGTTTCATCCTTTTCAAACAGAACAGCCATTTGATTAGCAGATAGCCATACCGATTCTCCATCTCGGGATACTGGAACTTCTAATTGTATATTTCCATCCATAAATAAAACGATATCATTTTCCATATCCTTCACCCATTTTCCCTTCTTCACAATGTACAATATATATAATCTTTTGCCTACAACACTACCTACTACAACTGCCATTAACCAATAAAAAATATTTTATGGTGATGTATCTATTACTCATTTTATCGCACTTTTCCAATCCAGTCCATCTCGTCACCTTAACCGATAAAAAAAATTTTCTGGCTCCTAATCTAACCTAGATGAAAAAATCAGACTGTCATGGTGGAAAATATCCTCAATTAAATTATACTGGCTCATTCGTCCGAATAACCGCCTTATAACTACTGCTCGCCTCTGAATTCATATCTAACATATTAATATTTCATATATTGAAAAAACACCTCATATTCTCTCAAAATATGAAGTGTTTTTCTTTCGTAACATAACAATCCGCTAATATTTCTCTACGCCAATTTTACGCCATTTTTTGTTATTATAACACAAACAGCGAAAATGTGATATATTTCCAGCCCCTTATTTTGCAATATAATGGTTATTTCAGGTTACTGGTCAGGTCACAGACAGTAACTATTTCAGATCTCTGGACATGATCATAAGAAGACTGCCCTTTTCATAAAGCACCTGTGCCTGTTCCTCCTGAATCTCGTTGCTGACAGTGAGTCCGCAATTGTCCGGAGTAAGACGGTAATGATCCAGTGGATATTTGAATCCCTTCAGGGTAAGGCCTTCCACTGTTTCTCCAGCGGCAAAAAAGGAAACATATTTTCCGAACTGTGTATCTTTTCGGATAATATGTCCGTTTTCCACAAGGCAGATATAATTCTGCGCATCTGCCAGGATCACATGAACACCTTTTTTTCTACCATACTGCAGAAGTCCCATGTTTCCAATAAAATGGTCCAGCCTTCCGCCGGTTGCCCCAAGGATCAGGATGTTCTTTGCACCTTTTCCAATTGCAAGATTTAAGGTAGACTGGGTATCCGTATCATCCTTTTCCGGATTCAATTTTACAATTTCGGTACCAGAAAGACTCTCCAGATAAGCTTTTCCTTCCCTGGACAAGCTGTCGAAATCCCCATCTGCAATGTCTGGGGTAAGCCCTGTTTCCCGGAAGAAATCCAGGCCTCTGTCAGCCGCCAGTAAAAGCAGCTTCTCCCCATTTCTCTCTTTTTCTATTTTTTTTATAAAATCGAGGGCAAAATCTTTCTGGATCATGCCCCCGCTTACGATTACTGTATCTATCATGCTATCTCTCACTCGATCTGGTCGCCGATTTCTTCGATCTCTTTCTGAATGTGACGTACATTTTCTGCAATATCCCCGCCAAACACCCAGGATCCGGCAACAAAAATGTTGGCGCCAGCCTTCATAACCGTTTCCAGGGTATCTCCGTTGATTCCACCGTCAACCTCAATATCCACACTCAGATTCTCTTTGTCGATCAGTTCCTTCAGCTCCTGAATCTTCTCTGTACACTCATCCATATATTTCTGTCCGCCAAAGCCTGGCTGTACAGTCATTACCAGAACCATATCCACATCCTCAAGCATGTGGCTGATATCATTTACCGGAGTAGCAGGTTTAATGGAAACTCCAACCTTCACACCTGCATCCTTGATACGCTCTATGGTCCGTTCCAGATCCTCGCAGGCTTCTGCGTGAACGGTAATGGAATCTGCACCACAGTCTACAAAATCCTGAATGTATCTTTCCGGCTCTGTCACCATAAGATGAACATCAAAAAACATCTTGGATTCTTTACGGATTGATTTGATCACCGGCATTCCAAAAGAAATGCTTGGCACAAAATCACCATCCATAACATCAATGTGGAGCCACTTAACTCCTTCGTTTTCAAGAATTTTGATCTGTTCGCCCAGGCGGTTAAAATCCGCTGATAAAATGGAAGGGCATAGCTGATACATAGTTTTAGTATCTCCTTTTCTCTTTTAATTCCTCATATAATGCCAGATAGTCATCGTACCGCAGCTGGCTGATTTTTCCTTCTGCCAGAGCTTCCTTCACGGCACAATCCGGTTCATGGATGTGCATGCATCCCTGAAAGCGGCACTGCGGCTCATATTTCACAAATTCCGGGAAATAATCCCGAAGTTCTCCTTCTTCCATATCTGTTAGATATAAAGAAGAAAATCCCGGAGTGTCCACCAGAAAAGTATCCTTTTCTACTGGAATCACCTGGGAATGTCTGGTAGTGTGCTTGCCTCGCTTCAGCTTTTTGCTGATCTCACCGGTCTCCATCTGCACTTCACCCTGCATACAGTTGGTGATGGAAGATTTTCCTACCCCGGAGGGTCCGGCAACTACTGTTGTCTTTCCCTTCAGGACCTGACGGATCTGGTCAATTCCTTCTCCCTCATAGGTACTGGAAAGGATCACCTGATATCCACATCCTGTATAGGTTTCATACAACAGTTCCAGTTCTTCCTTCTCTCCCAGATCTTTCTTGTTAAAACAGATAACAGCAGGAATTCCCTGCTGCTCCATCATGATCAGAAACCGATCCAGAAGAAGGAAATTAGGTTTGGGATTCTCCATTGCAAAAATCACAAATGCCTGGTCTACATTAGCCACAGCGGGACGGATCAGGGAATTCCGGCGGGGAAGGATGGCAGTCACACTGCCCTCCTTCTTCTCCTCGTCCAGAACTGTGATCTCCACATTATCTCCTACCAGTGGCTTAAAATTGTCCTTTCGGAAAATTCCCTTGGCTTTGCATTCGTAAACATTGCCGTCTTCTGCATAGATATAATAAAAACCTGCAATTCCTTTAATGATCTTTCCCTGCATGGATTACTCTGCTTTCTCAAAAGTAAGAGGATAATGACCAAGTTCCTGATAGCTTCCGTCAGACTGCTGTTCAGACAGATATAAGGTTCCCTCAGCCACTCCAGGTGCGCCTGTGATATCCAGCTGATATGGGAATGTAAGCTGCTGTCCGTCTACAACAGTGCTTGCCGTTGGAACTCCATCCACTTCCTGAACCAGCTCCAGTCTGATCAGACCGCCATTATATCCGGTCGGTGTGTTCAGTCTCTGTGTACACTTCCATACTTCGCCGTTTGCCACTGCCTGGGAAGTATCTGTGGAAGAGCTCTGTGTATCAGATGTGCTCTCTGATGCGGATGGATCCTGGCTGCCGCTGCTTACGGTAATGGTAATGGTATCCTGATCCGGATCTGCATATACAGGATCATCATCTGTAAATCCGATCGGATCCTGAGAAATAACAGTTCCTTCTGCAACCTCTGTACTCATCTGCTGCTCTACATTGATATTAATGAATTTGCCAAGCTTTGCAATTGCCTCGTTTTTCTCCAGGCCAGTTACATCCGGAACCTGGACACTGTCGCCATAGTTAATGCCACGGCTGATAGTAAGAGTAACGGTATCTCCAGCCTTTACAGTACTTCCTGCTGCTGGGTCAGTATCCAGAACACATCCGATATCCACAGAAGAACTGCTGTCTTCATCTGGATAAATCTTATTGATCTGGACGGTTACGCCCTGGCTTTCCAGAGTTTCCTGTGCTGTGGCACCATTTTGTCCAAACAGATCTGGCATTGTGATCTGCTCAGAGCCTTTACTTACATAATAGTTGATTGTAGAATTTTTAGCGATCTGTGTTCCCTCTACAGGATCCTGGGAAGAAATATTGCCTTTTTCCTGTGTGGAAGCCTCTTCACCTTTATAGCTCATTCCAATATTTAAGGATGCACAAAGTTCCTGAGCTTCTGCCTCAGTTTTGCCGATCAGATCTGGTGCAGAGACCATTCCGTCATCCTCGCTGCTCTGTGTGGTATCTGCAGCCTGCTGCTCCTGCTGGCTGCCGGTATCGTTCTTACTGTCTCCACCGATCAGACCTGCTGCTTTTCCAACTACAAGGATTACTGCAATAAGAACTGCTGCGCCCACAATCAGTGCAATAATGCTTCCAGCTACGCTGACGCCCCTTTTCTGTTTCTTAATGCGTCTCTCTCTGTCCTCACGCTCTCTGTCCCGCTCCCGTTCTCTGCTCTTGCGGGAACGTTCCGGCTTCTCATCCTCGTCATAGTCATAATCATCGTCATCATAATTGGTCTCATTCAACTCTTTTTCAAGAGCCTCGATATCCGGTTTGACGGTCTGCTTTGGAGTATGCTTGATCTCTCCAAGCTCTTCATCTGAGATCACAACGGTCTTTGCCTCTGTATCTACTGAGGTCAGCTTTACGAAATCGCCCTGTGGATCGATCAGCGAATGCTTCAGATCTGCGATCACGTCCTCCATCTTATTGTATCTGCGGTCCACACTCTTCTGGGTACATTTCATAATGATCTGTTCCAGGCTGTATGGAAGATCTGGTGAATATACACTTGGCGGTACCATTTCCTCCTGAAGATGCTTGATCGCAATGGCAACTGTAGTATCTCCGTCAAAAGGTACACGTCCCGTTACCATCTCATACAAGGTGATACCAAGAGAGTAAATATCACTCTTCTCGTCGCTGTATCCGCCTCTTACCTGCTCCGGTGAGCTGTAATGTACAGAGCCCATAACATTGGAGCTGATCGTATTGGAAGATGCAGCTCTGGCAATTCCGAAGTCTGTTACCTTCACCTTGCCATCTGTAGAAATAATAATGTTCTGCGGCTTCACATCACGATGTACAATTCCGTGGCTATGTGCAGCCTCCAGTCCCATAGATACCTGAATGGCAATACTGGTAGCTTCTTTTACAGAAAGCTTACCCTTCTTGGAAATATACTCCTTCAGGGTAATTCCCTCGATCAGCTCCATTACAATATAATAAACGCCCTCATCATCTCCTACGTCAAATACATTTACAATATTTGGATGAGTAAGGCCTGCTGCTGCCTGGGCTTCACTTCTGAATTTCTTTACAAAAGTAGCATCCTCTCTGAATTCCGGCTTCAGAACCTTAACCGCAACAAAACGATTCAGTTTATGGTCCATTGCCTTGTATACGTCCGCCATTCCGCCGGTACCGATTTTACTTACAATTTCATAGCGTTCCGCTATAATCATACCTGTCTTTAACATGTTTCCACCTCATTCGTGAATGGTTCTATCAATATGATCGCAATGTTATCCTTGCCGCCGTTGTTGTTGGCTTCCTGTATAAGAGTATCGCCCTTCCAGGTAATATCCTCATCAGAATTCAATATGATTTCTTCCATTTTTTTGTCTTCCACCATATTACTGAGACCATCGGAACACATCAGGATCGTGCTTCCTGGTTCCAGACGCATATCAAAGAAATCCACATCTATGGTTTTCTCTGCTCCCAGAGCTCTGGTGATAATATTCTTATCCGGATGGTTTCTTGCCTCCTCAGCAGTGATCTCGCCCATTCTTACCATTTCTTGAACCAATGAATGGTCTCTGGTAACCTGCCGGAGTTGTTTGTCAACCACATACAGTCTGCTGTCTCCCACATTGGCAACATAGGCATACTGGCCTACGATGGTGGCTACTACCATGGTAGTTCCCATTCCACGAAGCTTTTCGTCCTTCTGTGCCTGTTCTATAATCTCTGTGTTCGCAGTCTCAATGCCATGACGGATTACCTTTACAGGATTATAATCCGTATCCTCCCTGATTTCATCTACCAGTATCCTGACAGCGTGAGAGGAAGCATAATCACCTGCATTGTGCCCTCCCATTCCATCAGCAACTGCAAAAAGATTGGGGAGATTTCCAACCGGGTCATTGGAAGCGAACACATAATCCTGGTTCATCTTCCGCTTCATTCCTATATTCGTAGCTGAATATACCCTCATGTCACTTCTCGCTTTCTGTCCTTTTCGTTACTGCGGATCGTAACTTTTTTCCATATAGCTTTTTCGTAATTGTCCACAGGCACCGTCTATATCACTGCCCATTTCCCTTCTAATAGTAACATTAATTCCGCATTTTTCAAGTTTTATTTTAAAATTCTCCACAGCCTGGTGTGTAGAACGCCGGTAAGAACGCTCCTTAATAGGGTTTACCGGGATCAGATTTACATGACAGTTAATGTCATGGATCCTGCTGCTCAGCTCCCTTGCGTCCTCATCACTGTCATTAACACCAGCCACAAGACTGTATTCAAAAGTAATTCTCCTGCCAGTTTCCTGGAAATAATTCCGACAGGCGTCCAGGACCTCATCCATGCTGTAACGCTGTGCGATAGGCATAAGTTCCCGTCTCTTTTCATCATTTGGAGCATGCAGGGATAAGGCAAGAGTGATCTGCAGCTTTTCCTTTGCAAGCTCATAAATTTTCGGAACAATTCCGCAAGTGGATACGGTGATATTCCTCTGGCTGATGTTAAGACCGCCTTCGTCAGAAAGCAGATGCACAAACCGTACAATATTATCGTAATTATCCATAGGCTCACCAGTTCCCATCACTACCACATTGGATACCCGCTCCCCGGTAATGCTCTGGATGCGGTAAATCTGATCCAGCATTTCGGAAGGAAGAAGGTTTCTGGTCCAGCCGCCAATGGTGGAAGCACAGAAACGACAGCCCATTTTACAGCCAACCTGAGAAGAAATGCACACAGAGTTTCCATGTTTATAACGCATGAGAACACTCTCGATCACATTTCCATCAGAAAGGCGGAACAGATATTTTCTTGTGCCGTCAATAGCTGAAATCTGCTCATCTACCATTTCCAGGGCTGCAATGGGATAATCTTTTAATTTTTCCTTTAATTTGCCTGGTATATTTCCCATCTCATCATAGGATGTTACCAGATGTTCATGAAGCCAGCTGTAAATCTGCTTTGCCCGAAAAGGCTTTTCTCCCAGTTCGGTCATGAGATTTTTCAACTCTTCTTTGTTCATAGACTTAATGTCTGTCATATTTTTATTCCTATTTTCTTCTGAATTTTGCAATAAAGAATCCGTCTGTCTTATGTACTCCCGGAAGCAGCTGCAGATAGCCAAGAGCAGTTGTCTCTGAATGAAGTTCCTCTGGGAGATAAGGATCCAGGCTTTCCAGCTTAAACGGATAATGGTTCAAAAACCACATCATATTTTCTTCGTTTTCTTCTTTTGCAATGGTGCAGGTACTGAAAACCAGCTCTCCCCTTGGCTTTACATAGTTGGCAGCCCGGTCCAGAATGGTTCTCTGTAAAATTACGATTTCATCCTGTTTCTGAGGGGTAACACGGTATTTGATCTCTGGTTTCTTACCGATCACACCGTAGCCGGAACATGGCACATCTGCGATCACAATATCCGCCAGAAGTTCTGAATCCTGGTCAAAAACAGTGGCATCCTGTACTCTTGCCTGTACGTTGATGGAATTGGTACGCTGGATGTTCTCCTCGATCAGGTTTACCTTATACTGGCTTACATCCCTGGCATCTACAGTTCCATAGCCTTCCATTTTATCCCCCATGTGAAGGCTTTTTCCGCCTGGCGCAGCACACACATCAATGACATAATCTCCCTTTTTCGGGTTGGCAACCTCTGCAACCAGCATGGAGCTTACATCCTGAACCACAATCTTACCTTTGATAAAGGCATCCAGAGCCAGGATATGATTAAAATCGAAAATGCTGTACGCATAAGGCAGATATGGCGCAGGTGTTACCTGGACTCCCTGACTTTCAAGGCTCTTTACAATTTCTTCCTTGGAATTCAGGTAAGTGCGGCATCTGATGGTAAGAGGATGTTCTGTAAGAAAATCAGCAAGGATCTTCTCTGTCGTCTCCTCCCCGTATGCTTCCAGCCATCTGTTCACCAGAACCTCAGGCATGGAGTATTTTACAGACAGATATTTCACAAGGTCGTCCTCTTTTTTCGGGAACTGTACCTGATCCATTTCGCGTGCAATTGTGCGAAGAACACCGTTTACAAAAGGTTTCAGATTATAAAAGCCCTTTCTCTGCGCCAGCTTCACAGCCTCATTACACACAGCACTGTCTGGCACACTGTCCATGTATTTCAGCTGGTACACGGCACTTCTTAAGATTTCCCGGATAGCAGGCTTCATTTTATCTACCGTTACCTTGGAAAAGGAATTGATAATATAATCAATCTGGATCCGGTATTCCAGTGTTCCCTCGCAGACACGGGTAATAAACGCCCTGTCCTGTTTGGGAAGGAACTGGTATTTGGAAAGGGCATTGCGGATGGCCACATGGCTGTGCTCGCCCTCTTCAATTTCAAGCAAAATTTCCAGGATCATTTCCCTGGAATTAACTCCATTAATCATCCCGTCTTCTACCTCCGGAAAGTATGATCAGTCTCAACAGCTGCAAAATGGAGGAAGCAAGAGCTGCCACATAAGTAAGAGCTGCTGCGGTAAGAACTTTTCTGGCGCCCTGATTTTCCTCATGGCTTAAGATACCGGTGCTCTCCAGCATTTTTAAAGCTCTTGAGGAAGCATTGAATTCCACCGGAAGTGTTACAAGCTGAAACAGAACAGCCAGCGAAAACAGCACTATTCCAGCTGTAGTAAGAGCCGGTATGGAAAGGATCAGTCCCAGGACGAAAATCGGCCAGGAAAGGGAAGATCCAAGATTTGCCACCGGCACAATAGCTGAACGGATATTCAGCGGTGCATAGTTTACATTATGCTGAATGGCATGACCGCACTCATGAGCTGCTACACATACAGCAGCTACAGAGGTTCTTCCATATACATCCTGTGAAAGCGCAAGCCGCTTTGTTCTGGGATCATAGTGGTCTGTAAGGCTTCCGGAAATCGGAACGATGGTCACATCATAAATTCCGGCTGCACTTAAAATCCGCTGGGCTGTCTGGGCTCCCGTAAGACCTGAGTGGCTTCGCACCTGCTGATAACGGGCAAACGTACTTTTCATCTTTCCAGACGCAGCCAGTGCCAGCACCATTCCTATGATCAGCAACACATAAGTAGGATCAAAATAAAATCCATAAGGATATCCATATCCGTACATAAGATCACTCCTTTTTATCTGTGAATCTGCTTCCGGCTTCTATATGACATCCGCGAAGGAATGCATCTGCATCCATTCTCTTCTTTCCTTCTAACTGTACCTGTGAAAGTACCAGAACATCCTCACCGCAAGCCACGTAAATTCCTTTTTTGTCTGTTTTCACTACTGTTCCAGGTTCTGCTGACTGTACATCCAGCTCCTCACTTTTTACCACAAAGCTCTCCCAAACCTTCAAAGTCTTTCCATTCCAGAAAGTAAACGCGCTTGGCCACGGGTTCAAACCACGAACCAGTCGCTCCAGCTCCACAGCGGACTTTCCGAAATTGATCAGTCCCATCTGCTTGGTGATCATACCCGCATATGGGGTAGGGCTTTCCTCTGGCTGTTTCTCATAGACTGCTGTGCCATCAAAAATATGAGGCAGAGTCTCGATCAAAAGCTTTGCTCCGGCTTCTGCCAGCTTGTCAAACAGGCTTCCGCCCGTCTCATCAGCTGCAAGGGGCACTACGATCTTGGAAATCATATCTCCGGTATCAAGGCCGGTTCCCATTCTCATAATGGTAACACCAGATTCCTTTTCCCCGTCAATAACCGCCTGCTGGATTGGAGCAGCACCGCGGTATTTCGGAAGCAGGGAAGCATGGATGTTAATGCAGCCATATTTCGGAAGCTCCAGAATGCTCTTGGGAATGATCTGCCCAAAAGCAGCCACCACAATAATATCCGGATCCAGTTCTTTCAGGACCTGCAAAAATTCCGGATCACGTACCTTCACCGGCTGATAAACCGGGAAACCATGCTTCAAAGCTTCTTCCTTTACCGGAGTGGGAAGCATGGTCTTGCCTCTGCCCTTTGGTTTATCTGGCTGGGTTACAACGCCTGTCACCTCATAGCCAGCCTCAGCCAGAGCGCGAAGAGGATTCACCGCAAAATCCGGTGTTCCCATATAAACAATTTTCATTTATTCCTCTTCCTCCTCGTTATCGTAACTTACATGATGTAATTCACCTTCAACCAGACGAGTGTACATTTTTCCATCCAGGTGGTCGATCTCATGGCAGAAGGCCCGGGCAAGAAGTCCCTCACCCTCGTAGGTCTGCTCCTTCATATCCATATCAAGTGCTTTCACTTTCACATAATTTGGACGGGTAACCTGACCGGACATTCCCGGAACGCTTAAACAGCCTTCCTCACCAGTCTGCTCACCGGATGTCATAAGGATCTCCGGATTGATAAGAACAAGCGGACCGTCTCCGATATCGATCACAACGATTCTTTTTAGGATTCCCACCTGAGGAGCAGCAAGACCAACACCACATGCGTCATACATGGTTTCCAGCATATCTCCTACCAGATCCTTTGTACGCTTGTCGATCTTTTCTACCGGTCTGCAGACCTTTTCCAAAACGGAATCTCCCTCTGTTCTGATTGTTCTAAGTGCCATCTTTGTGTTATCTCCTTTATCTTTGAATTTGGAAATACCAGCAATTGCAAAACTTTGCCATAAAAGCAGCTTCTCTGGTATTTCTCTTTATGAAAAATCAAATTGTATATAAACCTTTCTAAAGCCGGAATTGATCTCAATATATTCTTCCAGCCTGTCCTTGATCCGGACAAGCAGGTCATAATTCTCATGCTTCAGATAAAGTACTCTTCTGTATACGTCCTTTACTTTCCCCACAGACGCCGGGGCGGGACCGATCACGTGAAGATCTTTTCCCGAATATACCTTACCCGTAAACAAGGCAAGATAATGCATGGCTGTTTCTAACAGCTTCTCATCCTCTGAAGAGCCAAGTACTGCCATCATATGTGCCGCAGGCGGATAATCCATCAGAAGGCGGTAACCCATCTCTTCTTCATAGAATTCCTCATAATCCTGCCTGGCTGCTGTCTGAATGCTGTAGTGATCCGGGCTGTAGGTCTGGATCAGCGCATGCCCTTCCTTTTTCCCCCTTCCGGATCGTCCCACTGCTTGGGTAAGCAGCTGGAATGTGCGCTCACCACTCCGGTAGTCATCTGCATTCAGGGATAAATCTGCTGCGATCACTCCCACAAGAGTGACATCTGGAAAATCATGTCCTTTCACGATCATCTGGGTTCCGATCAGAACATCTGCTTCATGCCGGGAAAAAGCAGCCAGAATTTTCTCATAGCTTCCCTTTGCCCTAGTGGTGTCATAATCCATCCGAAGGACTCTTGCCCCTGGAAATTCTTTTTCCACCACCTGCTGGATCTGCTGGGTTCCTGCTTTAAAGCCTCCAATATAAGGAGAAGAACAAACCGGACATTTATCCGGCTTCACTGTTTCGTAGCCGCAATAATGACAGATCAGTTTTCTTCCATTGTGCTCACTTAAAGAAACATCACAGTGTGGACATTTCATCACATGACCACAGGAACGGCAGGAAACAAAGCCTGCATACCCGCGGCGGTTAAGGAACAGCATGGCCTGCTCGCCCTTTTCCAGACATTTTCCAAGATCTTCCCTTAGCTCCAGGCTAAGTGCAAGACGGTTTCCCTTCTTTAATTGTTCCCGCATATCAATAATTGATACTTTTGGAAGAGGCCTTTCTTCAAATCTGGCCTCCAGCTTTACAAGAGCGTATTCTCCTTCTTTTGCCCTGTAATAGGCTTCCATGGAAGGAGTGGCTGAGCCAAGGATCACCCTGGCGCCCTCCATTTTCGCCCTGTGTATGGCAGTCTCGCGGGCATGATACCTGGGACTGTTCTCACTCTTATAAGAAGATTCATGTTCCTCATCAATAATGATCAGTCCAAGATTTCCAAATGGAGTAAAAAGTGCGGAGCGGGGTCCCACCATTACCTGAAGCTCCCCCTGCTTTGCCCTTTTGAACTGGTCATACCGTTCTCCCTGGGAAAGCCTGGAGTTGATCACGGACACCTTATCTCCAAAGCGGCCGTAAAATCGTCTGACAGTCTGATACGTCAGGGCAATTTCCGGAATCAGCACGATTGCCTGTCTGCCTTCCTTTATCACCTTGTGGATCAGTTCCATGTAAACTTCTGTTTTCCCACTTCCGGTAACGCCATGGATCAGCACGGGCCTTGGCTCAGGTCTTTCCCATTCTGCCAGGATCTGCTCCACAGCCTGTTTCTGGGGCTGGCTCAGCACTGCTGGTTCTATATGGGGGATGCTTGCTGCATCTGCAATTGCACTTCTGTACACCTCATCTGAATCCACAGAAACAATTCCTTTTTCCTGAAAATAATGCAAAACAGAAGCATTGGTTCCAAGCTCTTTTCCAGCCATGGCAGTCTCAAGCTTCCCATCTTCCGCCAAAAGAAGCGCCTCCAAAAGACGGGTACGGGCTTTGAATCTGGTATTTCTCATCTCCTCTAAAAGCTTTTCCCCATCTTCCCTGGAAATGAGAAGGGTTATCCACCGTTTCTCCTGGGCTTTCACCTTTTTCTGGATGGGAAGAACCGTCTTTAAAGCCTGGATCATGGTAGATCCATAATGCTCCCGCATCCACCCGGCCAGTGCGATCAGCCTGGACTCCGTAGTTTCCTGATCATTCTGAATGCCGGCAATGGATTTGATCTGGATTCCTTTCACCTTCGGTTCCCCGGAAATCCCTACTACATATCCCTTGCGCAGCTGGTTTCCCCTTCCAAAAGGAATGGAAACCACCATTCCCACCTGTATCTCTTCCTTCAGATTCTCCGGAACAACATACTGAAAGCTTTTGTCCAGCTTCTCATGGGAAATATCTACAATAATATCTGCATACGTCATGTTTTACTTTCCAGCAAGAATATCCGCGATCAGCACGCGCTCATCCATTGGATATTTTTTGCCTTTGATTTCCTGGTAATCTTCATGACCTTTACCAGCCAGTACCACAATGTCTCCAGGCTCACCGTGATGGATCGCATAAGCGATTGCTTCCTTACGGTCTGGAATTTCCACATATTTCCCCTCTGTTTTCGCCATGCCAGCCTTGATATCATCAATAATGGCCTGTGGCTCCTCATCACGGGGATTATCAGAAGTAATGATCGTCAGATCTGCCAGACGTCCGGAAACCTCTCCCATCTCATAGCGGCGAAGCTTGGAGCGGTTTCCGCCGCATCCAAACAGGCATACCAGTCTGTGGGGATGGTACTCCCGCAATGTGGTAAGAAGGCTCTCCAGAGCCATTGCATTATGCGCATAATCGATCATCAGCGTAAACTCATCGGATACCTTCACCATCTCAATGCGGCCTTTTACCTTGGCAACCTTCAGGGCCTTCAGGATATTCTCCTGGGAAACCTTGAAATGGCGGCAGATGGCAATGGCTGTAAGAGAATTGTAAATGCTGAATTTACCTGGAATATCAATTTCTACCGGGAAGTCCATAAGCCCCTTCAGATGATAGGAAATTCCAAGATATCCTTTTCCGCCAACCAGCTTTGCATCCTCTGCACGAAGATCTGCTTCCTTGGAAAAGCCGTAGGTCTCAAGGGTACAGGTATGGCCTTCTATAATTCTGTCAAAGTGCTCGTCATCACGGTTTACAATTCCCACGCGGCACTGCTTCAGCAGCATGGATTTGCATGCCAGATAATGGTCAAAATCCTTGTGCTCATTTGGTCCGATGTGATCTGGTTCAATATTTGTGAAAATTCCAAAATCAAATACAAATCCCTGGGTACGGTGCAGCATCAGTCCCTGTGAAGAAACCTCCATAACCACACAATCGCAGCCAGCTTCTACCATCTCATGGAAATACTCCTGAACCACATAGGACTCCGGTGTGGTATTGGAGGCCGGGATCACCTTATCTCCAATGATCGCCTCAATGGTACCGATCAGACCAACCTTATATCCTGCATTCTCCAGAATGGATTTTACCATATAGGTAGTGGTGGTCTTGCCTTTGGTTCCGGTAATTCCGATTGTTTTCAGTTTCTCTGCCGGATGTCCGAACCAGACAGCTGCAATAAACGCCATTGCGTATCTGGTATCTGCCACCTGAATAACCGTAACGTCAGAAGGTGCCGTAACCGCTTCTTCTACTACCAGTACCTTTGCACCCTTTTTTACTACATCCGGAATAAATTTATGTCCGTCTACAACAGCGCCTCTGATACAGATGAACAGAGAACCTTCTGTTACTTTTCTGGAATCATAAATAACACCAGTGACGTCCTGCTCTGTGCTTCCCTGCACGCAGGTGTATTCTAACTTCTCTAATAAGGATGATAATTTCATAATATATGCCTCCCTATGTTTGGACGTCGTTAATAAAAAACAATCTTTAAGATTCCTTTTTGCAACAACGCATACTCTTTTATAGAATAGCACACACAGAATTTGTTTTCAATCTTTCCTTCTAAAAAACATCCGTCTGGCAGATACTGCGGAAAAGACGAAAGATAACAGGATCAACGCCTGGAACACCTCTTTCTGGGAATTGTCTCCAGTCTTTGGCGCTGTGGATGCAGACCTCCCACCGCCGTCACTTTCTTCACTTCCTGTGCCGCCTCCATTGCCAGACATCTCTTTCTTTTTCGACTCCACACGAATGGTCGCCTGATCCCGCACTGCGCTCTCCTCACCAGTTTCATCTGTTACCACAATGATCTGATTCACCAGATCCTGGTCTTCCAGATTTTCTGGAAGGATCACCCTCGCCTTTAAGTTCACACAGCCTCCAGGTACGATTTCCGGGATTTTTGCCTGGGTTTTGCTTTTATTTAAAGTGACTCCTTCCTGCTCAAGAAACCTGGCTGTCACGCCAGCCAGCCCGAACCGTTCCGTGGTGATCACGGAATGAAGGGTTACCTCTCCTGTATTGTGGATGCTGATCTGATAGGTCACCGTATCCCCAGGGCTGGCATTTTCGCAGTCGGAAGTTTTCTTCACGGTAAACGCTGCCTTTTTGGGCTTCACCGTCAATTGCTGCTCTGCTGTGCGCTCTAAAGAAACAGGCTTCTCAGCCCTGGCCTGGGTTTCCAGGATCAGATTTCCTTTCTGCCCGGCAGTTGTATCCACATAAAAGGAAAGCGTCCGCCCCTCCCCAGGCGTGAGACTTTCCAATACAGCTCCACCTTCCGTTACTTCCAGACCAGGTTCTTTTTCCCACACTGGAGCAGTTTCCATTTTCTTCGCCTCAGACTGAAGAGAAATGCCATAGAATGGCACTTGTCCGTTATTGGTCAGGCTTACCTCCATATAAATCCGGTCTCCAGCAAAAAATGTCTCATCCCGTGGACTCAATTCTATTTGAAAATCCATGTTGGCAGCTGGTATTTCCAGATTTTGCGAATTTGTTTTACACAAAATTTCCTTCTCGTTTCCAACCTTTTTCACAATATAAATCCCGCCTCCATTTTCTTCTCCACTTAAGGCTCCATTTCCATGAAGAATGTCCTGACAGGTTGGAACCACTGTTTTTTCCTTTGGAAAGCGGTATTCTTCACGCAATGTAACTGGAATTTCCAGCAGTTTCCCCTGTTCTCCTGGATCAATTTTCCAGCGAAATCCCGTAATACTGATGGATCTGCCGTCCGCTGCCGTTACGGGAAGTTCCTCTCTGAGACAGCCTTCTGGTGCCGCAAATGCGGCTTCTGGCTGAAAATATTCCGAGAGCCAGACTACCAGTTCATAAGAAGTGGGGTACTGCACACTTGCCACACTTTCCGATTCAAACGCCGCATTATCATCCCGACTCTCTATAACAGAAAAGTCCTCTGTCTGGTCCAAAAAACCATTCTGCTCATCCATTCCCTCTTCTTCCAGATTTCCATTGCCGCCATTTCCTGTCACATTTTCTTCTGGTTCTTCACCACTGTGACTGGTATTTTCCCATACAAGACCAGCCAGGCCATCTGCTCTCACGGATATTTTCGCCTGAAACTTCTCCAGATCCGTCCATACTGCCTCCTGAGATACCGTCACTCCAGTTTCCATTCCAGAAGCCTGTGCCATGGCCGGCTGCGCCGTACATCCAGCCAGGATTCCCGTCTGGGCAAGCAGGCAGGTTCCCACGGTCAGTATCTTTTTCCATATTCTTTTTCTCATTCTAACGTCTCCTTATCTGCCACAATTTTCCATCATTTTTCTTACAAAACAGACCTGTCACCGATCCGTGACATCACCATATATGAAAATCACTCACTGACAGCACATGGGAACCACATCCTTTTTTACGCGAATCAATAACAGCGAACCTTGCACCAGTCCTGTTGTACTTCGCATTTACGAAAAAAGCGTACAAAACGCCCCTATCTACAAGTTACCTTCCAAAAAACGGGTTATCTTGCGCCGAATCGACGCGGTAGAAATTCTTTTCTGCAGAATGCAGAAATAAGATAGAAATACTTTACCACACTTGGTCCTTAAATGCAAGAAAGTGTCGGATTTTATTTTCATTTCATATATTTTCGATTTCTTTTAGATTTGGGACACATTTTCCTCACAAATTGCCGATATAATAAGTCTCGGATAGATGAAAAACCACTCTCTATCTCCCCCCTCAAAAAATAAAGGAAATAAGCCGTCTGCCCACGCAGATGGCTTTTCCTGTTTTCTGGACTTTTCTAGTTGCTATTCGCCACCTTCACCGCAACACTTTTCTATTGCAATTCCCCCCCTTAGCTTTTATAATGGAAGATATTACATAAGGATGTCCGGGGATTTTTCTCTGATATCCGCATTATATTCTTGACAGAAACGAGGTATCTCCTATGAGTGAAAAAATCGTAGTAGTTGCATTAGGCCACAGAGCTCTCGGCACCACACTTCCAGAGCAGAAAGTAGCCACTAAAGCCGCAGCAAAGGCAATTGCAGATCTTGTTGAAGAAGGCACTAAGGTGGTAATCTCCCACAGCAACGGCCCACAGATCGGCATGATCCACACTGCAATGAATGAATTTGGAAAAGCACACCCGGATTACACATTTGCTCCTATGTCTGTCTGCTCCGCAATGAGCCAGGGCTACATTGGTTATGACCTTCAGAATGCCATCCGCACAGAGTTCATCAGCCGCGGAATTTACAAACCGGTTGCGACTGTTCTTACCCAGACCGTCATTGATCCGTACGATGACGCTTTCGCAGATCCGGAGAAGATCATCGGCCGTGTTCTCACAGAAGAAGAGGCAGAAGCTGAAGAAGAGAAGGGAAACTTCGTTACAAAGGTGGCAGAAGGCGGATACAGACGTATCGTAGCAGCTCCCAAGCCACAGAAGATCGTAGAGATCGAGACCGTCCGTGCACTCCTGAATGCCGATCAGGTAGTAATCGCAGCTGGCGGCGGCGGAATCCCGGTACTGGAGCAGGGCATCAATCTTCACGGTGCCAGTGCCATCATTGAGAAGGACCTTGCTGCAGGACTTCTTGCAGAAGAGTTAAATGCAGATACCCTTCTGATCCTCACAAGTGTAGAGAATGTAAGCCTGAACCACGGTCAGGCAGATGAGCAGAAGCTTGGCAGCATCACTGTCGCTGACGCTAAGAAGTATATCGAAGAGAACCAGTTTGCATCCGGCTCCATGCTTCCGAAAATTGAAGCAGGTATCTCCTTTATTGAAAAAGGTGAGGGACGCACTGCTGTTATCACAGATATGGCTCACGCCAAAGAGGGATACGAAGGAAAAACAGGAACTACCATTCACTAATCATATAAGATACGTAGTCCCATAGCAGTTAACTTTTTCCCTAAATCAAAGCACATAAAAGGAACCTCTGACCGAACAGTTTATTCGGATAAGGTTCCTTTTTTATTTTCCGTTACATCTGTGGATTGCAGACCCAATGTCCACGTTCCTGGAGTTTTTATATCCTGTAATGCTCTTTTCTCTTCCCAATGCGGAATTTCCCGTACAGTTTCCAGATTCCCCATACAACTCCATAGCAGATGGAAAACTGGATCATATACATAATAAAGATCACCGGCGGTGAAATCTTCTCTTCCTTAATCTTAACACCCGCCCGCTCAGCCAGGGCTTCCGCCTGTGCCTGATCTGCATCTTTCAGCGCATACCATTCACTTCCCTGCTCCTGTTCATTATAGATCAGAACTACATAGGAACCGTTGATACATTCCATATCATTGACCAGCTCTTGTGCCGCGTATTGATCCAGTTCCTCCATTGTTACGGTTTTCTCAGGATGCATAGACTTCCAGGAAATCCAGGTAAACACAATGGCGATCACCGCAATGGTTCCAAACACCAGTGCCCATTTTTTCCTGCTTCCCGCTTTCTTCTCTTCTTCTGTCATTCTCTTGTCTGCCTTTCCTTATCTTGCTGTGAGCAGTAATGCACTGTCCTCTGACTCTGCATTTATAATTCCGATAAAGTCCCCTTCTTTCAGGGTGATCTTATTCTCCAGGCCTTCTGACACTGTCATAGTTCCGGTTTCCCCATCTTCTCCCATGATCATAAAACTTACAAAGCCATTGTCACAGGATGCAATATAATAGCCCGGCACAATGCCGTCTTCCAAATCTTTCCCAACTTCCAGCACATCTCCCGATCTCATTTCATAGGAAACTGCAGAAGCATCAGAACCAAATATTCCGTCCAGAGATTCTTCAAGGACTGGCGCTAAATCATCTCTCAGTGTATCCCATAGCTCCGGTACAACAGAGAAAATAACCACGATCATGATCAGCCAGCCAAGAAGAGAACCTTTTTTCTTCTTCACAGGCTTCTGGGTATAAACACCGCCTTTTTTATTTGCAGTATTATACGCACTTGTGGTGGCCTGCCTGTTCTGGGAGGTATAACTGCTGGCAGCAGCCTGTCTGTTCGAAGCCGTATAACTGCTGGCAGCGCTCTTATTCCCCGGCTTCGCTGCCGAGGCCCCTTTATATGTACTTCCGTTTCCCTTATTGGAACCACTTCCAGTCAACGGCTTATAACCGCTTCCAGTATTGATTCCACCAGTTTTCTGTCCATATTTATTTCCTGTGCCCACAGTTCCCGCAGTCCCAGACTTATAGTTTTTCCCAGCTGCATTTCCTGGCTTCTTATCCCCCAGCGGGATTTCCTCCTGGCGCATGATTGCCCGCGCCCGGCTGGTGGCATGACGGTAATGGTCACTTCTGTTCTCATTCAGATGATACAAAGTTTCATCATTTCTATATGGCATTCCACACAGCTTACATCTGCCATTCACAACAGGTCCGTCACAGACCTGGCACCGTTTTTTCTCCATAGGCGTCCTCCCGGTTCTCGAATCCCCTGTTTCACAGCTTAACAGGGCAAAATCGTTGCTCTCTTTATCTTTTATTGTAACTTTTTTATATATTTCTTGCAAGGTGTAAATTGCCAAGCGGTTAAATACCTGTTATAATAAACCGAGATTGTTGCTGAACACATCCCCGAAGCTCCATTTCGCGGAATCATAATTGTGGACAGTAACCAGAGATCACCAAATCAACAAGGAGGATTCCCATGGAACAATTGAAAATTCCTATGGGCTATCATGCAGACCTTAATCTTCATGATACTCAGGTAGCAATTAAAACTGTTAAAGACTTTTTCCAGCAGACACTTGCACAGAAGCTGAACCTTCTGCGTGTCTCCGCGCCTATATTTGTAGACCCAAGTTCCGGCCTCAATGATAACTTAAACGGAGTGGAGCGTCCGGTAAGCTTTGACATTAAGGGCATGGAAGGTGACGCCGAGATCGTACACTCCCTTGCCAAATGGAAACGTTATGCACTGAAGAAATATGGTTTCTCTGTAGGGGAAGGCTTATATACCGATATGGTTGCCATCCGCCGCGACGAAGATGTGGACAATATCCACTCCATCTACGTTGACCAGTGGGACTGGGAGAAGATCATCACCAAGGAAGAGCGAAACGTAGAGACTCTGATCAACACGGTCCGCGCCATCTACAGTGTTCTTCGCAAGACTGAGAAATACATGGCAGTCCAGTACGACTACATAGAAGAAATTCTTCCAAGAGAGATCGCATTCGTCTCCACAGAAGAGCTTGTAGACATGTATCCGGACCTTACTCCTAAGGAAAGAGAATACAAGATCGTAAAAGAAAAAGGTGCCGTTTTCCTTATGCAGGTAGGTAAGAAACTGACAAACGGCGAACGCCACGACGGACGTGCCCCGGACTATGATGACTGGGAATTAAACGGCGATATTCTGGTATACTATCCTGTACTGGACATTGCCCTTGAGCTTTCCTCCATGGGTATCCGTGTAGACGAGACAGCACTTGACAAGCAGCTTACAGAAGCAGGCTGTGATGACCGCAGAGAGCTTCCATTCCAGAAGGCAATTCTGAATAAGGAGCTTCCATACACCATTGGCGGCGGTATCGGCCAGTCCCGTATCTGTATGTTTTTCCTGCGCAAGGCTCACATTGGAGAAGTTCACGTTTCCCTGTGGCCTCAGGAAATGCAGGAGGAAGCAGCCAAAGGCGGTATTCCGCTTCTGTAAAATCAACCCAGCACGAAACGAGGGATTAAATTGAATATACTTTTTTTCTTAACACCGAAAAGTGATATTGCCTATATTTTTGAGAATGAAACCTTAAGACAGACTCTTGAGAAAATGGAGCACCGGAAATTTTCCTGTATTCCTATTCTTAATCCGGATGGAAAATATGTAGGCACTATTTCAGAAGGTGACCTGCTCTGGGGAATGAAGAATCTGAACATCACAGATATGAAAACAGCCGAAGAAGTCCCGGTTATGGCCATCTCCAGAAGAGCCACCTATAAACCGGTTCACGTTGACTGCGACATGGAGGATCTTCTGGACCGCGCCATCAACCAGAACTTTGTACCGGTTATCGACGACCAGGATCACTTTATCGGAATTGTGACCAGAAAAGAAATTATCAAGTATTGCTATAAGGAAATGCAAAAAAACGCATAAAATTTATTTGGCAGCTGCTGTATAAAAGAAATTGTAATTTTACAACTACTTATATAGCAGCTGCCTATATTTTGTCCTATAACTCATATTTTATGTAAAAACCGCCTCAAATTTCCTCAAAGAAAAGACAGCCTCTACCACGTTCAAACCAGTGATAAAAGCTGTCTCTTTTTTACAATACAACCTGCAGCAGATCACAGGTTCGCTTATTTTTTCCCTTTACAGAACCTTAGACAAAAACTCCTTCAGTCTTGGATTCTGCGGATTTTCGAAAAATTCCTTTGGCGCATTCTGCTCCTGGATCTTGCCGTCATCAATAAATAAGACTCTGGTTGCAACCTCTCTTGCAAATCCCATCTCATGGGTAACCACAACCATGGTCATACCACTCTTTGCAAGCTCCTTCATCAGCTCCAGAACCTCACCTACCATCTCCGGATCCAGCGCGGAAGTAGGCTCATCAAAAAGCATCACATCCGGATTCATGGCAAGAGATCTTGCAATAGCAATACGCTGCTTCTGACCACCGGAAAGCATATCCGGATAAGCATCCGCCTTGTCCGGCAGACCAACACGGGCAAGAAGCTCGTCCGCACGCTTAGAAGCCTCTTCCTTGGTCATCAGCTTCAGCGCAACAGGCGCCATCATAATGTTCTGCTTTACAGTTTTATGTGGAAACAGGTTAAACTGCTGGAAAACCATTCCGATTTTCTGGCGGTGACGATTTATGTCAACCTTAGGATCTGTAATATCGGTTCCCTCAAACAGGATCTTGCCTCCTGTAGGCACCTCCAAAAGGTTCAGGGAACGAAGGAAGGTAGATTTACCGGAACCAGATGGTCCGATAATGGCCACAACCTCGCCCTGGCAGATATCTGTGGAAATTCCATCCAGTACCTGGTTGGATCCAAAAGCTTTTTTCAGATCCTGTACCTGGATCAAAACTTTGTTCTTATCAACGCTCACTGGTTCTCAGTCTCCTCTCCAGTTTATTCATAAAGAAGGTCAGCACCATGACCACGATCAGGTAAATTGCCGCTGCTGCCAGAAGAGGCATAAATGCATTGTAGGTACGGCTCTGGATCAGCATTGCGCCCTTGGTCAGATCCATCATTCCGATATAACCGATGATGGAAGTCTCCTTGATCAGCACGATAAACTCATTTACCAGTGCCGGAAGTACGTTCTTAAAGGCCTGTGGAATAATGATCAGGCGCATGGTCTGGGTAAAATTAAGTCCCAGGCTTCGTCCGGCCTCAGTCTGTCCCTGGTCAATGGACATGATTCCGGAACGAACGATCTCAGCTACATAGGCACCGGAGTTAATACCAAACGCCAGACTTCCTACCAGAATCTCATTCACACTCACAGAACCAAACACAACGAAGTTCATGATCAAAAGCTGGATCACAGTAGGTGTTCCACGGATCACAGTCAGATAAACCTTACAGATGGCATTGGCAATTTTGAAATTCCCGGATTTATCGTGGGAAGAACGGATGATTGCCACAAGAAAGCCGATACAGATACCGATGAGCAAGGCAAAAACTGTGATGATCATGGTATTTTTCAGACCATCCAGCAGCCAGGTGTATCTGTCATCTTTTATAAAATTGATGTAAAAATCGTGTCCAAATTTTTCAAACATATTTTTTCCCTTTTTATCCTGATATCTTTATCATACAGCCTGAGCATTTTTTAACATGCTCCCAAAAGCGTTCTTGCTTATGCCTGCATGATAAGGAAAAGCTGTCGGAAAAGCACTGGCTGTCTGATGCAACTCAGTCAGCCAGTACCAGGTTCCGGCAGCTTATACTTTGTTCTTTCTATCAGTCAGCTTTTACAATGATAACCTGGCTTGCGTTTGCATAGGTATCTGTGAAATCAACGCTCTCCAGACGATCCTCTGTAACAGTCATTCCGGCAGCACCGAAATCAGCTTTTCCAGACTGTACAGCAGCAAGGATTGCGTCAAACTCCATATCATCGATCTCAAGCTCATATCCAAGCTTATCGCAGATAGCCTGTGCAATATCAGCGTCGATACCAACGATGGTATCGCCTTCACGATACTCATATGGCTCGAACTCAGCGTTTGTAGCCATTACAAGAGTTCCGTTGGAACGGTCTACATCTTCCGGGGACTCATATGGTGTCTCACCGATGTTATCACCGATATAGTTGTTCATGATATCATCAACAGTTCCGTCTTCTTTCAGCTCGTCT
This sequence comes from Blautia sp. Sow4_E7, assembly GCF_052116245.1. Classification (NCBI taxonomy): domain Bacteria; kingdom Bacillati; phylum Bacillota; class Clostridia; order Lachnospirales; family Lachnospiraceae; genus Blautia; species Blautia sp. Sow4_E7. Next base: position 80,568 of record NZ_JBQKLL010000001.1, read on the forward strand.
AATGCACCATTGATCTTGTCAAGAAGCTCATCATTGCCTTTCTTCAGGCAGATTGCATACTCTTCTTCTACAAATGGCTCGTCCAGGATCTTCAGTCCGTCAGCATTCTCAACGAATTTCTGGGCTGGCTGGGAATCGATGATCACACAGTCAATCTGACCTGCCATAAGTGCCTGGATAGCTTCGCTTCCTTTGCTGTAACGCTTAACAGTTGCACCATCAGCCTCATATTCACTTGCTTCGATGTCACCAGTTGTACCAAGCTGTACACCGATTGTTGCGTTCTTAAGGTCATCCTTAGTCTCAACAGTTGCAGCAGATACGCCCGCTGTCATGGAAACTGCCATTACTGTGCCAAGTGCAAGAGCTACTAATTTTTTCATATTCTCTTCCTCCTCTTAATTTCATATGCGAAAAACACTTCTCATCCCCTACGCATGCACGTCGTAACACATGCTGTGGCAGCGACATAATTATTCATGCTTTCTGCATATTCATTCATCTATCTTTTCCCCATTTTATCAGCTTTTCTGAAAAATGCAAGACTTTCCATAAGATTCCTTATTTTTTGATCTTGATTTTCTTGACTGCACTGTAGGAACCGTATACTTTCTGACCTTTGGAATCTTTCTTGTAAGCTCTTATCTTTACATAATAAGTCTTGTTTTTGGTAAGTCCGCTGATGGTCAAAGAGGTTCTGGATGTCGTCTTTGTTTTCCCGCCGGTAAATTTGGAATTTGCAGCATACAGGATCTGGTAACCGGAGGCACCGCTGATCTTCTTCAGGCTGACGGTCATTTTCTTACCTTTTCCATTGGTCAGCTTGCTCACGGTACCCTTAGAAACGGTTACTTTCTTCCAGTGTGCGTAATAAGTACATGCCTTGGTAACCTTCGTGGAGGTACTTACCTTAGAGCCTCCGGATTTCTTTGTGTACCATCCTTCGAAAGTATATTTCGCTCTGGTAGCTTTCGGAAGTGTTCCTACGGAGGCTTTTGCTTTTACAGACTTAGACCTAGAAGAAGCGCTGCCGCCGTTGGCGTTGAAGGTTACTTTGTATGTTTTTGTACTGGCTGTGGATGATTTTGTTACGGTAATTTTCTGTGTAACAGCTTTTTCCTTATATCCAGGATAATACATGGTGATCGTTGCAGTTCCTGCTGCCTTCGCTGTGATCTTACCATTGCTCACTGTGCATACAGATGGATTTGAGGACTCGGCTGTTGCACCGCTGTTGCCAATATCCATATAGTTCCAATAACCTTTCCACAAATTCTGAATCGTTGTTGTTTCTCCAACCTTCAAACTGGTTTTTGTGATTTTAAATGAACCAGCATAATACTCTGAATCTTTCTTTACAATTACCGTACGTGTATTGGTCTTATTCTTATAGGAAGAAGAAACCGCTGTTCCTTTGCTCTCATCACCAAAACACTGAACCCAGTAATTTTGCCCATTAATCTCAATGGCGCCAATTCCAATAGTGGTATAATTGGAGTTCAAAATATTTGCTTTATGACCAGGAGAATTCATCCAGGAGTTCATAACACTGGAAGGACTTGTCTGTCCCCAGGCAATGTTTTCACCTATCATCAAATTATTTGCAGTAAAACAAGTATCACCAGCTGGTCTTGTATGACTGCTGTAAAGAACACACTCAAAACCTCTTAACATAGCAGTATCCAAAAGACTGGTATCCATGGTCAGTGCTTTCTCACCGCACTTAGCTCTTTCTTCATTCACAAGTTTCAGAACCTGGAAAGCGTAATCATACCGTTCTTTCGCTGTCACATTTACAGAAATTCCATCAACAAAAGTTCCATCTTCCCTTTGCTGAAAACCGGAATTTTTAAAAATAATCTTTGTTCCCTCATAAAAGGAGTCTTTCACCTCAGTAACAGTAGACGGAATGGTAAGGGTTTTTAATGCTGTACAAGCATCAAATGCCCATCTTCCAATACTTGTGACTCCTTCCGGAATAATTACTTCTGTAAGAGCAGTATCATAATAACAGCACATATCCGGAATTTTAGTAATTCCTTTTCCAAAAGTAATGGACTTCAGTTCCTCACTATAGCTGAATGCCTCATCTTCTATAGTTTTAACACTATCTGGGATCACAATCTTTGTCAGGCAGGTATTTCCAAATGCGTTATCCCCTATTTTATTTACACTTCCAGGAATTACATATTCTCCAGTACGTTTAGGTGGATAAGCAAATAATGTTTTTCCATTATCTGTGTATAATACACCATCGATGCTCTGAAATACCCCATTATTGGGAATAATGAAATCAGTAGTCTCCCACATACAGTAAAAGCTATCTGCATCAGCATTTTTCAGACTTGCCGGAAGAACCAGCTTACTGACTGCAATCCCCCAAAATGCAGAGCTTCCAATGGTATCAACAGCATTTCCGATCGTAAGTTCCGTAAGGGCGTTATCATTAGCAAATGCACTTGATCCAATACTTTTTACTGTATTTCCGATTACCGCTTTTCTCAGATTTTTAAAATTCATAAACGCCTGGCTTCCAATGCTTGTAACTCCATCTTCCACATAGACTTCTTCTACCAGATACTCGCTGCCCTTCCACGGCTGATATTTCGTTTCCTCTTCAATGATCTCTCCAGTATTCCAGTCTTTTACTACGCCATAATTATCCATTGCGCCATTTCCAGCAACAGTCATTACGCCGTCTTCGATTTTCCATGTTACGCCTATACCGCAGGTTCCACTTAAATTTCCGCTTGTCCCTACTGCTTCTGTCTCTTCTGGATCAGCTGAAAAAAATTGTAATTCCTCGGTTTCTGAACCATCCTCAAATCCATCCTCCTCGGAAATATCTTCTCCAGCACTCAGATCCCGCTCTTCGCCGCTTCCCTGTACAGTCCCAAAGTCACGAGACTCATCTGCAGTCTGCTCGCTTCCAGGCGTCTGTATATTTTCAGGTGTCTTCGGAGTTTCCGGAGCTTCTGCGTTGTCTGAATCAGGCACATTCTGCTCTGGCTGTGAGGTTTCACTGTTATCCTCTGTTTCCTCCCCCTGAACATCTCCATTGTCCAGGCTTTCACTGTAAAATCCGTCAGAAAAATCTTCCGCGTAAATAGCCGCAGGCTCTGCTGCCATGGCTGCGCAAAGAGCTGCTGCCATTACTTTCGACAGCCATAAGTGTTTCTTTTTCATAGACTTTTTCCTCCCTTGACAAGTTCTCTCTTTTTGCATATTTCCCTGCTAATGCATTCTTATATATGCTGATATAAAAATTATAAATTTCAAAAATTTCTTTGTCAATATCTGGAAAAATTCACTTTTTGATAACAGATTTGTGGTATGATATGATTTGTGTGGAGTAGAAATAATGAAAATTTAAGGCGTTTACCGCCGGAAACAGGAGGTATCTTATGAAATTTACAAAAATGCATGGTATCGGCAACGATTATGTATATGTGAACTGTTTTAAAGAAACTGTGAAGGATCCGTCAGCGGTTGCGAAGTTTGTTAGTGACCGGCATTTTGGAATTGGGTCAGACGGATTGATCCTGATCAAACCATCTGATATTGCAGACTGTGAGATGGATATGTATAACCTGGATGGTTCCCAGGGAGCTATGTGTGGAAATGGTATCCGTTGTGTAGCCAAATATGCTTATGATTACGGCATTGTGAATAAGACCAGTATCAGCGTCGCTACCAAAAGTGGTGTAAAATATCTGGACCTTTCCATTCGTGATGGTAAGGTGAGCATGGTGAAGGTAAATATGGGGACTCCTATTCTTCAGGCTTCTTTGATCCCGGTTGTTGCACAGACCGAGCAGGTGATCGATGCTCCTATTGAAGTAGATGGAAAGACTTATCATTTTACAGCAGTTTCTATGGGAAATCCCCATGCGATCGTGTATATGGATGATGTGGATGGACTGGAGATTGAGAAGATCGGTCCTTCTTTTGAAACTCATGTGAATTTCCCGGATCGTGTGAATACGGAGTTTGTGAAGGTGATCGACAGACATACGGTTCAGATGAGAGTCTGGGAGCGGGGATCTGGAGAGACACTGGCTTGTGGAACAGGAGCCTGTGCGGTGGCTGTGGCTTCTATTCTCAATGGGCTTGTGGACAGGGATCAGCCGGTTACAGTGAAGCTGCTGGGCGGAGATCTGAATATTTTCTGGGATGAGAACGACGACCAGGTTTATATGACTGGACCGGCGACGACTGTGTTTGACGGGGAGATTGATTTGGCGTTTCTTGGGGAATAAGAGTTGGTTTCCCGCACATAGTAAAAATGGCCCTTGCTGACCGTAAGCATTCATTACAATGCTTACATCGCAAAGGCCATTATTCTTTCTACAATAAATACTGCGCCGCAGGCTAATAGGGCTACGGTCAGCAGGCTTTTCTCTTTATAGGCGGCGATCAACGCTACGATGAATCCCACTATTGCAGAAATCACGCTGGCGGTGGCGGACAGGATGGCGGGGAAGGTCATGGCTGCCAGGCAGGCGTAGGGCACGTAGAATAGGAAGGATTTTATGAAAGGATTGGTAATTTCCTTCTTGGCCAGAGCCAGGGGCAGCATTCGGATCAAGTATGTAACTCCTGCCATAACCAGGATATAAATATAAACATTAGGCTTCATGAGCTTCCTCCTTGGCATTCTCTTCTTCCACCGGGCAGAGCCATGCTGCCAGTCCGGCTACCAGGATTGTGGTGATGATGATCACAAATCCGGATGATACTTTTGATAATACAGGAACCCAGGCAAATAATGCACTCACCGCCATGGCTCCAAGTACGACCAGAAGCACAGCTCTGTTTGTCTTAGATGGCGGAATGATAACTGCCAGGAACATTCCATAGATAGCAACACCAAGTGCGCTCATAATAAAATCAGGAAGAATACTTCCGGAGATAGCACCCAGCAGGGTTCCAACGGTCCATCCAGGGATTGCCACACTCATAACTCCGTAATTATAGAAGGCACTGACTTTTCCCGGTTTACTGGCGCTGACTCCGAAAATCTCGTCTGTCACGCCGAACGCAACGCCATAACGGTGTCCCCATGGCTCGTCACGCCGCAGCTTCTGGGAAAGGGAAAAGGACATCAGACAGTATCTTAAATTGATGATCAACTGGGTAAGTGCCATTTCCCATAAGGAACCTCCGGCTATAATAATGTCAAGACCAGCGAACTGTCCAGCAGACGTCAGGTTCGTCAGGGAAATGAGAACAGCCTGCCAGATGGTCAGACCACCTTGTACAGCCATCATACCAAACGTAAAGGAAACTGCCAGATACCCCAGACCAATGGGGATTCCATCTGTAATTCCCTGTTTAAAACTCTCTTTTTTCATAAGAGATTTCCTCCGGTTTCTTCTGCCTGAATTTGTATCCTCGAAAAACTCTATCTTTCCCATAAATTTCAGAGATATTCTCAGGTTTTTTTTCGCGTAAATAGCCTGGGAAGCATTCTTTACCTCCCAGGCTCTCTCATTGTAGCACTTTACACTGATAAATACAACCCTGACTGACACTTTTGGGCGATTTTCACATACACTTTATCCGTACGACTGTTACTGATCTCACTCCTCACAGCAACACGCTTCGCACCCAAATATCTTTCTTAATCTTTTTATTTTTCTTTATCTTCTTTCCACAATCTTATAATAAACCCTCGCCGTCAGCCCATAAATAATTCCATAGATCACAGCAAACACCAGTAAAGTGACTACCGTACATCCCATAAACAATCCGCTGTTGGTCATACTGAACAGCGCCAGCAGTCTTTTTACCATTGGGAAAGCCATGGCAATGTGGATGGCTGCCATACCAAGGGGCAGGAAAAATACCATCAGGATCTGTCTGTGAATGGAGGACTTTACCTCTTTGTGTGTCATGCCCACCTTCTGCATGATCTCGAAACGCTCCTTATCCTCAAAGCCTTCCGAAACCTGTTTGTAGTAAATGATCATGGCTGCCCCCATCAGGAACAACAGTCCAAGGAAAATTCCCAGGAACAGGATTCCGCCAAACATACTGTAGAAATTGGTGTACATCTCCTGTTTTACACTTGTCATATAGGAAATTCCCTCTGGAAGACTGCCTTTTGCATTTTCCGCAGCGATAAAATCCGTTGCCAGTGTCTCAACTTCTGTTGCAGCCGCATATTTTTCCTCATCTGTTCCGGAAAAATAAACGTCCAGTTCTACAGCCAAAAGAGAAGCTGCTCCATTATACACCTGGCGCTGCTGCTCATAAATTTTCTGGAAATCCTCATCATTTACGATCAGCTTTATAGAATCCATAGAGGAAAAATTATCGCCCACATACCGGTAATCCTTCAGCCATTCTTTTACCTGGTAAACACAGTCATGAATCTCCAGAGTGTCCCCGCCAGCTTTTCCATCTTTGTAAGCAAGAACTTCGCCGGGCGCAAGAGAAATTTCCTTACCAGTAACTTTGGCATATTCTTCCTGGGGTACAACAGTGAGGGATTCGAAATTGGTCTGCAGTGCGGAAAGCGTACTACTCCCATTTGCATCCAGAAAGTGCCCGCTGTTTTCCCCCTCCATAATAAGTGTGGTGGAAAAAGCAATTTCCGTATTCAGCTTTTCATAGGATACCTTGCCATCAACCTCATTGAGAAGTTTTGTCCTAAGCTCTTCAAGTGCTTCCCTGTCATCTGCCCTGCACAGCACACTCACATCCGCCGGGCACCGAAGCTCCACAATCTCATTAATTCCGGAATTCAGGCAGACTGTGGTAGAAATCATAAGCAGCACGCCCGTACTTAAAATACAGATGCTGGCCAGTCCCACTGCGTTCTGCTTCATACGGTACAGCATGCCGGAAACTGCGGTAAAATTCTTTGTCTTATAATAAAACTTCTTATTCCAGCGGAGTATTTTCAGGATCACAATACTTCCAGCTGTAAAAAGGAAATACGTTCCTGCCATTACCAGCACCACTGCAATGAAAAACAGGGACAGGGCAGAAAGGGGAGATTCTGTGGTAATGGCAATATAATATCCGATAAACAGACAGATAAATCCAAGAAGGGCCAGCAGCCATTTGCCTTTCGGCTCCCGCTCTCCTGCGTTCTGGGCGTGAAGGAGATCGATTGGCTTTGTCTTATAAACCTTCCGGATATTTGTGAGAAGGATCAAGACAAAAATAACAACATAAATCTCTGCACAGATCCGGATTGCTGGAATACTGACTTCAAATCCAAATGCATCCGGTACCTTGATCAGTTTCAGAAGCAGCAAAAGAGCCAGCTTGCTTCCAAGAATTCCAACCAGGATTCCGCCAGCAAAACTGATAACAGAACTGATCAGATTTTCCCAGATCATAACAATACTGATATGTTTCTTTTCCAGGCCAAGAATGTTATAAAGCCCCAATTCCTTCTGGCGGCGCTTCATAAGGAAGCTGTTGCTGTACAGAAGGAAAATAAAGGAAAATATAATAATAACGCCAACACCCATGGAGGTGATCATAAGGATATCCGCAGAGTGTTTGATGGAATCCATACCTGCATTGTGATTAATGAAAAGCATCATATACAGCATGGCGACATCAAACAGACATGCCAGAATGTAAGGTACATAGGTCTGATGGTTCTTCTTTATGTTCACCACAGCCAGTTTCATAAAAAGTCCATTACCCACGATACTCACCACCTGTCATCAGAATTGTCAACGTATCGGAGATCATCTGGTACATCTCTTCTTTTGTTTTCTCACCACGGTAGATCTGGTGGAAAACCTCGCCATCCTTTATGAACAGGACTCTGGAGGCCCGGCTTGCTGCCTGGGCACTGTGGGTAACCATGAGGATGGTCTGTCCCTGGCCGTTTATTTCGCCGAAAACATCCAGAAGGGCATTGGCTGCCTTGGAATCCAGGGCTCCAGTCGGCTCATCAGCCAACACCAGGCGCGGCTGGGTGATCAAGGCTCTGGCTACTGCACAGCGCTGTTTCTGGCCGCCGGATACTTCGTAAGGATATTTTTCCAGAAGCTCTGTAATATGAAGTGCCTGGGCAATGGGGCGGATCTTCTGCGCCATTTCCCGGTAATCTTCACCTGCCAGAACCAGAGGAAGGTAGATGTTATCCCGCAAGCTGAAGGTATCCAGAAGATTAAAATCCTGGAATACAAAACCAAGATTTTTTCTTCGGAATGTGGAGATTTCCTTGTCGGAAAGATGTACCACGCTTTTCCCTTCCAGAAGTACATCGCCGGAGGTTGGCTTATCCAGGGTAGCAAGGATATTCAGAAGAGTAGTTTTACCAGAACCACTTTCTCCCATGATTGCTACAAATTCTCCTTTTTCCACAGAGAAATTCACATTGGACAGTGCCTGGACTTTATTGCCGCCAAAGCGGGTGGTATATATTTTTTTCAGATTTGAAACTTCAAGCAGTGACATGTTTGGTCCTCTCTTTCTTTTTGCTTTTCTCATACGCGCTTTCGTTTACAATGGACAGTATAGTAAAAAGCAAAGAGGACTGCCATCGAATCAGGTTACAAAATGCAGGGGGAAACTTACAAAATTGTAAGGTTCCCCTGATTTTCAATAATTTCTATATAAATTTATTCCCAATTAGTGTAAAGTTATTTTTTATAACAATAATGACATTTTTCATTCTTTTTAAGATAATTTGTAACCGTTCAGTACCTTCACAGTTACGCGCTTCACGGAATACTGCCTTCTGAATAGTTACGATAATTTACTCTGCATAAATCTTCTCAGCTGGTAACCCTGCCGCTTTCGTGAGATAATATACCGCATCCGCAGCCACGCACACCACATTCTCTTCATGCATAAACTCCGTAATCTCCGAGTCAAAGAGCATATTCGCCTGAGCATCAAACTCCTCGTCTTTGTCCCAGAAAAGCACTGCTATATTAAGGAATGGAAATACAGGAAGCACATACCCAACATCTCCCTGAGGCAGCGGTGTACCGCCCAGAATCTCACATGCCTTTTTCAGTTCCGCGGTTTTCCCTGAAAAAATCTCCTGAAGCCGTGAGATAATCGTTCTCCTGTATGCCGCCTCAAATGGATAAACACGCTTCACCTGCCGGAACGCCACCAGATTTCCAGATGCCACTGGATGCTCCGCCGCATAATAAAAGGTATTATAAATATTCATCACCGTATCAAACCCAGGCCGCACTTCCTGATCTGCGATCACGCCATCCCGCCTGTCAATCCGCAGCCTCCTGGAAAAATATGTAATATATAAAGCCTCTTCATCTGCCTCTAAATTAAATTTCCGGATCAGCGCCTCCTGATCCATCTCCAGAAATTTCTGCCGCCAATTCTCAATCACCTGCTCATAATTAGACTTCTCCGCCTTCACCTGCGCACCTCCTGAAATTATTTTTTCCACATTACCTCTATTTTAGCAAAGTCAGAGTCAATATGCACGAAAAAAAGAGAACCGATATCCATAGTGATGTCCATACCAGTTCTCTTTCACATTTTAACTATGCCATATAACCTGAAAACTTCCATTTTCAAGTATTTCTGCCAGCTGCTCCAGTTCGTCGGAGTGCCAGGTTTCTGCAGTTTCCGGGGAGCCGGTAAATTTTACACAGGTTCCGCAGGAAGAGCTTAAATTTCTTGGCACCGGCATGATCACAGCCGGGTAGTCTTCTTTGTCACATTTTTTCTTAAACGCCATTGCCCCGAAATGGGAAAAAAATGTGGCTATGTAATCTCCCATTATTTCTCCAGGGTGAGGATGAAATCTTCGCCGTCCTCTTTTACAGATACCTGATATCCCTGGTGCAGGGCAAAACGGGATACATTCTCTTTGGCAGTTACATTATCTACCATTACGGTGTATGCCTTCTCGCCAGCGGCCAGCGCGTTCTTGGTACGGATCACTGGTTCCGGGCAGGAAAGTCCTCTTGCGTCGATTGTTTTCATAAGGGAAATCTCCTTTCGCAATTCAATCTTATTTAGGGTACTTCTCTTCTTGAAGCACATTTTTTAGTTTCTTTACGCTTCGCTCTTTCTCATAGAGTTTACAACAGCAATTACGATCAAAACTATAAATCCAATAACTACAGCGATTTTTCCATTTGCAGTAGGACCTTCTCCAGAGGAAGCAAGTCCAAAGTTATGCGCCACAGCAGCACCTGCCATCAGACCAAATACGGTAATTGCAGAGTCTGTATTTCCCTCTCCTGCCAGTACCAGCTGACGAAGCGGGCACCCTCCAAGAAGGACACATCCAAATCCTGCCAGTGCCATTCCAAGTGCATTCCAAAGACCGTCTGTGTGTGCAATTGGCTGACCTGCAAATCCAGGATTGAAATATCCAAGGACCATATTTCCAATAAGTGCACTTACCAGGATTGCAATAAATCCAAGCAGCAGCTTCCACTCTCCGAAAAGAACCACGTCACGGATTCCGCCAACCATGCAAAGACGGGTTCTCTGTGCCATGGCTCCTACCAGAAGTCCTGCAATCAGGGAGATGGCGATTGCGGCATGTTTTGCACCAGGACCGCCGTCAGCTTCTGTGAAATGGATAAAAGCCGGGGCTGCAATAAGAAGCACAAGAATTCCGATTTCTACTACTGGAAAAATACCGCCTTCAACTGGCTGCATTTTATAAGAGCGTTTCAGGGTGTAGCCTTTTTTCAGGAAAAATACACCGGCAAGAATTCCTGCTACAAACCCGATCAATCCGAAAATGGCGTTAAAATCACCGCCTGCCAGGCGAAGGATCATACGGAACGGACAGCCAAGGAACATCAGGCAGCCGATCATGACGAACATTCCGATCACGAAACGGGTAACAGGGGCGGAGCCGCCTCTTGGCTTAAATTCTTTGGTTGCAAGTGCCAGAATGCAGGAGCCAAGTACCAGTCCTACAATTTCCGGACGGATGTACTGCACCGCTGCTGCACTATGGAATCCAAGTGCACCTGTGGTGTCACGCAAGAAGCAGGCGATACAAAATCCCATGTTTGCAGGGTTTCCGAAGTACACCAGTGCCACTGCAATGATTCCAATGATGACACCTGCTCCGATGATCACAGGTGTCTCTTTCTTTGACAATGTTTCTTTCATACTCTTTCCTCCTTAGATAACTGTCAAATCTTTTCTTTATTTTAGCATTTTTTGTCAGAAAACTCTAATTGATTATGTAGGATTATTTTCAGGATTTATAGATATTTTCGATAGGTTGTGGTATGATTTGATTATAGAACTTAAGAGAGGATATAATAATGAACCGAATTTATCTCGACCAGGCCAGCACCTCTTTTCCCAAGGCTCCGGGGGTGGCGCAGGCTATGATGGATTATCTGACTATGAACGGAGTCAATGTGAACCGTGGGTGCTACTCCAGTGCTTACTCTGCGGAGGAGGTTGTGTATGAGACACGGCAGCTTCTGGCAGAGCTTTTCCACTTTTCCAAATGCAAGAACGTGATTTTTACACCGAATGTCACCACCAGCCTCAATTTTATCTTAAAGGGAATTCTTAAGCCAGGCGACCACATCCTGGTGTCGGCCATGGAACATAATGCAGTTATGCGCCCAGTTGTTCAGCTGGCTTCTCAGGGAGTTTCTTTTGACCGGATTCCCTGCCGGGAGGATGGCTCTATGATCCTGGAAGAAGTGGAAAAAATGATCAAACCAGAAACGAAGACAATCGTTACTTTACATGCTTCCAACGTCTGTGGAACCAGAATGCCCCTGGATGCTCTTGGGGAAATCTGTCAGCGGCACCATCTCTATTTTATTGTGGATTCTGCGCAGACAGCTGGAATTGTGCCAATTAATATGGAAAAAATGCACATTGATGCCCTGGCATTTACCGGACATAAGGGCCTTCGGGGGCCACAGGGAACTGGCGGTTTTCTGGTATCCCAGGAACTGGCAGAACAGATGGAACCGCTGATTTCCGGAGGAACGGGAAGTGTATCCCACACAGAAGAGATCCCTGATTTTCTACCGGACCGTTTCGAATCGGGGACACCCAATTTGCCGGGAATTTATGGGCTGCATGAGGCACTGTTATTTTTAAAAAGAAATAACGACACCTTTTCTCCCCATATGAATGCCCTATATGAAAAAGAAATGGCTCTCACAGACTATTTATTACAGCAGCTGCAAGCACTGGACGATACCGGCAAACACATACGCATTATTGGAAAAAAAGATCTCACTGACCGAAACGCCGTTGTTTCCATCCAGACGCCTGAGATTGATATGTCCCAGGTGGCATGGCGGCTGGACAGCGAATACAGGGTTATGACCAGAGTGGGGCTACACTGTGCGCCTAATGCACATAAAACACTTGGTACTTACCCAGCCGGAACTATCCGATTCTCCTTTGGACCGGAAAATACAAAAAATGAGCTGGATTTTGCCATCCAGGGACTGAAAAAAATTTTAAATATATAAAAGGAGCCACCATGGAATTCAAACAATTAGAAGCCTTCGTAGCCGTAGTCGAAAACAAAAGCTTCTCCGAAGCCGCCCGCCAGCTGAACCTGACCCAGCCCACCATCAGCGCCCACATCAATTCCCTGGAGCAGGAATTAAACTCCCGGCTGCTGATCCGCACCACCAAGAAGCTGACCATCACCCAGCGGGGTCTTCAGCTCTACGACTGTGCCTCCAACATGCTGAACATGCGCAGCAACATTATCGAAGAATTCACCGGACAAAACAAAAAGATCATTGACCTGGCAGTTTCCACCATTCCATCTTCCTATCTTCTGCCTGACATCCTAAATGCCTTTACCAGCCAGATCCCAGACGTCTATTTCCATTCCTGGCAGTCCGACAGTCTGGGCGCTGTGGCAAGGGTTCTGGATGGCAGTGTGGACATGGCTCTGGTTGGAAATACCTTTGACGAACCGGACTGCTGTTTTATCCCCTTTTGCAAAGATAAACTTGTAATTGCCACTCCAGTCAACGAGCATTACCTTCAATATGAGCAGAAGGCAGCCACTGGAACCCTGGACTTTTCCGATTTTCTCCAGGAGCCCTTTATTATGCGCGAAACCGGCTCTGGCACCAAAAAGGAAATCGACCGCTATCTGGAAAAACATAATATCCCAGACACTTCCCTGCACATTGTAGCCCGCATGAACGACCTGGAAGCCATCCGCAAATCTGTAGCCGGCGGCCTTGGCATTTCCATCCTCTCCGCCTGCTCCGCCAAGGACCTTGCCGCCACCCACCAGATCCTCATGTTCCCCCTGAACCACGAATCCGCCATGCGAACCTTCTACATTGTGTACAGTAAAAACCGGATTCTAAAACCGCATGTGAAGCAATTTTTGAAATTCGTGAAGAATTTTTACCAATAACCGCCTTTTGGGAAATGCCAATCGCGCCAAGCGCCAAGGTCTCATGCAAACATGGAATTTTGCTCGTTACCCGTATAAAAAACAAAAGGAAGCTGCCCACCAATTTCTCAGTGAACAGCTTCCTATTTCATTCACACATATTCAAAATTCAATCCAGTTTCAGCAGCTGCATCTAAATTATTTCTCCTCAGCAGCCTCTTCTGTCTCTGTCTCAGTCTCCGGTACAACGTTGTGAACTGCTGTTACAGTTGCAATAACAGCTTCCAGATCAGTTGTAATGTGGATATTCTTGTTCTTAGCGATCTCAAGGTCTTTCACACGGAGAGTATCACCAATCTTCATGCCAGCAACATCAACTTTGATCTTGTCAACCAGATCTGCCGGGAGTGCTTTGTATGCAACTTCTTTTAACTCATCCTGCAGAACACCGGACATAACCTTCTCTTCATTTTCCAGAATGATCTCAGCAGTGGAATGAACCATCTCATTGCTTACCAGTGCCTGGAAATCTACCTCTTCTACTGTATGTGCAAGTGGATTATAATCAACTTCCTTGATCAGCGCATCGTAGGTCTTGCCATCCAGTTCCAGCATTACCTGGCTGCCCTTGTTATTGTTCTTCAGAAGAACTTCAATTTCCTTCTTGGTGAACTTAAGGGGAATGGAACCTTCGATTTCTCTGCCGAACAGGTTACCTGTTACGTATCCTTCTCTTCTTAATCTCTTAGCTTTGACGTCCATGCTTCTTTTTTCAGCTTTTAAAGTATTCATTTATCTTTTCCTCCAAAATTCTGAAACGCTTAGCAGCCTTCAACAAAGAGGTTTTGTTAAGTACTTCTTTTTTCTTTTTACGTCCCTTATTATAGCCACCTGTTCTGATTATGATTAACCAAACATATTTTTTTTCGGGAGATTTTTTTGGTAAAATCTGCTCTTGTTTTTCTTGGAAAATAGAAGTATAAAATAGATGAATCACTCAAAATTTTCAGATAACATTCTTTTCTGCCGTAAAAGGCAGTTCTCTCTCTGCAACCCGTCTCACTAATGCCTCACTATGAGACACCACAATCAATCCGATTTCACGCCTTTTTACTTCCTCCAGCAGGAAATTCCATATCTGGCTTTGTGTGATCAGATCCAGCATGGTACTGATCTCATCTGCAATCAGAAACTTAGTCTCTTTTCCCAGTGCTCTCGCAATGCAGAAACGCTGCAATTCCCCGCCGGACAATTCCTGGGGATATCGGTTCAGCCAATCCTCCTCTATTCCCAGCCTCTCTATGATCCGCTCTTCAACACGCCCTCTATCGGATAAAATTTTCTCCATTTTCAGTCTGGGATTCACAGCCTTTTCCGGATGCTGCCAGATCATCTGCACAGGGCAATACCCTTTACTCGGCAAAGGCTTTCCATCCAGCAAAACCAGCCCTTTACAAGGCTTTAAGTAACCAGCAAGGAGTTTACATAACGTAGTTTTTCCATAACCGCTTGGTCCTGGTATCCAGACTCTTTCGGTGTTTTCCACCTTGAAATTTATATTTGAAAAAAGTTCTGCACCTTTTCCATCATAAGAAAATGAAATATCCCTCGCTTCCAGAATCAACTTTTCGCATCCTCCCCCAATTTATATTTTTCACTGTCACAGTACCTGACGCACCTCACACTCCCGCATCCAGCCTGTACCATTGGAACCTCTCCCTTACACCGCTCCTGATGCCAGCTGCATCTCGGTTCAAAAGGGCACCCCTCCGGCATGTCCTTCACATAAGGCTGTGTCCCTGCAAGGGGCGTAAAACCATTCTGCGGAAGCGCCCGCCACAACGCTTTCGTATAGGGATGCCGTAAAGTTTCTTCTGTACGAAAATCCGAAACCGGAGCTTCCTCCACTGTTTTTCCGGCATAAAAAACCACGATCCGGTCTGCCACCTGAAGTGCCAGCTCAATATCATGTGTAATCAAAAGGACACCATTGCCTTCATCTGCAAACTTTCTGAAATCCTCCATGGACTTTTTCGCCAGCTTAAGATCCATTCCAGGCGTCGGCTCATCTGCAATAATCAGCTTCGGATTTCCCATCAGCGCCGTAGACAAAAGAATCCTTCTGGTCATTCCCCCAGAGCATTCGAAAGGATATTTCTCTTCCGTGCTTTCAGACAGCCCGTATCTTGCAAAAAGCTTTTTCTGCAAACCACCAGCTTTTCTTCCAGCTTTTCCCCGAACCTGTTTTCCCACCTTCATAAGAGGATCCAGATACATGGTGCTCTGGGGCACAAAAGCGATTTCATTTCCCCGAAATTTCCGAATCCTGTCTTCATCAAGAAACTCCCCCTGAAATTTCATCTTTCCAGATACTCTGGCATTATAAGGCAGAATTCCCAGGATTGCATGTGCCAGAAGGCTTTTGCCGGAGCCGCTTGAACCAACAACCGCTACCAGTTCTCCTTCCCGCACCGCCACAGACAAACCTGAGATAACCGGAAGCCAGCTCTGGCGGCTGCTTTTTCCCTCATATTGGAGGAAGGAAACCGAAAGTTCTTCTATTTCCAGTATTTTTTTCTTATCTGTACAACTCATCTTTTTTTCAACCACTGCTGTCTTTTAGAACGCGCTCCCAAAATCATTCCCTCAATCTGCGCACTCCACTTTGTGATGCACATCTTGCAGAAATCCTTTTGGCACACTCTGACAGACAGTCCTTCCTGCTATTTATGAACACTCCCCGGATCCAGGATCTGCCGAAGTGCTGTTCCCCCTTTTTCAAACAGCACCACCGTAAGTACCAGCATAACCCCAGGGAATACTGCCAGCCACCATTTTCCCATGATCAGATAACGCATGCTTTCGGACAGAATAATTCCAATAGCAGGCTGTTCTGTGGACAGACCGAATCCCAGAAAGGTAATGCTTGATTCATGAAGAATGGCATGGGGAAACAGAAGCACCAGCCCTACCACAAACTGGGGAAAAAGATGGGGAAGCATATGTTTTCTGGCAATCTGCCATTTACTGCAGCCTAGTTTGGCTGCAATTTGAATATACTCACTCTCCCGCAGCTGCAAAACTTCCCCACGGATCAGCCTTGCAAGAGAAGTCCAATGGGTGAGCGCAACTCCAACAATAACGCCCTTCAGCCCTTTTCCCATTGCATAGGAAATCAGGATAAGAAGCAGAATATGGGGGATTCCCATAACCATATCAATGACAAATGTAATCACAGAATCGGCAGTTTTCCCCAATGTTGCCGCACAAATTCCAAGAATAAGCGCCATAACAGCACTGACACCTGCTGCCAGTACTCCGATCAGGATACTGGTGGACAGCCCGGTAAGGGTCCGGTAAAACATGTTTCGTCCCAGCCAGTCCGTTCCAAAAGGATAGCTCAGGCATGGGGCAAGATTTTTTCTGGAAAAGTCCGTAACCATAGCTGCATCATGAAAGCAGATTCCCAGGATAACTGTCACCGTTAAGAAAATAACAGAAAAAACAAGTAAAATCCGAGCCTTCTGCCGTTGATTCAGTCTTATTCGTAATCCACAGTTCACAGCCCAGTCCCTCCTCTTCGGATTCTGGGATCGATCACTCCGTACAGCACATTTGCCGCGAAATTTCCCAGAAAAACAATTGCCGCAGTTGCCAGCGTAATTCCCATAAGAAGAGGGACATCACTGCCAGTTCCTGCCGCCACTGCCGCCTGTCCAAGCCCCGGATAGGAAAATACCTGCTCCACAAGAACAGACCCTCCTATGATCTCACTGACAGACGCAAACTGCAGGGTCAGCGCCGGGAGCAGCACATTTCGAATACCATGGTGAAAAATAATCCTTCCTGTTTTCTCTCCCCTGGCTTTTGCGAAAAGAATGTAATCGCATTCCATGATGTCGATCATTTTTTCCCGGGTATGTAAGGTAATATTGGAAATTCCTGTAATACTTAAGGTAACCGCCGGAAGAATAGCATGGCGCACTCTGTCCAAAAATGTAACTCCACTGGCTTCTACCCCAATAGGAACACTAAGTCCAATGGGAAGTATCTTTAACCACACTCCAAAAATGATCAGCAATAACAGAGCCAGCCAGAAAGAAGGTGTACTGGCGATCACCAGGGAATATCCCTTTATCAGCTTATCTGGCAGTCTTCCCTGGAACACACCTGCGATCACTCCAAGTAGAAATCCCACCAGTCCGGAAACCAGCCATGCCAGCCCCATAAGAAAAAGAGAGTTTCCCAGCTTCACTGCAATGACTTTTGTCACTGGCTGCCGATATAACAGGGAAATTCCAGCATCGCCCTTTATAAACGCATTCAGCCAGTTCAGATATCTCTGAACTGGCGGTTCATCCACGCCCCAATAGGAGCGAAGCTTTTCTTTTTGTTCCTCACTCATACTGCCCAGGGCAGCCTGCCCCACATTGGCCTGCAAAGGGTCAATAGGGGAGGCTGATACAAGGGCAAAGGTGAGAATACTTACTGCAAAAAGCAGTAAAATAATCCGCAGCAGGTTCTTACCTGCGTAAATACCTATCCGTTTCATCTTACTTTGTCCATTCTGTTTTCTTCTTCCATTTCATGAACCATTACGCATGGATCAGATTGAAAAACTTATTCCCAATCCCACTGGTCTACGTTATTTACAATGGACCAGCCATGACCATGAGGATGTAATTTCTGGTCTGCCACTTCCAGGCCGTCACGGACAAAATAGAGATGATCAATGTTGCAAAGCCAGATCCACGGAATATCTCCCTCCTGTGTAATTCCGGTTGTTCCATCCCACTGTGCTTTTTTCCATAAATCATAGGACTCTTCCAGGCTGCTGCTTGCAAGTGCTTCATCCATATAGTTGTCTACTGTCTCATTTGCATATGGGGAATATTCTGCACTTCCAGACTCTCCGATGGTGTGATAAATATTGTAAAGCTCCATTGGGCTGTGCGCTCCCCATCCCCACATAAGCGATTCTGACTGTGCCTGATCATAGGCGGTATCCCAGCCAACGCCGGAAGTGGTTACCTCAATTCCAAGTTCTCTCAGCTGATTAGCTGTATCTTCCGCAAGTGCCTGACGAACAGAATCTCCATTTGGGAACA
This sequence comes from Blautia sp. Sow4_E7, assembly GCF_052116245.1. Classification (NCBI taxonomy): domain Bacteria; kingdom Bacillati; phylum Bacillota; class Clostridia; order Lachnospirales; family Lachnospiraceae; genus Blautia; species Blautia sp. Sow4_E7. The sequence goes on from NZ_JBQKLL010000001.1 coordinate 99,000, forward strand.
TAAGGGTAAGCTCTGCTTTCTCTCCGTCCTTTTCACGGATTCCATCGTCCCCTTCTGCCCATCCGGCCTCTTCCATCAGGGCTTTCGCTGCATCCAGATCATACTCAGTAACCGCCTCCTCATTGTACCATGGCATTTTGTCGCAAACGCTGTAAGCCTTTGTTCCATAACCATTCAACACATTTTCGATCATCTCGTCACGGTCAATTGCCAGGTTAATGGCGCGGCGGACATTCACGTCTGCAGTCAGGCTGTTTCCATAAATGATTCCCTCTTTTTCTTCTGGCTCTGCACAAGGAAGATTAAACCCCCGGTTATCTACTGTTTCCACATTCAAAAGCTTGTATCCTTCGATTTCCTGCTCACTGTAGGAAGCTGCTGTATGCGCCAGATCCACCTGTCCAGCCATTGCTGCTGCCAGCGCAGCATCTTCTTCCATAAATAAAACAGTTAGTTTTTTAATCTTTGGCTCCTCTCCATAGTAATCCGGGTTTGCCTCGAAGATAACCTGCTGGCCTTTATCCCACTGTTTCATAATATAGCGGCCGGAACCAATTGGATTCTGTCCGTAATTCTCATCATAGGCATGCTCAGGCACGATTCCCACGATTGCCATAGTATACGGCCAGATAGAATATGGCTCATTCATATGAAATTCTACTGTGGTATCATCTACTGCCACAGCTTCTTTTAACATGGTAAAATCATTGACGGAGCTTTCATCGCGGCATGTATTAAATGTGAATGCCACGTCCCCTGCTGTCAATGGCTCTCCATCTGTAAACTTTACATCATCGCGGATTTTGACTGTCCAGGTAAGGCCATCGTCGCTGCAGGAATATTCCGTTGCCAGATCATTTTCGATTCCAAGATCCTTGGTGGTACGAACCAGTGTACTCTGGATAAGCGGCTCATGGACATGCTCTCCGGCTCCCCATCCGTAAGCCGGATCAAATCCGGACTCCGGCTCTGATGTGGTTGGCATTGTCACGATCACGGACTGATCCTCCGCCCCCGCATACACATTCACGGCAGGTACTGCAAGCAGCATGGCTGCTGTACATAATAAACTGATTACTTTTTTGATTTTCATAGCGTTTCTCCCTCTTGTTTTTATTATCAACAGAAAATAGTTTTCTGAAGATTTCTGATCAAATTTTCCTCCATTTCTTCTTAGACAAGAAAGGCAGTTATAAGTTTTTTCCTATAACTGTCTTTCTATAGAAGGTCTGTATTTACATGTAATAATGAGTGGAGGTGTTACATGTAACTATGTATAAGAATTCGCATTTCCGGCTTTTCTCTGCCTTGCTGCTGAAACTAATTTTACCAGAATCCACCAGTGCTACAAGCTCCCCAGGGGGATATTTGCCCATTCCTATTTTGCATAATTTTGTCATTTTATGGAATATCATTTACTGTGATTTCTAATAAGAAAAAGATCCATACAGCAACCCATGAATAATTCATGATTCCTCTGCATAGATCTTCTTTCTGTGCTCTTTACTTATTACTCAAATACCGCCTCGACCAGCTTCTTTGTATACGCCTCCTGCGGTGCGTTTATAATATCATCCGGTTTCCCGCTCTCTACAACTTTCCCATCATACAAAACCAGCACCTTATCGCAGAAGCTCTGTACAAGTGCAAGATTATGACAGATAAAAATAAACGACAGCCCATGTGTATCCTTCAGTTCTTCCAGAAGTTCCATGATCTGCTTCTGGATGGTCACATCCAGTGCGCTGGTAGCCTCGTCGCAAATCAGCACCTTCGGTTCTACTGCCAGAGCCCTTGCGATCGCCGCTCTCTGACACTGACCTCCGCTGACCTCATGGGGATATCTGCCTGCAAACTCTCCATCAAGTCCGCACTGTTCCAGCAGCTCCTTTACCCGTTTCGTGACCTCTGTCTTCTTCATTCCACGATTTCGCAGGCTCTCGCCAATTCCGTCTCCCAAAGTTCTTCTGGGATCAAAGGAACCTACCGGATTCTGAAAAACCATCTGTATATTGCCATATACGTCTTTCAACTGACTCTGCTTCAGTTTCGTAATATCCTTTCCCTGAAATTTCAAAGTTCCTTCTGAAATATTCGTAAGCCTTGTGATCATCTTTGCCACTGTACTTTTACCAGAGCCGGATTCTCCTACAATTCCAAGGGTCTCCCCTGCTTTCAGAGTAAAGCTTACATCATCCACAGCTTTGAAAGACGTTTTTCCCCTCTGGGTGAATACCTTGGTTAAATGTTCTGCTTCCAAAAGTGTGTTCATGATTTTTCCTTTCTCTTAAGCCTTGGTACTGCTGCCAGCAGTTTCTTCGTATATGGATCCTGGGGATCGTTCAATACCTTCCCGGCTTCTCCGTATTCCACTGTTTTTCCGTCTTTCAGGACCAGAACGGTATCCGCCATTGCACGTACTACCCCAATATCATGGGTTACAATTATAATTGCAGTTCCAAACAGTTCTCTAAGCTTCAGCATTTCCTGCACCACCTGACGCTGAACCGATACATCCAGCGCGCTGGTAGGCTCATCTGCAAAAAGGACCGGAGGATTCATCAGCATGGCAATAGCGATTCCTGCTCTCTGATTCATTCCCCCTGACAACTCGAAAGGATAGCTGTCCCACACTCGCTGGCTATCTTTAAAATTCAGCTTGTCAAACAGTTCCATAGCCCATTCTTTTGCCTCATTTCTGCTCACTTTCTTATGAGCCCCCATGCTCTCATAAATTTGATCACCAATTGTTCGGATGGGGCAGAGAGAAGCTCCTGCATCCTGAAAAATCATGCCGATTTTTGCACCCCGGATTTTTCTTTTCTCTTTCTCTGGAATGTCCAGAATATTTTGTCCCATATAAAAGATATCTCCTCTGGTCACAAGGCCATCGGAACCCAGAAGTCCCATAGCAGCCTTGATCAGTGTACTCTTACCGCTTCCGGATTCTCCTACCAGGCCAAGGATTTCTCCTGGTGCGAGGGAGAAACTTACATCATGGACTACCGCTTTCCCGTCAAAGGATATCTCCACCGAATCATAGGTTAATATTTTCTTTTCCATACTCAATTAATATCCAGATCTGCGGTCAGTTCATAATAATCACAGGGATGAGCAACCAGACCAGTTACATTTGACTGCATAACCATGCTCATTCTAAGATGGGAACAGAATACATAAGCATTGTCATCCAGAACTGTCTGCTGCATCTGAATTCCCAGTTCTGCACGCTTATCCACGTCAAATTCCGTTTCCATTTCATCTGCAAGCTCTTCCAGCTTATCACTGTGATAATGTCCGTTATTGGAAACAGATTCATCCAATGCACAGGAGGTGAAGAAGTACTGTGGATCTCCTGTAGGTGCTGTTACCATGGCACTTGCATATACATCCCACAGGGTAGGATCTTTGCGGATGGTATTGTTATCAGATGTACAGTTTACCTGAACATCCATACCAATATCTTTTAAGGTTGCCTGTGCAGACTCAGCCAGAAGAGGAAGCTCCTGACGGCTTGGGTAAGTAAGCCAGCGGATCACAAGCTTCTGACCGTCTTTTTCACGGATTCCATCTCCATCAGAGTCAACCCAGCCAGCATCCTCCAGAACCTGTTTTGCTCCATCCGGGTCATAGCTCTCTGTAGTCAGATTCTGTCCTCCAAATGAGAAAGTATCTGGGAATGCACCAACTGCCGGATATCCATATCCATTCAGCAACACAGATACGAAACTGTCCTTGTCAATTCCCATGGCAATTGCCTTACGTACCGCCGGATCAGAAGTTACCGGACTTTCAAAATTCATCCAGGCATAAAATGCACGGCTTGTTGCAATACTTGAGAATGTGAAATCATCATTTTCAAATAAAGGATAGCTTGCATATGCCATACCATAGGCCGCATTGATTTCCCCTGCCTGGAGTGCAAACGCCAGTGTATCACCATCAGAAATCGTACGGACAGTAATCTCATCTACATTCACATCGCCATTCCAGTAATTCTCATTTTTCACAAGTGTAAGATGATCGTCTGTTACAAGATCTGTGGCAACATAGGGACCTGTACCAATTACAATCCCGTTGTCTGTAATTCCCGCCTGCACATCAATAATACAGCAATAAGGATCACTTAAGTAATTGATCAGAGCCGGTTTCGGCTCCTTTGTCTTAATTGTCACCACATTTCCATCAGCCTCAATGGTATCAATACAAAGATCTCCGGCAGCTCTTTCGTGGTTTGCCACCAGATCTTCCAGACACTCTTTTACTGCCTCCCCATCGCAGGCACGTCCGTTGGAAAATACAACGCCATCATTCAAGGTGATTTTCCAGGTCAGATCATCCACATTTTCGTATTCCTTTGCAATCCACGGTTCGATTTCCATAGTATCGGAATAACGGAACAGGGTTTCACCAACGCCATAACGGATACAGGCCCAGCCTGCATAGGTGTTCTGTGGATTGATATCCGCCTCCTCATTTTCTGCATTAAAGGTGGTATCGCCAAATACAAATGTTTTCTTTTCTTCTGCCATTGTTGGCACTGTTGCTAACCCCATTGTCATGCCAGCTGCCAATGCAATTGCCAGGATTTTCTTTGTTTTCATGTACATTTCTCCTCATATATGTTTTTTATCTCTACTGTAAACGACCGTTCTTAGGATCCAGATAATCGCGAACAGTATCCCCCAGCAGGTTAAAAATTACTACAGATACAAAAATTGCAATTCCCGGTGACAGAACTACCCAGGGATAAGTCTGGATCATGCTCCGACCGCTGCTCATCATGCTTCCCCACTCTGCCATTGGAATCTGAGCCCCCAGTCCCAGAAAAGACAGGCCAGCCAGTTCCATCATCATAGTTCCGATATCCAGCATAGCTGTTACCAGAACTGGTCCGATCATATTCGGAAGAACATGCCTCACCAAAATCTGAACAGAGCTGTCTCCAGCCAGTATGACAGCATGAATATATGGTTCATTTTTCAATGCCAATGTCTGGCTTCGGGCAATTCGGGAATACTTCGGCCAGCTGATCACCGCCAGTGCAAGAATGGCATTCTGGATACCGCCCCCAAGAATAGCCGCAATCGCCATTGCAAACACCAGTCCTGGAAATGCCAGACAGACATCTGAAATTCTCATCATAACAGAATCCAGGATTCCACCAAAATAACCACAACACAATCCCACAATTGTTCCAAATATGGAAATCGCAGCCACCAGTATAAAAGTAGAAAAAATACTGGCTCTTGCTCCGCTGATCACACGCGACAGCATATCCCTACCGTAAGTGTCTGTCCCCATCGGATGCTGAAAGCTTGGTGCCTGAAGGGCACTGGAAAGATCCTGTGCGTAGGGATCGTAAGGGCAGAGGTGGTCTGAAAAGATTGCCAGGATTACCAGGCAGGCTGCCAACACACTAAAAAATATCAGCTTTTGTTTTATATGACTCTTTTTAATTCTCTGTACACGCACTGTTACGCGATTTTCATTATCTCTGCTTTCTTTTTCCTTTTCCGGCACTTCGTTCATTTTTTTCATACTCACTGCTTCTCACCTCCCAGACGGATTCTCGGATCCAGGAACCGGTAAGACAGATCTGTGAGCAGATTTACCAGAACATAAATGATCGCCATCCACATCACATAAGCCTGGATAATGGGATAATCCCGCATAGAAATGGCATCTGCTGCCATTTTCCCCACACCATCCCACATAAAAATAGATTCTACGATTGCCGTACCGCCAAGCAGGTTTCCTATGGACAGCATCAACAATGTGATGATCGTAACAAGGGAAGCCTTCATAATACTTTTCCATAAGGTAACAGAAAACTTCACACCGCGCGCCCTGGCTCCCACAACATAATCCTTACCAAGCTCATCCAGCACTGTAGCACGCACCTGACGAAGATATTTTGCGGACATGGCTATGGCCAGGGTAATAGCCGGCATAGCCACACTTTTCAAGCTGACATCTTTTGCAATAACAGGGAAAATCCTTATTTTAATTGCAAGAAAATACATAAGTAAAAGTGATACAAAGAAATTAGGAAGACTGTTTCCTATAAAACTGCAAAAACGGATGATGTAATCAATAACTGTATTCTGCTTTACTGCTGCCAAAATTCCCAGGGGAATGGAAATAATGACCGTAAGCAGAATGGAGGTCACTGTGAGAAGCAACGTTGCCGGAAGCTTCGATATAAATGTATCAAATACTGAAAAACCAGATACATAACTATTTCCCATATCTCCCCGGAGCAGTTTGCCCAGCCATACAAAATATTGTGTCAGAAAAGGCTTATCCAGTCCCAGTTGTTCTCTTGCCGCATCCAGCGTAGCTTCTGACACCACAGCGCCTGTGTTCTCCATTTTCTGTGTTACAACATCACTTCCTGCAATGCGCATCATCCCATAGGACAGAAAGGTAATTGCAAACAGAATGGGAATCAGCTGAATGATACGTTTGATTGTATATTTCTTCATTTGATTATCTCCATTTCATATTCCGCAGTACAGTTTAGCAAAATAAAAAACAGCTTACAACCCGCCCAGGGGGTTATAAGCTATTCCTATTTGGCATATATTTTTGTGATTTTGGAATATCACTTTAATTTACTGTTTAAAAATGCAAGCAGCTCATCCACCAGCTCATCCGGTTCGTCGTTTTTCCTTCTGATATATCCGAAAAATACTTTGTTCTTTTTGAATTCCAGGGGAATGCCTTCATTTACAGCTTTCTTGTCATCCGAAAGATAGCTTCCGCTGATATTACAAAGATCTGTTTCTTTCAGCATTTTTTCCATAATGTAGTCACTGTTTGTGATTACGGAAACATCCAGATTTTCCCAACTGAATACTCCTCGTTTTTCTTTTTCCCCCAACTCCAGGAATTCATCACGGAAATTCTGGATAAAGCGGAAGTTCTTCATCTGATCCATATTTACCGTCTGCTGATCTTTTTGCGCTAACGTATTTACAGTGCCATTATTTTCCACCTCTGAAGCAATTTTCATATCTGGTTCCTTTGCTTTTTCGGAAGGTGGCATTTCTTTATATAGAATATTTTCTTTTCCGGGATAAAAGGTCGCCGTACTTTCCTGCATAACATTAAAAACCAGGCGATTTTTCACCAGTTCATACTGAAATTCTTTCTTCTGCTGCTCCATTACGTATACGAAACCAACATCGGAAAGATAATCCCTCACGCGCTCCATAACATTCCGCACACCAGCTGTATAAATTTCGAAGTGATAATCTTTTTCATAATTTTCCTTATAAAATTCTACAAACTGATTGGTAAACCAGGAACTGGGGTTCAGAGAAATACGCAAATACTTCGCCATATTTTTGTGCCCCATCTCTTCCAGAGTCTGAGAATCATTTACAATTCTGCAAGCATAGCGATATGCCTCCTGCCCCTTTGCAGTGAGCGCAATTCCCCTTGGCATACGTTCAAACAATACCATTCCCATATCATTTTCCAGAGCTTTTATAGCCTTGCTCACACTTGGCTGAGTAGTATAAAGCAGTTTTGCAGCCTCACTGATGGAGCCGGTCTCTGCACATGTTATAAAATATTTTAACTGTTTGAGATCTAACATACATATTACCTTTCTAAACTCTCTTCACATAAAGATACGGCAGCCATTTTGCGGAGTAATAGCTGCCGTCCTTTGTCCAACAGACTATCCGGAAATGTCTGCAGACTTCTGTGTAACTTTTCACGCGGAGATGCGTTACACATTAGATTAACAGAATTAACACTTTTTGTGTCTTATTTAAGATAACATATTGTGATTTTTTCACAAGCCTCCCAGGGGGATAAAAATTTTATAATCTATGTAATAAAATTATCAGATCAATATTCCTTCCAAATGATCACACTCATGCTGTATGATCTGTGCCGTCCAGCCCTGGAATTTTCCTCGTTGTTTGCGGAAGTTCATATCCTCATACTCCACTTCAATCTCCTCATACCTGGTACATTTCCGCCCCCCGATCAGAGAAAGGCATCCTTCCTCCGTTTCATACCTTCCTGTTCTTTTCACGATCACCGGGTTATACATAACCGTATTCATAAAGCCCATATTCACCACAATGATCCGCTTCCGCTCCCCGATCATATTCGCCGCCATACCTACGCAGCCCTCTTCATGGGCCTTCAAAGTATCCAGAAGATCCTGTGCAATCTGACTGTCCGCCTTCGTCGCCCTCTCTGATTTCTGGCTAAGAAACCAGGTATCATGTATAATTTCCCTTACCATGTTTTTATTTCCTTCCTCGAAACTTTCTTTCCTCCACTTTACCATATCTCCCCATTTAGTCAAGCAATGTCTTTCCCGAACCATATAACTTTTACAAGCAGCGTAAACAAGTTATAGTTTCTACCTATAGCCAGCTATTCCTATTCTATATTAGACAACCATCCATTTCTATGGTAATATTCAATCCATATTAAACCTAGTTTGAAACTAGGTGATAAACACGAGGAGGAAAAAATTATGAGAAAGAGCATCTTAACACTAGGAATTGCAGCAGTATTAACAGGAGTTCTGGCAACATGCAGCATGGCTTACGCAGCTGATGATGAACTTTCCCAGATTCAGGAATCCGGAAAACTGAAAGTCGGTGTGGAAGGAACCTATCCTCCATATACCTATCATGATGATGACGGAGAGCTTACCGGATTTGACGTAGAAGTAGCAAAGGCAATTGCAGACAAGCTTGGCGTAGAGGCAGATTTCACAGAATCCGACTGGGATTCCCTTCTTGCAGGAATCGACAGCGGACGTCTGGACACTGTTATCAATGCCGTAAGCATCACCCCTGAACGTGAAGAGAAATACGATTTCGCAGGACCATATTTCTACATCACACAGCAGATCGTAGTTGCCAAAGACAATGATGACATTGTAGATATGGCTTCCCTGGATGGCAAAAAAGTTGCCAACACTGCAACAACCGCTTACCTTGATATCCTGGAGGATGCCGGCGCATCTCTTGTACAGATCAGCACAGCAGACGAAGCAGTTTCCCTGATTGAATCCGGACGTGCCGACTTTACCACCTTTAACGCTGTTGTATTCAACGAATACCTTCAGCAGCACCCGGATGCAAACCTGAAAGTTGCCTTCGTAATCCCGGACGTTGTAGATACCTACGCTGTTCCGATCAAGAAAGGGGAAACTGCTTTATATGACGCAGTTCAGAGTGCCATCGACGAACTGAAAGAAGACGGAACCTTAAGCAAACTTTCCGAGGATTACTTCGGAACAGACTTCACACAGCCGCAGGATGAGGAAACAGCTGATGCCTCTGCTGATACAGCCGACAACTCCGAAGATACAGCTTCCGACGAAGCTGCTGATGCTAACTAATTAATCGTCATCTCCATATGAAAGATCAATAGCTTCATTATTACAACGCACTCACCTCATGCAGCCGTTGATCGCACTCGAAGAAACAAAACATTTTGCCAATGTATATATCTCCAAAATAGCTATGCTTCCCCCTGGCAGCATAGCTATAAATAAAGTCAGGAGGAAAAATCAATGTCCTGGATTGAACCAGTCACTTACGAAACAGCTCCCGTTGCAGTCAAAGAATACCTGGATAAAAACGGTCATCAGAACCTGACCCGTTCCAGAAAGATCGCCTGGCAGCTGAAAAACTATGTGGTCTATGACACAGTAGAGGAAAATGCCTGGCGCATGGATGCCGAAGTCCAGAAGCTGGTAGGCAAACGCTACGGTGACCTGTTAGAATACACCATTGCAGCCTTAAGCCACTCTTCCATTTGCACAGAGTATTACACAAAATGTCTTACCGACCAGGGCATGTATCCGGATAAACCAGATTACGATGAAAAGGATCAGGCAGTGATCGACTTCGCCACAGCCGTTGTCCAGAATAACGGACAGATCCCGGAAGCCGTACGCGCTTCCCTCCTGAAAAATTTCAACGAAGAGCAGATCGCAGTTCTGGCAGGAATGGCAGTTGCATGCACTGGTGATATCCTTTATGAAAGAATCTTTGACCTAAGATAATTATCAGCAGCAGGCACTGCCGCATAAATAGAACTAGTTACTGTAATTCATTTTGCAACAGTAAATAATCGAAAGTAAAAAGGAATCAACTATGAGTGAACGTTTAGCAGGGATCCTGGTATCTTCCTTTACCAGAATCCTCATCCCCGGAATAAAAGTTACAATCCCCCTTACATTACTCTCCTTTGTCTTTGGCTGTATCATCGCTCTTTTCCTTGCCCTGGTACAGATTGCCAATGTAAAAGGACTGAAACAGTTTGCAAGATTTTACATATGGGTCTTCCGCGGAACCCCACTTATCGTACAGCTGTTTATCATCTTCTTCGGTCTGCCGTCTGTAGGAATTATCCTGGACGCTTTTCCATCCGCAGTTATCGCATTTGCCCTGAACCTTGGCGCTTACAATGCTGAGATTTTCCGTTCTGCGATCCAGGCGGTACCAGAAGGCCAGACGGAAGCCGCTTATATGGTTGGTCTGAATTACCGCCAGACCATGACCAGGATTGTAATGCCCCAGGCATTCCGAATTGCTTTTCCACCACTGTTTAACTCTCTGATCGGACTTACCAAGGACACTTCCCTTGCTTCCAGTATTACAGTTGTGGAACTGTTCACCACTGCACAGCAGATTGCAGCCAGGACCTACGAACCCTTCGCCCTGTACTGCGAAGCAGCTGTCATTTACCTTATGATCTGTACCGTACTTACATGGATACAAAACTATTTTGAGAAAAAGCTGGTATGGAATACCCCAGCACCAGTGAAAGGAGAATAATCATGTCTTATATTTCAAAAATCAATCTGGAAACAGCCGGAGAAAAAGAGAAAAAAGTAATCGAGGATCATCTTGCACAGGGCTACAAGCTCTCCAATGAGAAGCTTACCCTTCTTCACAACATCGAAGCTTTCAAAGCCATTGAAGACAGCTCCTACACACTGGACCGTGAGCTTCAGAGACTGATTGGAAAAAGAGCCGGAGACTTCTTCGAATATGCTATTTCCGAAGAAAATGAGTGCCTTGTATGCAGCACCTACTTCCACAAGCTTCTGAAAGACAACGGAATCGATTTTGACAATTTCGAATTTACCAAAAAAGAAGAACTGCTTATCGCCTTCGGCCGCGCTCTTGCAAAAGATCCAAAAGCCATTCCGGATGAGATCTACAAAGAGTTAAAAGAAGAATTTACCGAAGAGCAGATCGTTGTTATCACAGCTATGGGAGTACTCATGGTTGCCAATAACTACTTTAACGATATTTTAAAGATTGAGCCGTAATCAGTTCATTTTTATAACAATATTGATATCTAAAATTCAAGTAAGAATGTGAGAAAAAGTATGCTGGAAGTAAAGAATATCCATAAAAAATTCGGACCAAACGAAGTATTAAAAGGTGTTGATTTCAAAGTTGAAAAAGGTTCTGTAATCGCAGTTCTTGGAAACAGCGGTTCTGGAAAGACAACCCTTCTCCGCTGTATCAGCTTTCTGGAGCAGGCAGATAAGGGAGAGATCACCTTTGACGATTTCCATAAAGATATCACTGCTGTCACCAAGAAAGAAATCCGGCAGTTACGAATGAAAATGGGCTTTGTCTTCCAGGGATATAATCTTTTCCGCAACAAAACAGCACTTGACAATGTACTGGAAGGACTTACCATTGCCCGTAAGATTTCTCCAGAAGAAGCAAAGAAAAAAGCCATGGAAATGCTGGAAAAAGTGGGCATGGCAGACCGCGCCAACTTCTATCCGGACCAGCTCTCCGGCGGCCAGCAGCAGCGTGTGGCCATCGCAAGAGCCATCGCCTACAATCCAGAAGTTGTCCTCTTCGACGAGCCCACCTCTGCCCTTGATCCAAGACTTACCGGCGAGGTTCTGGACGTTATGCGAAAGCTTGCCGACGAAGGAACCACCATGGTCGTGGTCACCCACGAAATGGATTTCGCCAGAAAAGTAGCCAACTGGGTAGTCTACATGGAAGACGGCGTCATCGTAGAAGAAGCCCCTTCCAAAGAGTTCTTCTCTCATCCTAAGAGCGAGAAGACAATGGCATTCCTTCATATGACAAGTTCCGATTTTGTAATTTGATTTTCCTGTAATTCTTTTATACCCTTCCGAAAAAGAAATCTCTTGTTATTTATAGAAAAGCAAGAGGTTTCTTTTTCTATCTTACTCTTATATCAAAACTGGTTCATAAAACGCTTCCCCTGTGTCAATGCAATACGCACACAGCGCATGTCCAGTAACACATGTATTCCTCCTATAGGTCCTTCACTTTCGCTTCTGCTGATAGTATAACTTGTCCTATTAACAAATTATTCCGCTTTCTTTGCTGCAATGGCAAACATCGGCGTTGGATTATAAAATTCATCTTTTTCTTTATAAACCCGTCTGCTGAGTCCCAGATCAATGGAAATCTGTTCCATCCCTTTTTTTCCAAGCTCTTCCACGTCCCATGCGGGGCGGAGGTAGGAGCTGATTGGAAGCTGGCGTTTGATGTCTTCGCACTCTTGCATCAGAGAATTTCCAAGCTGGTTGTGGGCATGGTTTTCCGGGAGATCGGAGGTCTCGGCGAAATTGGTGGCGCCGTAGTTGGCATCAAAATTCAGGAGAAGTCCGCCTGGTTTTAATACTCTGGACCACTCTTTGTAGGCCTGAGCTGCTTCTGGTAAGGTCCAGGTCAGGTTTCGGGAAATGACTACGTCGAAGCTCTCGTCTGAAAAGCTTAAATGCTCTGCATCCATCACCTGGAAATCACAAGTTACCTGCTCTTCTTTGGCAAGGATCCGGGAGTTTGTGATCATATCCGGAGTAAGGTCGGTACCAGTTACCTGGTATCCCTGTTTTGCAAGAAGAATGGTAAAGAAACCAGTTCCACAGCCTACATCTAAGATTTTAAGCTTACCATTAGCGGCCTCTTTTTCCTTAATTATTTCGACTGCTTCTTTTCTTTCTTCACATTCATCTTTAGTTACAAGTTCTATATTTTTTTCGTTATTTGAACATTTCTTTTCTGTAAATTTCTGGGCTTTTTCTTCGTACTTTGTTTCTTTTGAAGGCAGATATTTCTCAATTTCTTCCAGCCAGCTGTCTGCCAGCGGACTATGTAACTCTGCCCTTCTCTGCTCCAGAAAGCTGTCGCTTCGCTTGGTCCAGTAGGCTGCAATCTTCTCTTTCCGGTCGTCTTCCTCGTAGCTGATCCGGCCATAAGCTACCATCGGTCCATCCTTAATCACCTGCAGGGAACCAGTCTGATACAGGATCACTCCATCCCCATAGGAGGTACAGGTTTCCAGGATATTATCCTCATAATCCTTTACATATCCAAGGATTTCTCCTTCCGTAAACAGGTCTCCAGCCTTCTTCTGAGGATACCAGAGTCCCGTGTAGGAAGCAGACTGATACTGCACATCTGTTATATTTAGTGGATAATATTTCCGCATACTTCTATGTCCGTCATAGATTCCAAGGAACCGTAAAATACTGCGCACATCACGCTTCATGGAGCGCACTTCTTCTGTCTCCCAGGCTCCCATGCCACCTCTTTCCAGAAGCACGGAAGGAATGCCGCAGGATGCTGCATAATTGTAGCTTCCACCGGAAGCTACCTCTGATTTTACCATGTAAGGAACATCCACCTGTTCTGCCATCTGACGAGAAATTTTCACCACTTCCGGATTAGCTTTTCCTGCATAATACACATAGGGAGTCAGCTTTTCATAGTCGTCACCGCTGTGAAGATCAATGTAATAATCTGCCACTTTCTGCAGTTCTTCTACCACTGCAGAAGCCAGTTTTTCATACTTTGTGCCATCTTTTTTTCCTGGGAAAACACGGTTCAGATTCTCGCCGGTTGCTCTGCAAAGAGAGCCGTGACGGTTCTCAAATTCCTCTTTGGCAACTACTTTTACAAGAACTACTGTTCCTGTCATTTTCTCAATGTTCAGATCTCTTCCAAGCTCTACTGCACTCTGGATTCCTACATATTCGCCAGCGTGGATACCAGCTGTGATCAGGGCTGTTTTACCTGGCTTTTTGCCCCGGATGATCGTTGCCGGAAGCGAAAATGCTCCGTTTCCAATGGTAATAAAACCATGGACGCGCTGCCCGGGAGCTGCACATAAACCGCCTACATTTATTATTTCACTCATTCTTTTTTCTACCTTTTCCATATACTATTTCAACATCACAACCAGTGTATTTGAATACCCTTTTGCCTCATACTTATTAACTTCATCACTGGTAACCGCTACAATTCATAGTCTGAACCGTAACGGCAGTCTTCTTTTATTACTTTGTAACCTCCACCATAAACATGGGCGTAGATCCATAATTCAGCTTCTCTTCCTCGCTCCAAACCTTCTGCCAGATAGTTTCATCCACTTCTATTTTCTTCGCTCCAAGCTCTTCCAGCACCTTCACATCCCATCCCGGGCGCTTGGTCTCAGACAGTGGAACCTGCAGCGCGATCTTCTCCATCCGGTCAATATCTGTGCACAGATAATGGTCCTCCAGGCTTCCTTTTTCCACATTTTTGCGGTCATTTTCATAAGCCTCGCGCTTCTCATCATCATAAAGATACCCGTACCAGTTGGCATCAAAATTCAGAAGCTTTCCGCCTTTTTTCAGTACGCGAAGCCACTCTTTATAAGCTATTTCAGGGTGAGGCAGGTTCCAGGTCAGATTCCGGGAAATGATCACATCAAAGCTCTCATCTTCAAACTCCAGAGCCTGGGCATCCATCCTTTTAAATTCAATATGATTCTTCTTTTCCCCAATAAACTTCGCCGCATTTTCCGCAGCTTTTTCCAGCATTCCAGGAGTATAATCTACCGCAGTTACATAATATCCTGCCTCCGCCAGAATCATAGGGAAAAAGCCAGGACCTGTGCCGATATCCAAAATTTTCAGCTGTTCTTTCTCTTCATCAGGATTTCTGTTTCCGAAAGATTCTGTTTCCGCAAAACCTTCTTCTACATCCTGATTTTTCCCAGATCTCTTTCCCCAAAATCCGCTTTCCAGAGTCTCCAGCCATGCCTTCTTCTGCATCCCCTTCAACTCTTTTTCATTCACCTCAGAATACCCCTCCGTCCGGGTACTCCAATAGCTCTCTATTTCGTCCAGTAACTTATCCACTTGCATATCCTCCGCATTAAACTCTAATGTTAAAATTTTATCAAAAACACCCTCTTTCCGCAAGCCCCCCAGGGGGATGAAACACTACAGAAATAAGAAACAAAAAGCAGGCGAATCTGCATCTTATACAAATTCGCCTGCACTATTCCACTATTAAATTTTCCCCAAACAGCTAAAACCAATATTTCACAAAATTGTTTTTCCTACTGCTTAGATCTCAAGCCACAACTTATTTTCTTCTCCACAATGGACGATATTTCACCTCATCCTTGCTGTGATACATACCAATTCCCAGGAAATTGTTGATCAGGCCAATGATCGGGCAGAGCATTGGCAAAAATGTAAAAGGAATAAACTGCTGTACGGTAATGCCTCCAAGCACTACGCCATACCCCATTACCCATGCGCTCCATGGAATGATTGCTGCCACCATGGTTCCTACATCTTCCAGTGTACGGGACAAAACCGCACGGTGAATGTCCATGTCATCGCAGACATCTTTAAATGCAACAGCCGGAATTGCAATGGCAGGATACTGTCCTCCGATTAGACAGATGATCAAACTGGAAATCCAGACACCAAACATAATCGTTCCAGGTGTATTCAGCTTCTTGGAAAGATGATTTACCAGAACATTTAAAACACCAGATTCAGAAAAAAGTCCACTGAGCATTCCCAGTACAAGAAGGATTCCTACCAGAGAAAGCATGCTGGAAAATCCGCCTCGGTTTACCAGTGTATCAACAGAATCCACACCGCTTTCAATGGAAAAACCGTTCATAATATAATCCAGATTTTCAATAAATCCTCTTCCCTGGAAAATCATAGACCAGATAATACCGCTTCCAATACCTACACCAAATGCAATAAATGCAGGTACCTGTTTTACAGAAAGGATCAGTACCAGAGCAACCGGTATGATATGGATCCAGCTGATATTAAAATTTGAAGAAAGTCCATTAGACAACTCGTTTACTACAGCACTGTCAATCTGTCCGGAAGCGTTCATTCCAAGAATGGTATAAATTACAAGACAGATGATAGTTCCTGGAACAGTTGTATACCACATGGACTTAATGTGGGTAAATAACGGCACCTCACAGGAGGACGCTGCTAATAATGTGGTATCTGACAAAGGACTCATTTTGTCCCCGAAAAATGCTCCTGAAATAACAGCCCCAGCTGCCATTGCAACCGGAATTCCAAGACCTTCTGCCATTCCGCAGAGAACAACACCAATAGTACTGATAGAGCCCCAGCTGGTACCTGCGCACACAGCCATAAAAGCAGGCAGAATGAAACAGATTGGTAAAAATAAACGTGGGGTGATGATCTTCATTCCGTAATAAAGCAAAGTTGGAATTGTACCGGAAGACATCCACACTGCAACCATACATCCTACCAGAAGCATGATCATGGACGCAGTTGCGATCTGCCTTACACCTTCCGACATTGCTCCATCGATTTTGTTCCAGTCAAATCCCAGATACATACAAAATACAATCATTACAAAAAGAGCTGCCAACGCTGCGATCGTTACCTCTGCACCGAAAGCGATCAGAACTACAAGTACCAGAATTGGACCAAAAAAACCAAATAAAGCTCTGCCAACTGTTATTTCTTTCTGATTTTTATTTTCTTTTTTCTCCATAGTAATCTCCCTTTTCATCCTGTGAAAACCTATGATCATTTGCCAAATGAGACACGGATCCTTTCCAACGCCTCTTTCAGGTTCTGATTGGTAACGGCAAAATTAATTCTCACAAAGCCCTCTCCTGCCGAACCAAAATTTTCCTCTCCGTCATCCAGATGAATCTGTGCTTTTTCCATAAAAAACTTGTCCAGATGTTTTGTTCCAATTCCAGCTTTCCTGCAGTCCAGCCACAGAAGGAAACTGCCTTCCGGAACATACGGGATCAGCGGCAGGTCATATTTTTTAATAAACTCAAGAATTTCCTGAAGGTTTTGATAAAGGTACTGGGTAAGCTCCTTCATCCAGTCATCAGCTTCCCCTTTCATGACCGAGGTCACTGCTGCAATTGCAAAGCTATTTACAGCATATCCAAAAGAATATGCTGTAATCTGTTTCATCCATGCTTTTCTCATCTCGGGATCTGCGACTGTAATAATTGCGTGAGGCAGGCTCATAATGTTATAGCCTTTGCTGAGGCTCACAATCTGCACACTGATCTCCTGCGCTTTTTTATTCACTGCAAGAATAGGCGTATGCTTGTTATTTCCGTAAAGTACAAGACAATGTACCTCATCAGAAATGATTTTTACATTGTTTTCATAGCAGATATCAACTAAACGTTCCAATTCTGCCTTAGTAAAAACTCTTCCTGTAGGGTTATGAGGATTTACCATTAAATACAAAGACGGGTGATATTTTTTGATCTTTTCCTCAAAATCAGCAAAATCAATCTCATAATGTCCCTCTACCGGCTTCAGAGGATTTTCGATCAGGTTTTGATTCGCCCCCTCCACCGCCCATTTTAGCGGACCAAATACAGGAGTCTGAACAATAATGTTGTCTCCTGGCTTTGCAAAAATCCCCAACGCCATCCGGACTGCACCTATGGTACTTGGAACATTGCTCAGCCATTCTTTTTCAATTTTCAAGCCATAATTTCTCTCATACCACCCAGTTACTGCATCGTAGTATTCCTTGGTATGCTGCCTGTAGTTATAACAGTTCTCCTGCGCGATCGGCACAAGGGCCTTCTGGATGCATGGGGCACAATAGTAGTCCAGATCCGCGGTTCCCATTCCAATCACTTTTTCCGGCATATCTTCCATTCCCCATCGATAAGAAGCATTCTTCCGGTGATCTGGTGTTGAATCAAAATTGTACTTCATTTCTTTCCTTCCTTTCTTGTATATTATATATGTTTGAAACAAAACTCCTTAAGGCGTGCAGCCCCTTCCTTAAGATGTTCCTCATCGCACGCGAGATTAAAACGAATAAAACCAGCTCCGCCTTTTCCAAGAAAATAACCATTTTCTACTATCATATGTTCTTCCTGTTCCAGCAGGTGTGTCAGCATTTGCGGCTGTATCTTCAATGCACGCATATCGATCCATGCAAAATAAGAGGAATCCGATTTTATTACCTTACACATCGGCATATTCTCTTCAAAATATTTTTCCAGAAATCTATGGGCAGCCATGATCTTTTCCATCACTTTCCTGCGCCATTCTTCACATTCCCCAAGAGCCGCTATCGTTGCTTCAATCCCCATAATGTTCTGTCCGTAATCCATACTCATTGATGTTAAGAATTCCCGGTATTTTTTATAGATTTCAGGATTTTCCGTAACTAAAAAGGCATGCCGAAGAGCTGCTGTATTATATGTTTTGCTGGTAGAATAAAGTGTAACTGTATATCTTGAAATTTCCTTCGATAGCGAAGCAATAGGAGTATAAGAGGTTCCTGAAAACAAAAGTCCGCAGTAAACATCGTCTGATATGATGTATACCTGATATTTTAAACAAAGTTCTGCAATTTTCTCAAGCTCTGCTTTTGTCCAGGCATGTCCAATAGGATTATGAGGATTGCACAGCCATAACAGACGGCTTCCGCTTGCAAAGCAGGCTTCCAGTCTTCCAAAATTAATGCTGTATCCATTTTCTATTAATTCCAGCGGACATTCTATGATTTTTCGATTATTAAGTCTTAAAATTTCTTTATAACAAAAATGAACAGGAGTAAGAATTGTAACCATATCCTGAGGTCTGGTCAAAAGGGAAATGATTGCCCAGGCGCCCATGTAAATCCCAGCACTCTGAGCTATCGAACATCTTGCATCAATGTCCCATCCGGCTATACTCAACAACCAGTTATGAATTACTTCATAGTAGCGTTCCGGAATCATAGGGTAACCAAGATGTCCTCTGTCAAGCACTCCCCTCATAGCATCAAGTATGGGTTCAGGAGAACGGTAATCCATGTCAGCAGTTCCAAAGCACAAAAGATCTGTATAAGAAGTCCTCTCACGCTCATATTCCCATTTCAGACGGTAAAGCCCGTCATTTGATGCGATCACAGGTATTTGCTCACTCATAAAGCCACCTCCTGATTAATTTTCCTCATTATATAGCTAAAATAATTTAACGTCAATATGAAATATTTCATTCAAAAACCCACATTTATTTCATTCCAGAAGACGGTATTACATTGTAAAATTTTCGTTCCTGTGGTACATTAAGCATAGAATAATTAAAATGATTTCTCACTGAACAGTTACGAATAATTTTTCGGAGGTGACTATGAAACTAACCAAAACAGACCGTGCCATCATAAATTCTTATGCTTCCATGATCGAAGGTCTTTCTGTTTATCTGGGTTCCATCTGTGAAATTAGTCTTCACAGCCTGGAAGATTACGAACACTCTGTTGTAAAGATTATGAATGGATACCATTCTGGCCGCTCTGAAGGTGCACCGCTTACAGACCTTGCATTAAATATGTTGAAACGAATTGAGGATAAAGGACTGGCTGCAACCAGTTCCCATATTTCCTATAATGCGATCAACTCCATGGGTGAACGTTTAAAGTCCTCCACCATTCCAATTATAGGAGAAAATAATCGCGTAATTGGAATATTATGTATCAACATGTACCTGGATTCTCCTCTTTCAGAAGTTCTAGAAAGTATTACAGGTTCTGGAACAGAGCCCACCGAACAGGAATATTTCGCAACCAATACTTCCGACACTATCAGTCAGGCCATCATGGCTGCCCGCACTCAGGTTATGTATGATTCCTCAATTTCCTCTGTGAATAAGAATAAAGAACTGATCCGGATTCTTCATGACAAAGGTATTTTCTCCATAAAAAATTCCATCAAACAAGTAGCAGAAGCCCTTGGAATTTCCATAAATACCGTTTATCTTCACCTGCGAAGCATTACAAAAGACACTGAAAAACAGACCGACTAAAATGTTTTAAACTTCATTTTATGCAAAAAAAGTCAGAAAAAGCAAAAGTTTTTATTGCTTTTCTGACCTTTTTAACTATTCCAAATGCTTCTCCAACAGCACCAGCTGCACGTCCGGTATCCCGTTAAATACCGTAGGCACAATCCCGATTTCTTTATAGCCAAGCTTCTTATACAGTCCTCTTGCAGCGACATTTCTCGCATTGGTATCCATTCGAAGCTCCGGGCAGCCGTGACTTAAAGCGTAATCCTCATAGAATTTTACAAACCGCTTTCCATAGCCTTTTCCAGCAGCAGAAGGTGAGATCACCAGGGTGTGAAGGACGCATACCTCCTCGTCCCAGGCTTCGAATTCCCAATCGCCTTCTGCATAGGAATCCACCTGAACTTTATTGATCCGTATACACATACTCATCCACGTACAAATTGTACATTTCCTCATATGGCAGCTGCCGATTGCAATATTCAGGCAGAGCACTGTCATAGTGTACATATAACTGCCCACTGTCCCTGTGATATTCCCATACGGTATCAAAGATTTTTTTGAAAAATGTGATTTTTTCCAGCATGATCCAGTTCCTTCACTGTTATCCTGAATTTTCTATTCTTCTCGTAACTGACGTCTTTATCTGGCTGTATTCTCAGCCGCGATCTCATCAATTCTTGCAAGCTCTTCCTCTGTAAAAGGTGCACAGTGAATTGCTTTTATATTGTCAAGGATCTGCTGTGGACGGGATGCTCCGATAAGTACGCTGGTCACTTCTTCCTGTGCAAGAAGCCAGCCAAGGGCCATCTCAGAAAGCTTCTCATCACGTCCTGCAGCCATGTCGTTCAGCTCCCGGATCTGTTGCAAACGCTCTGGTGTCAGATTGCTTTCCTTCAAAAATCTGCCGTCTGTACGGATACGGCTGTCCTCCGGAATGCCATTGAGATAGCGGTCTGTAAGCTGTCCCTGAGCAAGAGGACTGAAGGTGATCAGACCTTTTTTCAGAATTCCGGTGGTCTTTTTCAGGCCATTTTTCTCTACGGTTCTGTCAAAAATAGAGTAACGGTTCTGATTAATTACAAAAGGACAATGAAGTTCCTGTAAAATCGCCGCTGCCTGTGACAGTGTTTTTCCGTCGTAATTGGAAAGTCCCACATACAGTGCCTTTCCGCTCTGTACTGCACTGGCCAGCGCTCCCATGGTTTCTTCCAGCGGTGTCTCAGGGTCCATTCTATGATGATAAAAGATATCTACATATTCCAGTCCCATACGCTTCAGGCTCTGGTCAAGACTTGCCAGAAGATACTTGCGGCTGCCCCAGTTTCCATAAGGGCCCTCCCACATATCGTATCCAGCCTTGGTGGTAATGATCAGCTCGTCCCTGTATTTTCCCAGGTCCTCTTTCAGGATCCTGCCGAAATTGATCTCCGCACTTCCAGGTTCCGGACCATAATTATTGGCCAGATCGAACTGTGTGATTCCGTTGTCAAAAGCTGTAAAACACAGCTGTCTCATGTTCTCAAAATTAGAAGTATCACCAAAATTATGCCACAGTCCAAGTGACACCTTCGGCAGCATAAGTCCGCTGTCACCGCAGCGGTTGTATTCCATTGTGGTGTAACGTTCCTTTGAAGCAATGTACATAATAAAAAACCTCCCTGAAAACGATAATCAAGTTCATTATACTCCCAGGGGATTGATTTGTCATGGGAAAATGTGAATGTTTACACCATACATTTCCTATAGTATAATGAGAAAGATTTTGATAAATTTCTTTTTTAACGAAAGTGATCTTTTTATTCATGGTAAAGCAAAGCAGACGTTATCCTCTTCTGGACCCGTAGATGATAAACCATTATCTTTTTATAACAATATTGACATTTTTCAGAAAGGATACATTTTAGAAATGCAAAAACAGTTTTTTAAATATATCACCCAGAGCGTAGCTGCTATGATCGGTTTTTCCATCTATATTCTTGCAGACACTTTTTTCATCTCTGTCCAGTCCGGTGCAGATGGACTTGCGGTTCTGAACCTGATCCTGCCTGTTTATGGACTGGTTTATGCCATCGGATCCATGATCGGCATTGGCTCTGCAACCAGATATGCCATTGACAGATCCCGGCAGGAAAATACAGATTTCTATTTTACCCAGTCTGTTTTCTGGGGCTTGCAACAGCGGTCTGCCCTGGGATTACCATGCTCATCTGCACCACACACTTTCTTGGAAAAAGAAATGGCGTAGAATTCAAGTGGAGAAAGCCTTCCGTCCGCCATCTTTTTTCCTGCTGCCAGCTTGGAATTTCCGCCTTTGTAGGTGAAATTTCTTCTGCCATTACTACTATTATTTTTAATATGCTGATCCTTGAAATTGCTGGAAATGTAGGAGTTGCCGCCTATGGAGTGATCGCCATCGCCCTCAGTTGCCGTAATCCTCTCAAAACTTCTGGGATTAAACGGCGTCTGGGGCTCGTTCCTCTGTTCGGAAGTGATCACATTTATAGTAATTCTACTGCTTGCGAAGCTGGGACCTTTTTCTTCTGCAAAAAATAATTGCCCTAATCGGTAAACTATGGTATTCTATAAGTATTATACTTGTACTGTTACACAAACTAGAAATTGAGGTGATCTATCGTGAAATCTAATGAATCCGCTGAGAACTATCTGGAAACCATTCTTGTCCTCAGCAAAAAGAAACCTGTTGTTCGTTCCGTTGATATTGCTGACGAGCTTGGCTTTAAGAAATCAAGTGTCAGTGTTGCCATGAAGAATCTTCGTGAAAAGAACCATATCACTGTCACTCCTGAGGGATATATTTATCTTACCGAATCCGGTCAGAAGATCGCAGATATGATTTACGAGCGTCATGAATTTTTATCATCCTGGCTGATCAGCCTGGGCGTTGATCCGGAGACCGCTACCTCCGACGCATGCCGTATCGAGCATGTGATCAGCCCTGAGAGCTTTACCGCCATCAAGGAACATCTCGCTCCTGATAAATAAGCTATATACATTGCACTTTCGCTTTGCATTTTCTTACACTTACAGAAGCTCTTGATTACGGTACACAGTAATCAGAAAGACCTGTACTCCAGATAAAACCAATGATAGGGTTCCATCATTGTAGAATTTTATCCGGAGACAGGTCTTTTTTTATTTCACCAGATAATATCTTGCAGAGAACGGTCCCATTTTAAACACTGCTTTGCCCCCTGTAATTACCTTTTCCTTCTTGGTATAGCGCTTTTTGCCGCCATATTTTACCATATCGCTGGCAAGGAGAAGTTCATATCCGGCATAATCTTTTTCCAGGGTGTACTCCTGTGTTTCGTCGGAGAAATTGAATACAGCCAGGATCTTCTGGTCTCCGCTGATTCTCTCGAACAGGTACAGGCACTTCTGCTCCTGATGACAGTCTACCCATGAGAAACCATCCTGACTGAAGTCTCTCTGGGAAAAGGCACTGTTTTTCAGATAGCATTTATTCAGATCTGCCATAAATTTGTGGAAGGCCTCATGGATCGGGAATTTCAGCAGGATCCAGTCCAGCTCGTCCTTTTCACACCACTCCTTCAGCTGGGCCAGTTCATTTCCCATGAAATTCAGCTTTGCTCCCGGATGGGCATACATATACATGTAGAACGCTCTTGCCTGTGGGAATTTTCCATCATAACCGCCGTTCATCTTCTGGGCAATGGTCGCTTTCCCATGGACCACCTCGTCGTGGGACAGGGGCAGGATATACCGCTCATTGTAAAAATACATCATGGAAAAAGTCAGCTTATGATATTTTTCCCGTCTCTCGTTTGCATCTGCCTTGAAATAGGACAGAGTGTCGTGCATCCAGCCAAGATCCCATTTGTAGTCGAAACCAAGTCCGCCTTCCCATACAGGTCTGGTTACGCCCTGGTATGGGGTGGAGTCTTCGGCAAAAAGGAGACAGTCCGGGATCCGCTCTTTCAGGCCCTGGTTCATGGTGCGGATGAATTTCAAAGCCGCCAGGTTTTCTCCACGGCTGGCATCTCCCTGCCAGTAGATCAGGTTTCCAACAGCATCCATGCGCAGGCCGTCGAAATGGAATTCGTTCATCCAGTAGTAGGCGGAGGACTGAAGGAAGCTGCACACTTCTCCTCTGGAGTGCATGAAGTTACAGCTGCCCCATTCATTGCGGCCTACTGCCATGTTTGGATATTCGTAAACGGCAGTTCCATCGTATTCTGCCAGTGCATAATCATTTACGGCGAAGTGAACCGGAACAAAGTCCAGAATAACGCCGATTCCTGCCTGATGGCACTGGTCTATAAAGGATTTCAATTCTTCCGGCTTGCCATAGCGGGAGGTAGGACTGAAATAGCCAGTGTCCTGATAGCCCCAGGATTCGTCACAGGGATACTCGCAGAGGGGCATGATTTCTACATAATTATAGCCATGTTCTTTCAGATAGGCGATGAGGATCGGGGCCAGTTCCTCGTAGGTGTACCAGTCTTCCTGGCCTTCGCCACGTTTTTTCCAGGAGCCGAAGTGCATTTCGTAGATGTTTACTGGTTTGTTGTAGCTCGCTTTGCGGTTTTTCAGCCATTTGCTGTCGCCGAATTCATAGCCGCCAAGGGCGTAGGTCTTTGAGGCAGTGCCGGGGCGCATCTCACTGTAGAAGGCGTATGGGTCTGCGTGGTCTACAAAGGAACCGTCCTGACGGTAAATTCTGTATTTGTACATCAGATCAGGACCTACGCCGTTTATGGTACATTCCCAGAAGTTGCCGTCGTGGACGCGGTTCATAGGGGTTTCGGTCCAGCCGTTGAATTCGCCGATTACGGATACGCGCTGAGCTGCCGGGGCAAAGGTGCGGAAGGTGGTGCCACCGTCCCAGACGTGGGCGCCAAGGTACTGGTATGCTTCAAATTCCTTTCCTGTATAAAAGTTGTAAAAATCCATGTTTTTGCTCTCCCATTCATTGTATAAAAAGATATTAGACAGTAGTTGGTTTTCTTTGTATAATGAGTATAATTGCGTGGAGGAGAAAATGCCACCGACGAAAAACGACATTGGTTGGATATCCAACGCTTTTTAGAATGTGTTGGATTTCTAATTTATTGAAATAGGGGATAGATAGGTATGGATATCAGAGTTGAGAAAACCAGACAGAGTATTATTAATGCTTTTATAGAATTGCGTTCGCATAGGGAACTGGAGAGGATTACGATTAAGGAGTTGTGTGGGAAGGCGCAGATCAATAAGTCTACGTTTTATGCCCATTATCAGGATATTTACCATCTTTCGGATACGTTGGAGACGGAGGTGGTGGTGTCGATCATGGAGAATCTGAGCCATCCGGAGAGGGTGTTGGAGGACACGGCGGATTTTTCCAAGGAATTGTTTATGGGGTTTCTGGCAAAGGATTCACTGATTGGGATTTTGTTTTCGGGGAGTAGGAGTAAATGTCTGGTGCAGAAGATCGAGGTGGCTTTGAAGGAGCTGGTGTTTGGGGCTTATCCGCAATATCGGGAGGATAAGGATATTAATATTATGCTCACTTACATCCTTTATGGGTGTTATTATGCATTCTATGAAAACCGAAAATATGGAGATGTGCCGGTGCTTTCCAGTATTACCAGACTTACTGGTGAAACAGCGAATGCGGCATTAAAAATGATAAAGTAAATGAAATCGCAGGAGGACAAAAATAATGTCTTTAACACCCTTACAGATTCTAAAAACTTACTTCGGATACGACTCCTTCCGTGAGGGACAGGAGGAAATTATAGATACGATTTTAAGCGGGCGGGATGCCCTGGCGATCATGCCGACGGGGGCTGGGAAGTCCCTTTGTTATCAGGTTCCGGCGCTGCTTTTGCCAGGGATCACGCTGGTGGTTTCACCGCTTATTTCCCTGATGCAGGACCAGGTGAAGTCACTGAATGAAGCAGGAATTCATGCAGCTTATATCAATTCTTCGCTGACTGAGGGACAGATCAATAAGGCACTTTCTTTCGCAGCCAGAGGCGTCTATAAGATTATTTATGTAGCACCGGAAAGGCTGGAAACGGCTTCATTTCTCAGTTTCGCACTGCATACTCCTATCTCTATGGTGACTGTAGATGAAGCCCACTGTATCTCCCAATGGGGACAGGATTTCCGCCCAAGTTACCTGAAAATCATAGATTTTGTGGAACAATTACCTGGTAATCCGATCATCAGCGCCTTCACTGCCACCGCTACTGAAGTGGTAAAAAATGACATTGCAAGGATCTTAAAACTGAAGAATCCAAACATCGTTGTAACCGGCTTTGACAGGGAAAATCTATACTATCAGGTGGAACATCTCACTGGAAAACAGAAGGATGTCTTTATCCAGAATTACATAGAAACCCATCCCAACGAAAGTGGAATCATCTACTGTGCTACCAGAAAAAATGTGGACACTTTGTATGAGAAACTGTTGAAGCAGGGTGTCTCTGTCACCCGTTATCACGCCGGAATGAACAACGATATCCGCAAAAAAAGCCAGGATGATTTCATCTACGACCGAGCTCAGGTTGTGATCGCCACCAATGCTTTTGGCATGGGAATCGACAAGTCCAACGTGCGTTTCGTTATCCATTACAACATGCCCCAGAGTATGGAAAACTACTACCAGGAAGCGGGACGTGCCGGGCGTGACGGTGAGCCTGCCAAGTGCATTCTTCTCTTCTCCGCCCAGGATGTGATGATCAGCAAACTGCTTCTTGGAAGCAAAGACTTCGAGGGCATGGATTTCCAGGAAATCGACCAGGTAAAGCGCCAGGATTCCCGCCGGCTCCAGCTTATGGAAGGCTACTGCATGACCACCAACTGCCTTCGCAATTACATCCTGGAATACTTCGGCGAAACCACAGATGCGCCCTGCGACAATTGTGGCAACTGCCACCAGGAATTTGAAGAACTGGATATGACCCAGGATGCCAAATGGGTAGTCGGCTGCATCACCGAAATGCGCGGCCGCTACGGTCAGGCTCTTGTAATCGGCACTCTCCTTGGCTCCAAAAAAGCCCGCCTGAAAGACATCGGTGCCACCTCCTACAACTGCTACGCCCAGCTGCAAACCCGCACCGAAGCCGACCTCCGTCTCCTCGTAAACCAGATGATCCACATGGGTTATATCATCCAGACAGAAGGTGAATACAGTGTCCTAAAGATAGGAAATATTGCAGATTTACAAGACAAAAATACAAAGATTATCATAAAGAAATTCAAAGAAAAAGAGAAAATATCAGCCTCAAAGAAACGCAAAAATCCATTCGAAAAAGACAGTTTTTCCGCTTCCAAAGTGGGCTCATCCGCTGGCTCCACCGACGCAAACTCCAGCCGTAACTCTGCCCTTTTCGAAACCTTACGCCAGCTCCGCCTCCAAATTGCCAAAGAAGAGTCCGTCCCACCCTACATTATTTTCACCGACAAAACCCTTATCGACATGTGCGAGAAACTTCCCCAGAACGAGTCCGAAATGCTCGACGTATCCGGCGTAGGACAGAATAAGCTTAAGAAATACGGACAACGATTTTTACAGGAAATTTCTACATTTCTATCTACCAATTCGTAAAACTCATCTGCTTATTTAGAGGTATAAACCAACTGGAGCAATTTTAGCTTCAGTTGTCGATAACCAGCGATTTTGCAATGTATATTCATGTAGCCGTGCATTTCAGGAGCGGTTTTAGTGTAGCTGAGATCCGATGGTTACGAAGACTTAGCCGAGAGGGCTCTCCCGAGCGGCTTAGTCGCAGTTACCAGCTAGCTCAGCGGAACGTTGCGACGCACGGCGGTGAATATACATTGTAAAAGCGCATCCGAGAAACCACACAAACCTAAAAAGAGGCTGACACGAACTATTTTCCAGTTCATATCGGCCTCCCTTTAAGGAGTTTTTATTTCACGCTCTTAAATCGCCCCAAGAATCCGTCTGGCATTATCAATCCTCTCCTGCACCGGAGGTTTCACGCCCTCCAGCGGATAAGGAATCCCCAGCTTTTCCCATTTAAAGGTTCCCAGTGTATGATACGGAAGAACTTCCACGCGCTCAACGTTTTTCAGCGTCTTAATGAAATCCGCCAGCTGGTGCAGATACTCATCCTTGTCGCTGCCCCCCGGTACCAGTACGTGCCGGATCCAAACAGGCTTACCCATATCCGAAAGCTCACGGGCCATGGCAAGAATATTGGTATTCGTCTGCCCGGTAAGCTTCACATGCTCCTGCTCATTGATCTGCTTGATATCCAGAAGCAGAAGATCCGTATACTTCATCAGCTCCAGCCATTTAGAATGCCACGGCTCTTTAGTAGTATAAGGATTCCCACTGGTATCCAGGGTGGTATGAATCCCCGCTTCCTTTGCCTTACGAAAAAGCTCCGTGAGAAAATCCATCTGCAAAAGGGGTTCCCCGCCGCTCACCGTGATACCGCCTTTTTCTCCCCAGTAAGTCTTAAACCGGAGTGCAGTCTTCAAAAGCTGATCCGCAGTGTACTCTTTTCCATCTGTCATATTCCAGGTATCCGGATTGTGGCAGAACTGGCAACGCATAGCACAGCCAGAAAGAAAAATCACATATCTCACTCCAGGTCCATCCACAGACCCGAAGCTCTCCAGAGAATGAACATAGCCTTTTAACATTTCAAAATCCTTTACAATTACATTCTGTCGTGGCAGGTTCTGGCAATAACATCCAGCTGCTGCTCTCTAGTCAGATCAATGAACTTAACAGCATAACCGGAAACACGGATTGTGAAGTTTGCGTACTCCTCTTTTTCCGGATGCTCCATAGCATCGATCAGTTTCTCTTTACCAAATACATTTACGTTCAGGTGATGTGCACCCTGGTTGAAATATCCGTCCAGTACATGAACCAGATTATCTGTGCGCTCCTCATTAGTATGTCCAAGAGCGTCCGGATTAATGGTCTGTGTATTGGAAATTCCATCCAGCGCATCCTCATAGTCAAGCTTTGCAACAGAGTTCAGGGAAGCAAGAAGTCCGTTCTGCTCTGCGCCGTAAGATGGGTTTGCACCAGGTGCCAGCGGCTCGCCAGCTTTTCTTCCGTCCGGAAGAGCTCCAGTAGCTTTACCATAAACAACGTTAGAAGTAATGGTAAGAATGGAGGTGGTTGGCTTTGAATCACGGTAGGTATGGATGTGTTTCAGTTTGTCCATAAATGTGGAAAGCAGGTTTCTTGCGATCTCATCTGCTCTGTCATCATCATTGCCATAACGTGGGAAATCACCCTCAACCTGGAAGTCTGTTGTGATTCCATCCTCATCACGGATAGCCTTAACCTTCGCATATTTAATAGCAGACAGGGAGTCTACTACATGTGAAAATCCAGCGATACCGGTTGCAAAGGAACGGTCAACCTTGGTATCGATCAGAGCCATCTCAGCTGCCTCATAGTAATATTTATCATGCATGTAGTGGATCATGTTCAGGGTTCCTACATACAGATGAGCCAGCCAGTCCATCATCTGGTCGTATTTCTGGATGACTTCATCATAATCAAGATACTCGGAAGTGATCGGCTTGTACTCCGGTCCTACCTGAGTCTTTAACTTCTCATCCACACCACCGTTGATCGCGTAAAGGAGGCATTTTGCAAGGTTTGCACGAGCTCCGAAGAACTGCATTTCCTTACCTGTCTCAGTAGCAGATACACAGCAGCAGATGGAATAATCATCGCCCCAAACCGGACGCATAACATCATCGTTCTCATACTGGATAGAACTTGTTGTAACAGAAATATTAGCAGCATATTTCTTGAAGTTCTCCGGCAGCTTGGAGGAATAGAGAACAGTCAGGTTTGGCTCTGGAGCTGGTCCCATATCCTCAAGAGTATGAAGGAAACGATAGTCGTTCTTTGTAACCATGTGACGTCCGTCAACGCCAATACCAGCAACCTCAAGAGTTGCCCATACCGGGTCACCGGAGAACAGCTGATTGTAGGACTCGATTCTTGCAAATTTAACCATACGGAATTTCATTACCATGTGGTCAACAAGCTCCTGGGCCTCTTTCTCTGTGATCACGCCGTTCTTAAGGTCTCTTTCAATATAGATATCAAGGAATGTGGAGATACGTCCAACACTCATTGCCGCACCGTTCTGAGTCTTGATCGCTGCAAGATATCCAAAGTACAGCCACTGGAATGCCTCATGTGCATTCTTAGCAGGCTGGGAAATATCATAACCGTAGATCTTCGCCATCTCTTTCATTCCTTTCAGAGCGCGGATCTGGTCTGCGATCTCCTCACGAAGCTGGAAATCATAACGTCTCATACCCTGACGGTCACTGTCTGCAAAGTCTTTCTCTTTGCCCTCGATCAGCGCATCAATACCGTACAGAGCCACACGTCTGTAATCGCCAACGATACGTCCGCGTCCATAAGTATCCGGAAGTCCGGTAAGGATATGGCTGTGACGTGCTTTTTTCATTTCTGGTGTGTAAATGTCAAAAACGCCCTGGTTATGTGTTTTGAACTCATATTTTGTAAACATATCGTGGATCTGGGGATCTACCTTGTAGCCGTACATTTCGCATGCCTGCTCAGCCATTTTGATTCCGCCGTATGGCATAAACGCACGCTTCAAAGGCTTGTCTGTCTGAAGTCCTACAACCTTCTCAAGATCCTTCAGGTCTTCAGCAATATATCCTGGTCCGTATGCAGTCAGGCCTGTGACAACCTTTGTCTCCATGTCAAGCACACCATTGTTGGCACGCTCTGCTTTCTGCAGCTCCTGCAGCTTTCCCCACAGTTTGTCAGTAGCCTCAGTTGGGCCTTCCAGGAAAGAATCGTCTCCGTCATAAGGGGTATAATTGTGACGGATAAAATCACGAACGTTGATCTGTTCTTTCCAACGACTTCCTTCGAAGCCTTCCCACTGTGCAAAATCTTTCATTCTTGTACCTCTTTCTTTATTTTTTAGTTCTCCGCGTATATTGAAGAATTGTTATTGGTTTAACGGTTGTAGTATACGAGATTGTTTTTTCCCCGTCAATCGGTTTGGCGCATGCTTTTAATAAAGTACAATCCGTCTGGAAAATGATGGAATTTTCGGGACATAAGTCCTATATTCTGTACTTTATGTTCTTTGCATATTCTCTAGTATCTTCCATTGTTACGGATTGATTCTGATAAATATTCTCAACCTTATCATTGATAATTTTTATCAGTTTAATACAAGGGGCAAAAATAGCTTTGCCCCTTGACTTGTTACATTTATTCGGGACAAAAGTCCCTTATTTTATTTTCCTACTTAAACCTGTAAAGCAGCCTCAAAAGCATCATTCACCGCAACTACTGCATTGCCTGGAGCCTTTGCCGCTTCCCCGATCACCAGCACCTGTCCGGCAACTTTTTCCGCTGTTTCTTTTAAAACACCGTTTGCTCTGGAGCCCATAGCCAGCACTACATTGTCAAAGCCCCTGAGAGATCCTTCTGTATCATCTGCCAGTGCATAATCCACACCATCTGTATAGAAATGACCAACCTTTGCACCAGGACAAAGCTGTACATGGTTTTCCTCAAAATTCTGGAAAATGTATTTGCGGCTTTCTGCTGTCACATCACCTGCAATGACATCTTTCATTTCGATGATCCCAACCTGATGTCCGCGCTCAGCAAGATACTCAGCAGCCTCGCAGCCAACCATTCCGCCACCCACTACCAGCACCTTTTTGCCAGCTTCTTTTTTTCCATCCAAAAGCTCCTGGGCTGTGATATAGCCGCAGTCAGCCAGTCCTGGGATTGGAAGTACCAGTGGATTGGAACCGGTTGCAACAATGATGGTATCTGGGGAAAGGCTGCGAAGGGTTTCCTCATCTGCCTCTGTATTACATCTCAAACCTACTCCGGCGTTCTGACATCTTACGATAATGGAGCGGATCACCTCGGTAAGCTGTCCTTTTCCTGTTGGATAAGCTGCAATACGGAAGTTTCCGCCAAGTTCCTCTTCTTTTTCCAGAAGTGTGACCTGATGTCCACGAAGAGCACACAGCCATGCTGCGTAAAGTCCTCCAGGACCGCCGCCTACAACGACTACTTTTTTCTTACTGTCAGCAGGGGTAAGCTCTGTTTCTCTTCCCACGCACGGGTTTACTGCACAGGTGATGGGCTTTCCGGCAAACATATTCGGCACACAGCCAAGAAGACATCCAATACATGGAGCCAGAGTTTCCAGCTGCCCATTTAACGCTTTATTTGGAAGGTCAGGGTCAGCAATGCTCTGACGGCCAAGGCCGATCGCAGCGATAACTGCCACAACACCGGATACGTCATAGCTTCCGTTTTCCAAAACCTTTGCGCCCCACTGGGCTGCAAAATTCCGCTTGTACTGTCCCATGATGGTGGCTGCAATGCCCAGAACAAAGTATGTAATGTAAAGGGCCAGTGCTGTAGGGTAATATTTTTTTGAATCTGTAGTCTGGTTCATTTTGTTAGACCTTCCTCGTATGTTTTTTGTTTTCTCTGATACTTCATTTATTACGGCTTATTTCTTGTTTTGCCTGTAATTACTAAGTTGTTTATTTATAAAGCAGTTCCCGGATTTCCTCCACCGGCATCTCCAGCCCGCTGTACAGTCTGAATGCTTCGGCGCCCTGCCATAAAAGCATGCCCAGGCCATCACAGGTCTTGCAACCGGCTGCTTTTGCTTCCCGCAGCATCTTTGTCTCTGTCGGAGAATAAACCACATCGGTTACCACCAGCTCCGGGCGGAACCAGGAAAGGTCTGTAATGTTGCTCTGCTCCTCGTATGGTGCCATTCCCACTCTTGTGGCATTGGAAAGAATGTCGCTTTCATCAATTGCAGCTTTTAGTTCTTCTCTGTTTTCAAGATTATGGAGAGTAATTTTACATTCCGGCGCTGCCTTGCTGATTTTCTCAAGTCCTGCCTGTACTCTGTCCCAGAAGCTGTCCTTTAGGTTAAATACGGTAATCTCTTTCGCACCTTCTAAGGCCGCCTGGATCGCGATCGCGGAAGCAGCTCCGCCGCCGCCAAGAAGAACAATTTTTTTGCCGGCTGCTTCTACACCATGAGCCCTCAGATTCAAGGTATAACCGCATCCGTCTGTAATATGCCCTGTGAGCACGCCATTGTCATTCACGATGGTATTTACTGCCTGGATTGCTTCTGCTACAGGAGTCAGCTTATCCAGATATGGAATGACTGCGTTTTTGCATGGCATTGTCACATTTGCCCCTTTGATGTTCAGGGTTCGAATGGCCTGCACCGCTTCTCCTGATTTTTCCTTTGGTACGTCAAAGGCCAGATAAGCGCAGTCGAGACCATATTTTGCAAAACAATAATTATACATTGCCGGGGATTTGGAATGCTCTACAGGGGTTCCGATCAGACCCAGCATAGTGGTGGTTCCTGAAATATGCAATTTTTTCTCCTTCCTGGATGTCTCATATGCTTTTTGCACTCGGTTGATAATGCCCAGTTGCTACTTTTAACATTATGGCCTATAAACTTTATTGTTCGCACCATACCGTTAGCTCTTCTTTTAGATTGAGACATTTACATTTTTCCATGTTTTTTAAGACCTTTAAAACTTTTTTCTCATCGACCTATGCCTGTACTTTAACTTGTTGTTAAAAAAAAGACAAATTGATTTTTTCTTATAGAACAATAGATTATTTGAATATACAGGTTTATAATAGAGTTGTTTCATTGATTGAAAGAATAGTTGAGGGAATTGAATATGAATTTACTACATTTGCGATATTTTGCAGAATTAGCACAAACACTACATTATACACGAGCTGCAGAACACCTTTGCATCGCCCAGCCAAGCCTTAGCCATGCCATCTCACAGATGGAGGCAGAGCTTGGAGTTCCCCTTTTTGAGAAGGTTGGAAAAAGCATTATGCTCACACATTATGGGGAGCAGTTTCTCGCCTGTGCACAGCAGACGCTTATGACTCTGGACAATGGAGTAGACGCACTCCAGCGGGTTGGACGTGGGGAGGGACTGATCCGCCTGGGGCTTCTTCGTACCTTGGGAGAAGACTTTGTTCCCGAGCTTGCAGCGCGTTTTTTGAAACAGTACCCTGAGAAAAATATCCGTTTTACTTTTAATACCGGAACCACAGGACAGCTGCTCGAAGGGCTTACTGCAAGACGTTTTGACCTGGTTTTCGCTTCCCAGCCACCTGCTGATCTGGGGCTTACCTCTATCCCAGTACACCGGCAGGATCTGGTGCTGATCACTCCAAGAAAGCATCCTCTGGCACAGTTTCATACCATTGATCTTGCACAGACTATTCCTTACCCCCAGGTCTATTTTGCAAAAGGCTCTGGTCTTCGCTCCGTAGTTGACGGCTTATTCCGACAGATCGGGCAGGAGACTCAAATCGCCTACGAGACAGAAGAAGACAGCGTAATCGCCGGACTTGTGGCGCACGGATTTGGTATTGCTGTTGTCCCCTACATGGAAATGCTTCTCCGCCTGGACGTAAAGATCATGCAGATTTCCAATCCCGCCTGGGAACGAAATTTCTACCTGATCAGCAATGACAGGTCTTATCTTTCTCCAGCTGCAAGGGAATTCAGACAGTTTATACTGGAAGGGGTAACATTATAAATAAGTTATAGAAATGAATGATAGATTTTTTGAATGATTCTATATGAAATAAATCATAGTGTAACATGTGACTTATTCCCATATAAATAGAATATGCCTGAAATGCATTCCAACCAAGCCTTCTGAAGCATTAAAGTTCTTGAAAGTTTTCCTACTTTCGGTCGAGAATACATTTCAGGCATATTTTTTTGGTAATAGTTATTTTCTTTAAAAAAGATTTGTTACATAAATAGAAACACTGCTGCCACAATTGCGATCACAACTCCCACTACACTTACAATACTATAAATCTTACGGGATTCCGGGTCTTCTTTCTCCTGGGTGAGGTAGTAGATTTCGGCACAGAGAATTAAGATTCCTATGATAAGTCCAATTACTTTGATTGTCATTATTTTTTCCTCCACTTCAATAAAAATGCTGAGTTTGTAATTACCAGTACTGATCCCGCGTTGTGAACGAGAGCGCCTACGATGGGGTTCAGGATTCCGGTGATGGCCAGTACGATTGCGATAAAGTTCAAGGTCATAGAAAAGGTCATATTCAGCTTGATGGTAGTCATCATACGCTTGGAGAGAGCGATGAGGTGTGGAAGTTCTTTTACTTCATCGTCCACAAGGGCAATGTCAGCTGCGTCTACTGCGATATCACTTCCTACGCCGCCCATGGCGATTCCTACTTCTGCGCGCTTCAGGGCTGGGGCGTCGTTGATTCCGTCACCAATCATACAGACCATTTTGTTTTCCTGCTGGTAGGTATCAATGTATTTCAGCTTGTCTTCCGGGAGACAGTTGGCGCGAACTTCATTGATATGAAGCTGGGATGCGATAGTTTTCGCCGCGTTTTCGTGGTCACCAGTCAGAAGGACTGGCTGAACGCCAAGACCGTTAAGTGCGTCGATCATGCCGGTACTCTCTTCTCGAAGGGTGTCGGAAAGGGCTATGAAACCTGCATATTCTCCGTCAATTGCTACATAGGTAACCGTGCAGCCAGCTTTTATGTACTGTTCTGGATCCAAAGAGTGTATTTCCACACCATTCTCTTTCAGCAGCTCCGGATTTCCAGCCAGAATCTTTTTCCCATCTACCACTGCACAGACACCCCGTCCAGGGATCATCTGGAAATCCTCTGCCTTGGAAAGCACTGCTCCTTCTCTCTTACAACAATTCACAATTGCCTTTCCAAGAGGATGTTCCGACAGCTGTTCCGCAGATGCTGCCAATCTGTAAATGTCATTATTGTTATAATTTTCACTGTTGCTGACGGCTGCGGTCACCTTTGGTGTGCCGTATGTTAAAGTTCCGGTTTTGTCAAATGCGATAACATTTACTCTGGCAAGCCGTTCCAGGGCGTCACCTTCACGAACAAGAAAGCCGTGTTTGGTGGCATTGCCGATAGCTGCCATAATTGCAGTGGGTGTTGCAAGCACAAGGGCGCATGGACAAAATACAACCAGGATGGTCACCGCGCGGATGATCTGACCGGAGATAAGCCAGGTAAGGGCTGCGGCTGTGAGCGCGATCACCACAATCCAGGTAGCCCATCGGTCTGCGATTCCTATGATCTTCGCCTTACCAGCGTCTGCTGATTGGACCAGACGGATCATTCGCTGAATGGAGCTGTCTTCCCCAACCTTGGAAGCTTTCATCTCGAAGGCTCCAAACTGATTCACCGTTCCACTGGATACCTCATCTCCCACCGTCTTATCTACCGGAAGGGATTCCCCAGTCATAACCGCCTGGTTTACAGAGGTCTGTCCGGAAATAATGATTCCATCTACTGGTACCCCTTCACCCGGAAGTACCCGAAGGATGTCTCCTACCTGAACTTTTTCTGCAGGGATGATATTTTCTTTCCCGTCTTTTATTACCCTGGCGATCCGGGGTGTGAGGTGGACCAGCTTCTCAATTCCTGCTCTGGCCCTGGCTACCGTAAGCTCTTCCAGAAGTCCGCCAAGCTGCATGATAAATGCCACTTCTCCAGCTGCAAAATCTTCTCCGATACAGACGGAAGCGATCAGCGCCAGAGATACAAGAACGTCTGCCTTAATGTCGAATTCAGTTACCAGACCAATGATGGCTTCCAGGATAATAGGAAGTCCGCACAGCACAATGGCAATCCAGGACATGTCAAAAGGGAAGGGGGAGATTCCCAGCAGACTTAAGACAATGGCGATTCCAGAGATTACCAGAAAGGTAATATCCTTCTTGGTCCCGCCAAGATCAAGTAACTCTTCTAACTTTCCCATTAGATTTTTCATGATTTTCCTCTTTTCTATACCATACCAGGTATAGGCTTATTATACCTATAGGGGTATAAGTTATCAAGTTGCTGAATTACAGTTTCTTGTTTTCTAATTGAGAATTTTTTTCAACGCATACAAAAAACAGGGTACATTCCACATGCAAACTGACACATAAAAATGTGTACCAATGATTTGCTTTGTAAAATGAACCCTGTTCTTCTATTATTGTTCTATTGTATTTATGTTATGCGTTTATACCTTTTATTTCATTTTCACCATTTCCGAAACATATTTCTCACTAACTTCAAGAATATCTGCAATCTCTGCAGCAGACATTCCTTTTTTGGCCAATGACTGTGCGATTTCCCTATCACGCAATTGTATACCTCTCTGCTCTCCAGCTTCGAATTCGGCTTTTCTCAGCTTTCGTTCTTCCTCTTCTTTGTCATACTCAAATATACTCACCGCGATAACCTCCGCTCTATTCCTTTGAAGAAATTCTTCCAGAATTCCATCATGAATACATTTGTCTACAGCTTTTTCCACTGCTGCCTCTAATTCCATAGATTTTGCATATTTACGTACTAGTGCTACATATGCTGCATATTCTCTTAAAGTCTGGCACTGCTCTAATAATTCATGGTTTCTGCCTTCATTAATATTTAAAGTTACTACTTTTAGCTCCAACTTCGGCTCACCGAACAAATTCTCGTACGCTTCTGACAAGCAGTTCTCCCATCTATCTTCTTTCTTATCCATTCCATTGTAGAATACAATAAAATTCGGTGCTGGAATTTTCTGCAACGCTGACGAATACAGAGACTTCTGATTCACCAGCTTCTGGTATTCTGCTGAGATATAGAAAAGATCCCGTAGGGGCATGTTCGGTGTGTAAGTTGACTGGTGTTCATACAGGAAAAGATTCGTGTCAATAATAAATGCCAGATCATTTTTCATTCCCATATAAATAGCATTCTCAAGTGTCACAATTTCCAACTCTTCCGGATTATCATAGGATGTTCCATTAATCGCATTATAAAGCGAAAGCAGATTTTCCCGGTCGGAAAAGAGCATTCTGAATATAGTATCCTTGTAGTTTCTGTTTACCATAAGCTGGTCCTCCTTTTCAGACAGGAGTCAGAAAATACAACTTACACTTACTGTCCGGCAATTACTTTCAGAACTCCTGCTTTTTGAATTTTAATGGGTTTCAAAGCATGAATTTCTGAAATGCAATTAGATGAATCAGATGGCAGATATGCCATGAACTATATGAGAAATATGCTTTTTATAATAGTAACATTGTCAGTGCTGATTTACAAGTACTATATTTATTTTTATCTATTTTTTACTTTATTACTTAAGGATAATTTCCCCCAATTATCCTCATGCGAAAAACGGAATCCCCCTTCAAAGATTCCGTTTTTTGCATTATTTATTCTGTTTTTCTTTCACCGTCATAATTGTCTGATATGGTAATAATTTACCTGTTAATACTTCTGTTCTATTATTCAGCAAAATATGCTTCTCCTCTGCTGCCTCTGGCAGGTCGCTTGTCTCATTGCAGAAATTTATCCAGACTGTAATCTCATATTTTTCATCGGTTCTTCTATAACCAATCAACGTGCCCTTTTCTGTTTCAATTGCTTCAAAATCGCCAAATGTCAGTGTTCCTCCATATTCTGGATCTTTACGCAGGCTCACCATTTTTTGGTAAAAATGATATACACTATGCTGTTCTTCAACCTGAGACTTTACATTAATTGCTTTATAATTTGGATTTACGGAAATCCACGGCTCTTTCTCTGAAAAACCAGCATAAGAAGAATCATCCCACTGCATAGGAGTTCTGCTGTTGTCTCTGCCCCTTGCGCGGAAATATTCCATGTCTTTTCCCGTGTCTTCCCCATCTTTTATGCTCTGCTCATAGCGGTCAATTGCAAATGGATCCCGAAGTTCACTGGCATCTTTAAATGGATAATTCTCCATTCCTATTTCCTGTCCCTGATAAATAAAGGGGGTTCCACGCAGGAAGAAATACAACGCGCCAAGTGCAGTCTTGCTTTCATAACCAATCTCCGCTTTCGGAACATATTTGTCGACGGAACGGGGCTGATCATGATTTTCCAGATAAGGACTTCCCCAGCCATGCTTCTGGATTGCTGCCTGACTCTTAAAAATCCGTTCCTTCAGTTCCTTTACAGACCACTGTCTTTTCCATTCTTTTCCGTTTCGTTTCTCAATATCCATGTCTGTGTAGGTGAAGTCAAATACCATGGAAAAAAGCCCGTCTTCCCCAATAAAGCGCTCCATTTTCTCTTCCGGTACTCCAACCTCAGCAACGGTCATCATATCATATTTGTCGAATACTTCTTCCTTTAGCTCCTGAAGATAATCTTCAATTCCGTCCTGCATCAGCACATGATTTTCCATAGACGCCATGCCGTCTGAGCCATCTGCGGGGATCGGCTTTTGTTCCAATGCCTCCCTGGATTTCTTGATATTTCCAATTGCATCAATCCGGAATCCGGCAATTCCTTTTTTCTGCCAGAATTTCATCATCTCAATGATTTCTTTTCGAAGCTCTGGATTTTCCCAATTCAGATCCGGCTGCTCCTTGGAAAAAGAATGGAAGTAAAAACGATTGCTGTCCCTAATTCGCTCCCAAGCACTTGTGGCATTGTAGCATCGCATATTGTTCGGTTCTTTTCCAGCAGTCTCTTCTATGATAAAATAAGAAGCATATTTACTCTCCGGATCTTTCACTGCTGCCTTGAACCACTCATGTTCATTGGAGCAGTGGTTTACCACCAGATCCATCAATACTTTTATTCCCCGCTTTTTCGCCTCTTCCACCAGTTCTTCCAGATCTTCATTGGTTCCAAAACTTGGATCTACATTATAATAATCCGCAATATCGTAACCATTATCCATCATTGGGGATACATTAATAGGACATAACCAGATGGTGTCAGCTCCAAGTTTTTCTATATAATCCAGTCTCCGAATAATCCCCCTCAGATCTCCGATTCCATCCCCATTGGTATCTTGAAAGCTTTTGGGGTAAATCTGATATACAACTGTATTTTTCCACCACTTTTCTTTCATAATCTTACTGCACCTCTCTTACTTAATAGCACCTGCAACCACACCATCAATGATCTGTTTCTGCAAAAATGCGTAAATAATGATAACCGGAAGGATTGACATGATCAGTCCGGAACACACCAGTGAATAATCTACAGAATATTGCCCAAAGAAAGAATATGTCATAAGCGGCAATGTTTTTAATTTGTTGCTCTGAAGCAGGATATATGGAAGCAGGAAATCATTCCAGATTGCCAGAATATCCAGCACTGCCACTGTAGAAATAATAGGTTTCAATAAGGGAAAAATAATCTTAAACAAAATCTGAAACTCACTGCATCCGTCGATTCTGGCAGCCTCATCCAGTTCCACCGGAATATTTTTTATAAATCCCTGAAGCATAAATACTGCCATGGAAATATGTGCCCCTATGTAAAATACAACCACCATAAAAATATTATCTACGGCATTAATTGCAGAAAAGTTCTTTACAATTGGAATCATGATCGTCTGGAACGGAATGATCATAGATGCAACCATGATCATAAACAGGATCCTGTTAATTTTCCAGTTGTTTCGTGCAAAGAAATAGGCACACATCACTGCAAATAAAATGATTAAAACAATACTTAATACCGTGATGATCAAGGAATTACGGAATGTCTGCAGGTAATTCATTGCAGAAAAAGCTTTCATATAACCTGCAATATTAAGCTTTTCCGGTAATGCCAGCGGATCTAATATAATTTCTTTATTTCCCTTAAAGCTGTTTAACAGAACAAGGAAAAAGGGGACCAGAAAGATAACCAGCAAAATGGAAAACAATACATAAATGAGCGGTTGGCTGATATTGCTTTTTTTCATATTCTTTTTCATTACGCTTCAACCTCCTTACTCTTGGATAGTCCAACCTGTGTCAAAGTGATCACTACAACAATTGCGAACAGAATCAATGCCTCTGCCTGTCCTACTCCATACTGCTGGGATGTAAATGCCCTTTCATATACCTGCATTGCAACAAGCTTTGTAGAAGCAAAAGGTCCGCCATTTGTCAGTGACATATTTACATCATATGCCATAAATGCAGCTTTAATTGACATGAATCCGCAAACTGTGATAGATGGCATGATCAGTGGCATGATGATGTAGCGCAATTCTTTCAGACCAGTTGAACCATCCAGCCTGGCGGCTTCCAACACATCCTTTGGAAGTCCAACGATTCCAGCCATATAAATCAGCATCAGATAACCTGCTAACTGCCATACGGCAACTGCAATCAGTGAGCCAAAAGCTGTACCAGGCTGACTTAACAGATTTTTCTGTAAAAAATCTATATTTAACAGGTTCCCAATAGTGGGAAGTGCTGTGGAAAAAACAAATTTCCAGATAAGTCCTAATACAACTCCACCGATCAGGTTTGGTGTAAAGAATCCTACGCGGAAAACGCCCTGTGCCTTGATTCCTCTTGTAAGTTCATATGCAATGAAAAAAGCTACAATATTGGTAATCACAACTACGAATAAAACATACTGAAATGTCTTTAATAGCGATGTGATAAATTCTGTATCCTTAAAGGCATTGATGAAGTTCTGAAGCCCTACAAACTGGTAGGAATCAGATAATCCGTTCCAGTCTGTAAAGCTTAACTGTACACCACTTACAAATGCTGCACCTATAATTGCAAAGAAAAAGAAAAGTGCCGGTCCTGCAAAACAGATAAATCTTCTTATATTTCTTGCTCTCTTACTCTTCATAGTTTCCCTCTTCTCATCAAGCTCTATTCCTGTCCCTTCCAGTATTCCTCAATTCCGGAAGCCAGTCCTTCACGGTCTATTTCACCAGCTAAGTACTGCTGCATCAGGTTTCCTACTTTTTCATAATGATCTGCTGGATATTTCGTATACATAGGTAAAGAATTGCCATCTGCGATATATTCATATGCAGATTTTACAAGGCTCTCTGTCATCTCTTTATCGTTATTTGTATATGCCGGAATATTTCCATCATCCACCACATACTGCTGTCCTTCTTCGGACTGGGTTGCAAACTCAATAAATTCTTTAGCTGCTGCCTGTTGTTCCTCTGTAGCACAAGCTGTGTCTACACAGAAATACCCTGGTACAAGTGAACAGATTTTTCCGTAATTGTTCTCATCTTCAGATGCCAGCGGAACCGGAATAAATCCATACTCATTTTCTGTATCCAGCTGACGGATCACACTTGATTCCCAGCTGCCCTGGAACCAGAATACGGATTGCTCAGTATATAATGTCTGTGACTGCTTCACAGCCTCATCTGCAACATCTTCCAACGGATTATCTTTATAATAATTGTACTTCATCAATGTATCAAAAGTATCCATATAACTATTGAACACATCATTATTGACCAGATCTGCAGTTCCCTCTTTCAGGGATGTTACAAATGCATCCGGGTCATCCTGTCCGGAATATACCATGTTAAAATAGTGATTTCCGAGAGACCAGTTATATGGGCTGATCACCGTAGGTGCAACATCTTTTTTCTCCAATTCGTCACATACATTTGTGAAGTCATCTAGTGATTGAATACTGTCTACATCAAAGTCATCACCAAGCAGCTTGGAAAGGGTTGTCTTATTATAGATAATTCCATATGCCTGTGTTTTCACCGGAACTCCAAGGATTTTCTCATCATAAGTTACGTCATCCAAAGTTCCCTCAGATGCATTCTTGATACATTCCATATCGGACAGATCTGCCAGCTTATCCTGAAGCTTATTCACATCACCAGATTCCAAGAAAAATACATTTGGTGCACTGTTTGAATTATACATAACGGTAAGCATTTGATATCCACTCTGTCCATCTGTCAATGTAACAATTTCTGCTTCTGCATCTGTGCTCTGTGCATTAAATTCATCTACAAGCTGAGCATTTAGATCTGCGTTGTCACCTCCGATATAAACACGGATCTTTGTCTTACCACCGCTTGATGTCTGTGTAGTCTCTGTCTGTGCAGCTTCGTTACTCTCTGCAGTCTGTACTTGGTCAGATCCATCATCTGAACCGCATCCTGCTAATAATCCCATTGTCATAGCTGAAATCAATACTGCGCTGAATAATTTTTTTCTCATTTCTTCCTCCTCATAATAATCTTTTCTT
Source organism: Blautia sp. Sow4_E7 (assembly GCF_052116245.1). Taxonomy (NCBI): domain Bacteria; kingdom Bacillati; phylum Bacillota; class Clostridia; order Lachnospirales; family Lachnospiraceae; genus Blautia; species Blautia sp. Sow4_E7. The sequence continues at coordinate 142,186 of NZ_JBQKLL010000001.1, forward strand.
AAAAGTGATAGTTTCGATCGTGTGAAACATGTTTCATTCATGGCTATACAATATCATATGAAACATGTTTCGTCAAGGACTTTTTTTATAAAAAAAAGAGCTTTCTGAACTGAAAAATATATTTTCTCATAATATTTTTACATTTCAGAAAGCCTCTTCTTTTTATTTCGTGGTTATTCCCTTTTCCAGCTTTACAGGCAAAATAATTTCACCTGGAGACTGCTCTATTTTCATTTCCTGATGTAATCCCTTCATCAGATACTCCACTGCTTTTTGTGCAATCTCTTCATAGGGCTGACAGATGGTGGTCATCTGTGTGGTGCAGGTTTTCGTCACAAAGGTTCCATCATACGCCACAATTGCCAGGTCCTCGGGAAGTTTTTTTCCAATTGCAAGGGCTGCTTTCAAAAAAGCAGTTGCCGGAATATCTGCTGCCATGACACCGTCCACATCCGGATACTCTTCAAGAATACATTTTGCAAGTTCAAAATAACCGCTGAAATCAAAATCGTTCCAACAAATCTCAACTCTTCTGGATCTTATTCCTGCTTCCTTTAGTTTTTGATCCAGTACTTCGTGACTTTGGAAAGACATAATATTCTTATCCCTTCGATTTCCCGATATATGGATCACATAATGACAGCCACTATTTATAAACTCCTTTGCAGCCAGTTCTGCTCCCATAGCATGATCTGATACAATAACAGGAAAATGTTCTCCCACCTTATAGTCTAACATAACCATTGGCTTTTCCACTTTTTTGTACTCGGAAGCCGACATGGTTGATGTTCCGCAAATAATTCCATCCACGATGTTTGATTTCAGGGTCTGAAAACACTCTTTTTCCCTGTCTTTCTTATCATCCGTGCTGAACAGCATAAGTTTGTACCCCTGTTTATATAAAATCCGCTCAATTGCTGAGGCCAAGGAAGAAAACCAGGGATGCTGGATATTTGGTACCAGCATGGCAATGGTGTTTGATTTTCCCTTGAACATTCCACGCGCCAGTTCATTGGGCACATAGTTTAATTTTTTCATTGCGTCTTCTATTTTTTTCTGAGTTTCTGGTGCTACCTTTGCCGTTCCATTTAATACTCTTGAAACTGTACAGCTTGCCACACCAGCTTCTTTTGCTACATCTCTTATACTTGCCATAAAAAGCACTCCTTATGAAACTTGTTTCATAAGGAGTATAGCACAATCTGTTTTATTTTTCAAACCGAAATTTTTATACCAACGCAATCGCTCTATCCGGATAATCCGTGATCACAGCTTCGGCTCCGGCTTCTTTTACAAGCTGGATATGTTCCGGCTTATCGGCGGTCCAGACATGCATTTTCAGGCCGGCGCGTTTTACTTCTTCGCGGAACTGAGGGTATTTCAGATGATAAACGGCAGGATGGACTGCGTTAATCCCCAGTTTTTTTGCATACATGGCAGGATTTACCCAGCCATCACTGAAAAGAATACCAGTCTGTACCTGGCTGTCAAGCTGTTTCATTTTTAACAGGCTGTAATGATTGAAGGAAGAATAAATCAACTGCTCTTCCATTTTCATCTCTTTCACTGCTTTCAGAACCTTTTCTTCCATTCCCGGGTAAAAACAGATGCTGTTTTTCAGTTCGATATTCACCATCATATCGGTGGTGCGCATCAGGTCCAATACCTCCTGAAGAGTCGGGATTCTGTAGATTCCTTCTGGCTCAGCGGATGTACTGACTTTCAGTTCTTTCAACGCTTTCAGTGTTTTTTCTCCTACAAGACCGGTTCCATCTGTAACACGGTCTACGGTTTCATCATGAATAACGATCAGCTGGCCGTCTGCACTTGTATGTACATCAAGCTCAATACCGTCAGCTCCCTGTCTTATGGCAAGCTCAAAGGCCTCCATGGTGTTTTCAGGTCTGTAACCGCTGGCACCTCTGTGTGCCCATACTTTTGTTTCTCTTCCTTTTTCCATCTTTCAAATTTCCTTTCCATTTCTTTGCCTGAAAAATCTTAAATAAACATCTCAATAGTTCTAAAAACTACTGCTCCTAGCTGTTATCAACTATAAAAACACTCCATACAAATTTCAAAAGATATTTCGTGCAAACCTGTACCTTAGCGTGTTTCCCTCGTAAATAATAACATGAACAGGGAACCAGCTGTGCCGTCCCCTGCTCGTGTTTTATCACCTATTATACATTTTTCGAATAAGATTACTCATTTAATAGGTTGTATTCCTCAATAGACTTATTCATATCAGAAGCCATCTTCTCCACAGCCTCTTCTGCTGTCTCATTGCCGTTCAGCATGTTCTCGATCTCAGTTTCTACAATAGAACGTGCCTCCGGGAAAACGCTGAGAAGAGCGCCTGCATACTCCGGCGCAGAGTCATGAAGCTGGTCGATTGCGGTCTGGAACTGCGGATACTGTGCAATGTTGTCTTTGAATACCGGCTCGTCATGTGCAGCTGTGGTAACTGGGAAATAACCGGTCTGTGCATTCCAGTATGCCTGGGATTCTGCAGATACAAGGAATTTTACGAATTCCCAGGTTGCAGCTTTCTTTGCCTCATCCTGGTTGTCAAGCATCCACAGGGAAGCACCGCCGATGGAAACACCGCCCTGATCTCCATCTGTAATAGATGGGAAGTATGCAGTACCAACCTCAAAGGAACCATTTACATCCTGAAGGATCTGTTTCAGGGAAGCAGTAGAGCCTAATGTCATAGCTGCTTTTCCAGCAGAAAAATCAGCCAGACCAGAATCCCCGCCCCGTCCTACATTTGGTGCATAGCCTGCATCATAAAGGGATTTCCACTCATTTAAAATGTTCAACGCTCCGCCATTCTCATCAAATACCACTTTTGTAGCGGCGCCCTCACGTCCGTTTCCGTTGTCTACATATTCCAGTCCCTGTTTGCACATAAACTGCTCGAAGAACCATCCGTAAATTCCCATAGATAAGGCTTCCCCTGCGCCGCCTTTGTTTACAAGGTCATCTGAGATACCGGCAATCCCCTCCAGGCTTGTGGGAATCTCAGTGATGCCTGCTGCATCAAACATATCCTTGTTGTAATACAGGATCGGTGTGGAGGAGTTAAACGGCATGGAATATAACTCATCATCAACCGTGTAATATGCCGTAATGTTTGCCTCCAGATCAGATACATCGTATCCTTCTGCATCAATCATATCCTGCATTGGAATCACCCAGCCGGAATCGATCATGAATCGTGTTCCAATATCATAAACCTGTACCAGATCTGCGCCCATGTTTCCAAGCTGTGCACTTTTCAGTTTGTTGATGGCGTCGTCGTAGGAACCCTGATACTGGGAATCTACAGTAATTCCAAATTCATTTTCTTCGTTAAATTTATTTACCAGATAATCAAGTGCCTCACCATTTACACCGCCCATTGCGTGCCAGAATGAGATGGTAGTTCCTTCCGGGATATCTGCGGCTGCTGCCATGCAGTTCACTGGTAAAACACTTCCAAGTAAGGTTGCTGCGGTTACTAAGGTAAGTAATTTTCTTTTCATCTTCTACCTCTTTCGTCTCTCTTCGATTTTTTTCTTCTCTATTCAGTTTTCATCTTTTTGCTGCCGTTTACAACAAACACATTGACTGATTCACACCACAGTCCATATTTTCTCGTAAACAGTAACATCTATTTCTCAGCCTTTTACGGCACCTGAGAACATACCACGGATCAGCTGCTTCTGTCCTGCAATAAATATGGAAATGGACGGAAGGATGATCAGGACAACACCAGCGATCATCAGGGTGATAGACTGGGAGTCCACGCTGTCCAGCATACCGATACCGATCTGGACAGTACGCATTTTGTCGGATCCGGTTACAAGCAGCGGCCACATATACATGTTCCATGCATTGATAAAGGTGTAAACCGCCATAGCTCCCATTGCTGATTTTGTCAGCGGCATCAGGATCTGCCAGATAAAGCGCAGATTGGAGCAGCCGTCGATCTTCGCCGACTCATAAAGGGAGATCGGGAAGCTAAGGTAAAACTGTCTGAACAGGAAAATTCCCATTGCAGAAGTCAGATACGGAATGATCAGTACCTTGTAGGAATCCAGCCAGTGCCAGCTGCTGACAGTCAGGTAATTGGAAATGATGGTCGCCTCTCCGGGAATCATCATGGTTGCCATTACCAGCATGAACAGCACATTTTTTCCCTTGAAATCCAGAAAGGAGAAGGAAAAGGCTGCCAGGGAGCAGGAAATGATCTGCCCGAAGGTGATCAGGCCTGCTACCAGAAAAGAGTTCACTACAAAACGTACAAGGGGAACTTTATGTAAGGCCTGGATAAAGTTTTCCAAGGTTGGATTCTTTGGCAGAATGTTCATTTCCATGGTAAAAAGCTCACCAGATGGCATGAATGCAATGCTGATGGCATATAAAAGCGGTGCCAGGACAATAAATGTCACTACAATATTCAGTGCAATGTGTCCGGCTGTTTTCGCTGCTCTTTTATATTTCTGCTGGGCCAGCATTTTTGCCTTTGTTTCCTGGAACTTCTGGCGTTCCAGTGCCATTTGTTTTTCTTTTTCAGTGGTAATGCTGATGGTCTGTGACATTAGTATTTCACTCCTTTTTTCTCAATCTTAAACATGATCAGTGTGAGTACCAGCACGATCAGGAACAGTACCACTGACTGGGCTGCAGCACTTCCGAAACGGTAATTAAAGAATGCATCCCGGTAAATAGAATATACGATCAGGTTGGTAGACTCTCCAGGGCCTCCCTCAGTCAGGATCTTTACCTGTCCAAAGGACTGGAAGGCCTGGATAATGTTTACTACCAGGGTATAGAACATCATAGGTGCCAGACCGGGAAGTGTAAGGCGGTAAAATTGCTGGAAAGCACTTGCCCCGTCTACAGAAGCTCGCTCGTAAATGGTTTCATCAATGTTGCTGAGACCTGCGGAAAAATACAGGAAATTGATTCCGGTGTTCAGCCATGCTGTGAGAACTGCCACACAGATCAGCGCATATTTCGGATCACTGACCCAGTTGATATCCAGATTAAAAATCTTGTTGATAATTCCAACAGAAGGGTGAAGCATGATCTTGAAAACCATTGCGGCTGAACTGGAAGCAATTGCCATTGGCAGGGCATACGCTGTACTGAAAAAACGGATTCCAGGAAATGTTTTGTTGCAAAGCATGGCGGTAACCAGTCCAAGAAACATGCTGACCGCTACTACGATCACAACAAAGATCAGGGTTACGGTAAGACTGTTCCAAAATGAGGAAGACTGAAGCAGCTCCTGATAATTTCCCAGTCCTACAAATAATTTTGCCTGTCCCATTTTATTCGTTTTAAAAAGACTTAAATATAAAGTTTTGAAAAACGGAAAAAACAGGAAGATTCCAAAAATAAGGAAACTTGGCACCAGGTACCAGTAGGCACCTGCGTTTTTTAACTTTTTCATGAAATAAACTTCCTTCCTTTTTGTGTTATGATAAACCTCTGTATCTATGGCTGTGAGTTTCGGTTACGGCTCACACAGCAGTATGTTTTTCTGATTTCCCATGTCAAACATACAGATGCGCTCCATATCGATCCAGAGTGTTACTTTATCCCCTTTATCCAGGGTACTGTCTCCGGAAACCTTTGCGCAGCAGTCCTGGCCCATGTAACTGAAATGCAGGATCACCTCTGCTCCAAGAAGTTCTCTGGCGGTGACAGTTACTTCGATTTTCCACTCGCTGAATACATCGCCGGATGCAGGCTTTTCCAGGAAATGCTCCGGGCGGATACCCAGCTCGATATTTTTTCCAAAGTATCCCTTTTTCCGAAGGGGCTTCCACAGGAAATCCGGAATAGTAATGGCTGCGTCCTCTTCCAGTTCAAACACCTTTTCATTCTTTTCTTCCCAGACACGGGCCTGGAGGAAGTTCATGGATGGAGAACCAATGAAGCCTGCCACGAAACGGTTTACAGGATATTCATAAAGGCTCTGTGGGGTGTCTGCCTGCTGGATCAGACCATGGTTCATAACCACGATCCGGTCGCCTAATGTCATGGCCTCTGTCTGGTCGTGTGTTACGTAGATAATGGTATTTCCAAGGGATTTATGGATGTTTGCCAGTTCCACGCGCATCTGGGTACGAAGCTTGGCATCCAGATTGGAAAGGGGCTCATCCATGAGAAGCACCTTCGGTTCCCGGATAATGGCATTTCCGATTGCAACACGCTGGCGCTGTCCGCCGGAAAGGTTCTTCGGTCTTTGTTTCAGAAGATTTTCAAGTCCCAGAAGTCCGGCTACCTTGTGAACCTTCTCGTTAATTTCTTTTTTTGGCACTTTTCTTACCTGTAAGGAAAATGCAATGTTGTCATATACGTTCATCTGGGGATAAAGAGCGTAGCTCTGGAAAACCATTGCCAGGTCTCTCTCTTTTGGCTCCAGATAATTGACCAGCCTGTCTCCGATCCACAGTTCTCCGTCTGAGATATCCTCCAGACCGGCAATCATTCGAAGGGTTGTGGATTTTCCACAGCCAGATGGACCGACAAATACAATAAACTCGCCTTTTTCTATTTCCAGATTAAATTCATTGACTGCGTGGAAGCCATTTTCGTAGCTTTTGCAGATGTCTTTTAGCATTATTTCCGACATGTTGTTATTCTTTTCCTCTCCTTCTATTGTGGTAAAGCGGAACCGTTGATCTGATATCTATCTTCACTTATACAGCAAATGTTCTGCTGATTAGTTTTCTACATCAGATACCCTGCCAGTTTTCCCAGCGACGGGCACTGGAAACCATTTTTCCACTCTTCTGCTGTGCCTTCCCCGGTCAGTACCAGACAGCTGTCGATTCCAGCCCTTTTGCCGCATTCCATATCTGTGTAGATCCGGTCCCCGATGAGAAGTGTCTGCTTAGGAGTGCAGCCGGTCTCTTCCAGACAGGCGTACACCATTCCAGGTGCCGGTTTGCCGATGTATTCCGGTTCTCTTCCAACGGAGGCGGTGATCATTTTGCAGATGGATCCACAGTCCGGAACCATTCCGAAATCAATGGGACAGCGAAGATCCGGGTTTGTGGCAAACCAGGGAACCTTTGTCTTGGTAAGCTGCCGGCATACCTGAACCAGCTTTTCGTAAGTCAGCTCTGTATCGTAAGCACAAAGCACACAGTCCACATCCTCCCCGGCCTGGCAGGTAATATTCAGTCCTGCTTTTTCTAATTCTTTACAATAAGTCTCTGTGGCTGCTACCAGTATTTTCTCGTTTCTATAGTATTTTTTCAGAAAATCTCTGGCGTAGGTTCCTGCTGTAACAAACTCTTTTTCAGTTGTCTCAATTCCCCATTCCCGGAATTGCCCTACATAATCTTCTGCTGCTTTGGAAGAATTATTTGTAAGGAAACGGAGCATTCCGCCGCTGTCTCTCACTGTTCGGAGAAAGTCTGCGGCGCCCGGTAGAATTTCACTTCCAAGTGCTACTGTTCCGTCAATATCCAAAAGGAATAATTTCTTTTCTTTTATCATTGATGCAAGATCGTGATGCATAAAAATATATTCTCCTCTTTCCATCCTGCTGCAGATGGGTTACTGTGCCTTCCAGCCAGTAACTCCAGCCGCTCCCTGACACAATGGTATTATAAAATTTTTCAGGTCTCCTTAACAATCTTAGTTGTGTCAAATGGATGTTAAATTCAGGCAAAAAAAATCACGGCTCTTCACCGTGATTTTTTACATTCATCTGTCCATGTTAAATTCGGGTAAAAATAACGAAATCAAACGCACATTGAGGTTTTTCAAGCCGTCCTTAGCTCATATTGGAAAAACGTTCCACAGCTTTCGTAAAGCTCTCAATAGTTTTATCCGCGTCACCGTGTTCGATGCCATCGCGGACACAGTGCTTGATGTGGCCTTCTAACACCACTTTTCCGCAGCCGTGGAGGGCAGATTTGGCAGCGTTGATCTGGGAGAGCACGTCCTCACAGGGAACGTCCTCGTCGATCATACGGTCAATGGCCTGTACCTGGCCGATTATTTTTTTCAACCTGCGATGCAGGTTTTCGGAATCCATACATTGTCTCATTTGTGTTATACATCCTTTCTGATCAGTACTTTTTTCCCCTCAAAGGCAAATCCGTAATGATGGATATTCTCTTCTGGAATCCCCCGGGATTTCAAATCCTGATCATATCTTTTATTTTTAATCTGGTTTAAAGCGTTTTCCACTGTATCTTCCAGGGTTTTCTCCTTCACAGCCTGCCGGACTTTAAATTCAAATATATAGGCATTTTCCTTCTTATCCGTAGGCTCCAGAACTACATCATACCTGCCAAGGCCACTTTCACGGTTGGAAGTTATCAGATATCTTCCACCAAGGTCTACAATCAGTCCAAGCACGAATCCATGATAAAATCGTTCTGGTTCAGCTTCTTCTGAGGTCTTTTTTCCTGTGTCAAAAGAGCTGAACGTCTGGAGGGAAATCTGGTTCATGTATTCATTCATGTAATCTACATCATCAGCCAACAGTGCCTTAATAAAATCATTATAACGTACATTGGATTTCTGGAACCAGCTGCGAATCATTTTTCGGAACATATTTCGCACTTCATGGTTGGTAATAGAAAGCAGATATACTTCTTCTCCATTTTCCGGAATATGGTCCGCTTTCAAATAGCCGGAGGCCAAAAGCAGACTCCAGACTGCACAATCGCTTTCCTGAAGCTGATCAAATACCAGTTCCTCTTCTATTGGAGATGCAATTGTTTTTCCTGCAAGAAGATCTTCCATTTCGATTTTAATATCCGGGGAACCTTCCTGGATCAGTTTGCCAACCAGACTGTTCGAGCTGGTGTTGGCCCAGAAATTCTCAAACTTCCCGGTATCCAGAAACTTGGTAATGGACCACGGATTATAGATATCTGTGCGGCTGCCAAAATGAAAGCCATCATACCAGTATCGAATCTGTTCCAGCTTGTCTGCACAATTAAATTCTGTCAGAATCTGTTCCACTTCTTCCTCAGTAAAACCAAAAGTAGTCTCATATTTCCGCGAACCTGTTGTAACGATTTCCAGATTATTCAGATCTGAAAAAATGGATTCCTTGGATATTCTGGTAATTCCTGTGAGGATTCCTCTTTCCAGATATGGATTCGTCTTAAAAGCTGAGTTAAAAAGCCCGCGCAAAAACGCTGTTAATTCGTTCCAATATCCATTTACATAGGCTTCCTGAAGAGGAGTGTCATATTCATCCAGAAAAATAAGGACTTTTCGGTCATAATGTTTCGTCAGACATAGCGCAAGCCGATAAAGTGCAAGCCCTGCCACAGAATCAGAAACATCTTCTTTTATATAATCCAGATATGCCTTTTCTTTTTTATTTAATGCAGAAGATGTTCTTAAAAAATCATACTTTGCATACAAGTCCATCAGAACCTGTATGATTCCCATTCTGGAGTCCTCATATGTTTTTCCTTTTACAGAGGCAAAGCTGATAAAAATAACAGGATAGCTTCCCTGCAATTCCCGATATTTCTCATTCGCCCAGATATGCAGATTCTCAAAATATCTGCCATATCCGGCGTACTGATTAGAAAAGAAGTATTCCAGCATACTCATATTCAAAGTTTTTCCAAAACGGCGCGGTCTGGTGATCAAAGTTACCACATCTCCGTTTTCCCACCATTCGCGGATAAAATCAGTCTTGTCCACATAGAAATACCTATTTTCTCTAATAGAACCAAAGTCCTGATTTCCAATCGAAATAACCGGTTTCATATTGCGGTATGCCTCCTTTCCCAAACATTTATGCCTCTACTTTAACATTTATGTCCTTAATTTACAAGTTATCAACTCGGTGTATTCAGAAAAAATCTGCGTATTTGTTTTACTATTATCTTACCATATGTTATCATATTCTTACAACATTAAGGGGGAAACAAATGTAATGGAAAAGAAATCGAATCATTTTTCAGGGCAGCTTGGTTTTGTCCTGGCCGCAGCCGGAAGTGCTGTGGGAGTGGGAAATCTTTGGCGATTCCCATATCTTGCCGCAAAAGATGGAGGCGGCTTATTTTTAATTGTCTATCTGATCCTGGTATTAACCTTCGGATTTACCCTTCTCACCTCTGATATTGCCATCGGACGGCGCACACAGAAGAGTGCCATCGGAGCCTATACCCAGATGCGTCCTAAGTGGAAGTTCCTGGGCATCCTTACCTTCCTGGTACCAGTACTGATCATGACCTATTACGCGGTGATCGGCGGATGGATCACCAAATATGCAGTGGTATATGTAACCGGACAGGCACAGGCCGCTGCCGCAGATGACTATTTTACATCCTTTATCACCTCTTCCACTTCACCGGTGATCTTTGCACTGCTGTTCATGGGTGTCACTGCTTTCATCGTGTACAATGGCGTGGAAAAAGGCATCGAAAAGGTATCCAAATGGATGATGCCCATCCTGCTGGTTCTGGTTGTGGTGATTGCAGTTTACTCGCTGACACTTTCTCATACAGATGCTTCTGGTCAGGTGCATACAGGATGGCAGGGATTTCTTTACTACCTGACACCGGACTTTAGTGGACTGACGGTGCAGCGCTTTTTGCAGATCCTGCTGGATGCCATGAGCCAGTTATTTTTCTCACTCAGCGTGTCCATGGGAATTATGATCACCTACGGTTCTTATGTAAAACCTGAGGTAAACTTAAACAAAGCGATCAACCAGATCGAAATTTTTGATACCGGCGTTGCCTTTCTTGCAGGTGCCATGATCATTCCGGCTGTATATGTATTTTCCGGTACAGAGGGAATGGGGGCTGGACCAAGCCTGATGTTCATTTCCCTGCCAAAGGTATTTTCCGCTATGGGAAAAGCTGGTACCTTCGTAGGAATCCTGTTTTTCGTGACTGCTATTTTTGCGACCTTGTCTTCCTGTATTTCCGTACTGGAATCCATCACCGCAAACTGCATGGAAATTTTCCATACCAGCCGCAAGAAAACAGTCCTGGTTTTATCTGCAATCTACCTTGCCGCTTCTGCTGTCATCGCTTTGGGATACAGCATTTTCTATGTGGAAGTAAAGCTTCCAAACGGTTCTGTTGGACAGCTTCTTGACATTATGGATTACATCAGCAACAGTGTTATGATGCCTTTCATTGCACTGCTTTCCACTATTCTCATTGGCTGGATCGTAACGCCGGATTATGTCATTGACGAGATGGAACGAAGCGGAGATAAGTTCCGGAGAAAGAAATTATACCGTGTCATGATCCGCTTCGTTGCGCCGGTTATGATGTTTATTCTGTTTTTACAATCTACTGGGATTTTATCTTAAATGAGACAAATGCCAAGGTCGCGTGCAAGTATGGGGTAAAATTCACCTGTCCCATAAATATCAACGCGCAAACAAGCTCTGCGATTTTTTCTCATTATCGCAGCAAACGCCAAGGTCTCATGCAAGCACGGACTTTGGCTCGACGGTCGCGAAAAAGGAAGAGTGAGGCTGTGATTCAAAAGGTAATCAGCCCCACTCTTTCTCTATAGCACAATATATGCTTCTTTTGTTTTATTTCATAACTTTCTGTATCATCTTCACCAGAGTATCCGGGTTCACAGGTTTGGCCAGGTGGCCGTTCATGCCGCTGGCCAGGGCCTTTTCACGGTCTTCCCCAAAGGCGTTGGCAGTCATGGCGATGATCGGGATGGTAGTCAGTTCAGACTTCAGGGAGCGGATCTCCCTGGTGGCTTCGTAACCATTCATGATCGGCATCTGGATGTCCATTAAGATCAGATCATAATCCCTATTTTTCGCCTGTCTTATTTTTTCTACGGCGATCACACCATCATTGGCAGTCTCTACTGAAAAACCGGCATCTTCCAGAATGGTCTGTGCAATTTCCTGGTTCAGTTCATTGTCCTCCACCAGAAGGATCTTCTTTCCGGTACAATCAAAATCTTCCTTCTTTTCTTCCTCCTTTACCAGAACCGGCTGGGACAATATGTTCCTAAGCTCAGACATAAACAATGGCTTGGAACAAAAAGCGGTAACCCCCGCTTCTTTTGCCTCTTCCTCCACGTCTGACCAGTCATAGGCGGTAAGGATGATGATGGAATTCATCCCCGATCTCCGTGGCAAGCTTAGCCCGGATCACAGCCTCTTTTCCGGAGACAGTCCACTCGGAGCGCATACCGATCTCTGTAAGCATCTTGGAAATGCTGATGCAGGTATCTGTATCGTCATCTGCAACCAGAACTTTCAGTCCCTGAAGCTTTTCTATTTTCTGATATACCACTTTTTCTCCTGTTTGATCCTTAAACTGAGCATGCCGCCGGTTTTATTAAATTTCACGCCATTTCCCAGAATGTTCAAAAGAACCTGGGTTAATCTCAGCTTGTCTGCAATCATATCCTCATCCACCACATCTACGGTATCAATGAGGAAATCCAGCTGCTTGGAGCTGACTGTAGGCTGGATGATGGTTCGGATATCATTCAGCAGTTCCGGCAGATGAAGGGGATTTTCGTCAATCTTTACTTTTCCGCTCTCAATGCGGCTCATATCCAGCACATCATTGATCAGGGAAAGAAGATGCTCACTTGAAGTTCCAATCTTCTTCAGATACTCTTTCAGCAGTTCTTTATTGTCAATGTGGGAGCCAGCCAGGGAGGTAAAACCTATGATGGCGTTCATAGGGGTACGGATGTATGGGACATGTTGTTGAGGAACTGGGTCTTGGCCCGGTTGGCGTGCTCTGCTGCTGCAAGGGCTGTAGCAAGAGCCTCGTTTTTCTGCATTTCCGCAAGCATCATATCGTTGACATTCTTAAAACCAACTACGAAATCATTGCTTTCCCCGCCATCTGTAGCCGTGAAGTTTGCCTGGAAATATTCTTCTTTTCCCTGATAAGCACTTCTGTAGGTTACACTGTAAACAGGCTGCTTCCGGATTTCCTGCTGGACCGTTTCGTAAGCAACCTTCTGGGCAAATTCTTCCCGGATGTCTTCACAGATGTAATGGTCAATATACTCCTGCATGCCTACGCTGTAGTCAATTTCTTTTTTATCAGAAAATCTTGCCTCACCAGCCACACCGATTTGTCCGTTATTTTGAAATTTCACACTGGTTCTGCCGTTGTTGGTAATATACCATACAGCGGAGTACTCTCTGGAAAGTCCGCTGATCACATGGTTCTGATTTTCCAGTGTATCGTTGATGGACTGAAGCTGTTTATTCTCTGTAATATCCAGAAAACATGAAAAAACGGAACCTCCATCCGGGCAATGTGATTTCGCTAAGACATTGCATCTCTGAAGATTCCGTTTTGTAAATTCTGTATTTTTTATGTTTCTGATAGAAGCCGTTCTTTTACTGCCAGTGATGTTCTGCTTCTTCAATCTCCTCGATGAACATTAAGAGGAAGCTGATGAGAAGCAGGATGCTGGATACCCAGATGGCTCTTACACCGTAGGCCAGGGAAAGTCTGCCGCCAACTCCTGCGCCGATGGCGAACAAGAGGATGATGGCGAAGTAGCATGATGCCTGGTGAAGCAGACGCGGCTTTCTTTCCCGCATGTAGGCGGAAAGGGCTGCGGTACCGCTCCTTAAGTTTCCGATGCACATAGTGCTGGCGTAGGCGTTTCCTTCTACTTTTCGGAAGGTCTGCACCTGAAGGGCGCAGGAAAAGGATACCAGGGTGGTGGCTAGTACGTTCAGGTTTCCTGGGATGAAGCCTACCAGAAACAGCAGGATGATTTCTACCAGAAGAATTCCCTGGCGCCAGTGAAGGCGTTTGGCGTAGCGGAATTTGTCCTGGATGCATTCCGCTAACAAAACTCCAAGGAAGAATGCGGACAGGGGGATCAGGTAATGCAGGCCTGCCTTCACTTCACCGTTCATAAACCGCTCACTCATCAGTACCACGTTTCCGGTCTGGGCGTTGGAAAATACGCCGTCGCGAGTAAAGTAGGTATAGGCATCCTGAAATCCTCCTGACACTGCAAGAAATGCACTGTTTATGAATGCTTCTGAGGTCTGTACCCTTCTATGATGGTCCATAATAAGCTCCTTCTTTCATCTTTTGTCTTTCTTATCCATACATATCCTCAAATTATAGAATAAACATTGGATCCTGTAAACACCTAATTTGATATATGGAGTATATATATCTTATATACCTAAGACAAAACCGCCAATCAGTCTGCTTTGTGTGCTTCCAGATACTCTTTTCTTCCCTCTTCATAGAGGTTGTTGCCTTCGCTGTCGATAATAACAACAAGTGGCATGTCTTCTACGTAAAGTTTACGGAGGGCTTCGGCGCCAAGATCTTCGTAAGCGATAAGTTCAGCTTTTTTGATGCATTTGGCAAGAAGGGCGCCGGCGCCGCCGATGGCTCCGAAGTAAACACCGTGATATTTTTTCATAGCTTCTACAACTTCAGGAAGGCGGGCTCCCTTGCCGATCATGCCGCGGGCTCCTACGGACATCATGGTTGGTGCGTAGGCATCCATACGGCCGCTGGTGGTCGGGCCTGCGGAACCGATAACCTGTCCTGGTTTTGCAGGAGTTGGTCCTACATAATAAATAGTTGCATCTGTTGGATCAAATGGGATTTTTTCTCCCTTTGCAAGGGCTTCACACATACGCTTGTGGCCTGCGTCACGGGATGTGTAAATGGTTCCGGTAAGGAGAACCTGATCTCCTGCGTGAAGGGTTTTTGCCAGTTCTTCTGTCAGAGGCAGTGTAATATGTCTTCTTTCCATGATCAGATCACCTCCGTTTTGTGACGGGTAACGTGGCAGTTGATGTTGACTGCACATGGCATTCCCGCAATATGTGTAGGCATTGTTTCAATGTTCAGGCCGATGGCTGTGGTCTTTCCGCCAAAGCCCTGTGGTCCGATTCCAAGCTGGTTTACTTTTTTCAGCATTTCATCTTCCAGGTCTGCGTAGAATGGATCCGGGTTGTGGGAATCCAGCGGACGCATCAGTGCTTTCTTGGCAAGAAGGGCACATTTGTCAAAGGTTCCGCCGATTCCAACGCCAACTACCATAGGCGGGCATGGGTTCGGTCCAGCTGTTTCTACTACTTCCAGGATGAAATCTTTGATTCCCTGAAGTCCGGCTGATGGCTTGAACATACGGATCATACTCATATTCTCGCTTCCGAAGCCTTTCGGTCCTACTGTAATCTTTACTTTATCGCCTGGAACGATCTCTGTATAGATCATGGCTGGTGTATTGTCACCTGTGTTTCCACGGCGTACCGGGTCTTTGACTACAGATTTGCGAAGATAGCCGTTTGTGTATCCGCGGCGTACGCCTTCATTGATGGCATCGGTGAGATCTCCGCCGACAAAGTGTACATCCTGTCCGATTTCCAGGAACACACATGCCATTCCGGTATCCTGGCAGATGGGCACATTCTCGTTATCTGCAATGTCAAAATTCTCAATAATGTTGTCAAGGATGCCCTTGGCAATCTCTCCGTCTTCGCATGCGCGGCATGTTTTGATGGCGCATTTTACGTCTTCCGGAAGATGTTCATTTGCTTCGATACAGAGTTTCTCGATCACGTCTGTAAGTCTGCTTACTTCTACTTCACGCATTTGGGTAAGCTCCCTTCTTTAATAATGATATCGCCTGCAGGCGGTATGTTCTTTTTTCATTATAGCAAATGCCTCCGGCACCGGCAATTCCCTGGCGATACCGGAAGCAGTTATTTCATTATCTCTGCTCGTGACGGGCGTAGTTTGGAAGCAGTAATGGGGATACCTTATCTGTTTCTGCACCTGCCGCTTTTAATTCTTTCTCATATGCGTAGATATGATCCAGGTTCATTTTTCCAAGCTCTACCTCTTTGCATTTTGCAGCTGCCTTTTTACCAGCATTTCTTCCGAAAACGATCACGTCCAGAAGAGAGTTGCCCATCAGTCTGTTTCTTCCGTGGATTCCACCTGCTGCTTCTCCTGCAACTAAAAGGTTCGGGATTTCTTTTGTAAATCCGTCTCCGTTGATCTCCAGACCACCGTTCTGGTAGTGAAGAGTCGGGTAGATCACGATCGGGACTTTTCTCATATCTACACCGTAGTTCATGTACATACGGAACATAGCCGGGATTCTCTTCTCGATGGTTCCCTCGCCGCCCAGGATCTCGATCATCGGAGTATCCAGCCATACGCCTTTCAGTCCGCCAGGAACTTCTACGCCGCGGCCTTCCTCACACTCGCGGATAACACCGGAAGCGTTGACATCACGGGTTTCAAGTGGATGGATATAAGCTTCTCCGTTTGCATTTACCAGCTGTGCACCAACGGAACGAACCTTCTCTGTTACCAGCGCGCCAAGGATCTGTGACGGGTAGATGGCTCCTGTTGGATGATACTGGATGGAATCCTGATAGAGAAGGGATGCGCCTGCTCTGTATCCCAGTACCAGTCCGTCAGCAGTTGCGCCATAGTGGTTAGAGGTAGGGAATCCCTGATAGTGCATTCTTCCTGCACCGCCGGTTGCAATGACAACTGTCTTTGCTCTTGCAACAGAGTAATCGCCAGTTTCCATGTTCAGAAGAATAGCACCTGCTACCTGTCCTTTTTCATCCTTCAGAAGTTCAACAGCAGAAGTAAATTCTACTACCGGAATGCCAAGGTTTAAAACCTCGTCACGGATGGTACGCATGATCTCTGATCCGGAATAATCTTTTGCAGCGTGCATTCTCTTTCTGGAAGTTCCGCCGCCGTGTGTAGTGATCATGGTTCCGTCGTCTTCTTTGTCAAACTCAACACCAAGGTCGTTCAGCCATTTGATGGCATCCGGAGCTTCCATTACCAGTCTTTTTACCAGCTCTGGTTTCGCTGCAAAGTGTCCGCCGCCGAAGCAGTCCAGATAGTGCTGTACCGGAGAATCGTTTTCTTTGTCAGCTGCCTGGATTCCGCCTTCTGCCATCATAGTGTTGGCATCACCAATACGAAGCTTAGTTACGATCATAACATTTGCACCTGCATTATGAGCCTCGATGGCACAGGAGGAACCTGCACCGCCGCCGCCGATTACAAGCACATCTACATCATAATCAATCTTGGTAAGGTCGATTTTTTCGTTAAGCAGACGGCTTTCGGAGTGAAGCATTTCAGCCAGTTCAAGTGGTGCTTTCTGTCCTTTGTTGGGACCTACTTTGATCTCGGCAAATGCGTCCGGGTTATAGTCTGGATGGAATTTCTTCAGAAGGGCATCTTTCTCATCAGCAGTCAGACGTCTTGGCTCGGTTGCCATACGCTGTGCTCTTGTAGCCTCTACCTTTTTGATGGATTCCATCATATTTTCTGGATATGGTGCGTACATGTTTTTTGCCCTCCTTATTTCTCGATTTCTCTGTTGTTGTAAAGTTCCTGCATGTCTGTGATCGGTTTCTGCATGATCTGCTCGATCAGGTCGTCGTATTTGCCTTCGTGGATTTCTTCTACACGTTTTTCAAGGTGTTCGCTCCTCGGAGCAATGTATTTTCCTGTGAGACGTCTTGCAAGAAGTCCTACCATCGGGTGGGAAATTCCGGCCGGACATCTTACGGAGCAGCAGCCGCAGCTTACGCAGTCAAAGGATTCTTCGGCGCATTTCTCAAGCTCGCCTCTCTGTGCGTATGCAATGTACTGCATAACGTTTAATCCCTGTGTGCAGGCTTTTGTACAGGCGTTGCAGCCGATGCAGCTGTAGATTTCCGGGTACAGTTCCATCATGACCTGCTGGTTTGGCTGAAGGTCTTCGATGTTGTAGAGTCTCTTGTCTGTTGGGAAGAACGGGATGCTTGCTACATACATGCCTTCCTGTACCTGTGTCTGACAGGCGAGACAGGTTTTCAGTTCGTTGTCGCCTTTGATCCTGTAGATGGTGGCGCAGGCACCGCAGAAGCCGTGGCGGCAGCCGCAGCCGCGTTTTAAGGTGTATCCGGCGTATTCCATGGCCGTCATGATGGTCAGGTCAGCTGGTACGGTGTATTTTTTACCGAAGAAATATACGTTTACCATATTTTCCATGTTGGGTTGTTCCTTTCTTCTACTTATTCTACTCCGCAGTGCGGGGGCTCGATTCCACTTCGTTACATCTCGCTTGAGGGCATTCGCCCTATGCAGATATGCAGCCATACATTTCTTACGTGCAAGCACAACGAACTGCATGTCAGCATATCTGCGCACTGCTCATTGCTTATCAATACTCGTCTGGTAACTGGTCAATTTCATCCATTCTAAATACCGGACCATCTTTACATACGTACTTAGATCCAATATTACATCTTCCGCATTTACCAATACCGCACTTCATACGAAGCTCCAATGTTGTATAAACCTGAGTTCTTGTAAATCCAAGCTCCTCAAGGCCCTGAAGTACGAATTTGATCATGATTGGCGGGCCGCAGACTAATGCGACTTTGTTGGTGTCGAAGCCGATTTCTTTTAAGTAGGTTGGTACGAAACCTACGTGGCCGTCCCAGCCTTCCTGCTCGCGGTCGATGGTCAGGTAGACGTTTACGTCTTTGGCGTTCATCCAAACTTCCTGGATCTCTTTTAATTTTACAAGATCATCTGCGGAACGGGAACCGTAGAGGATGTCTACTGTGCCGTAGTCGTCGCGGTTATCAAGAACATAGTTGATCACGGAACGAAGCGGAGCAAGACCGATACCACCGGCGATAAACAGAAGATTTTTGCCTTTCAGCTTGTCTTCCACCGGGAAATGGTTTCCGTATGGTCCACGGACTGTGATCTCATCTCCCACCTGAAGGCTGTGGAGATAAGAAGTCAGCTCGCCGCATTTTTTAATACTGAACTCCTGGTACTCTTTGTTTGTAGGAGAAGAAGTAATGGAAAACATACCTTCGCTTACACCTGGTGCGCAGACCATTGCGCACTGGCCAGGCATGTGTTCGAAAAGCTTTCCCCCTTCCGGTGCTGTTACACAGAAGGTTTTTACATCCGGTGTCTCCTCGTGAATGTCGGTGATCACGCCAACCTGCGGGATCAGAGTATCCAGAGTATAATTTTTATGACAGGTACACTCGCTCATTACTTTTCACCTCCATGGTTTTCAAAAGCCTTGATCACCTTCACAATGTTCAGGGATGACGGGCATTTTTCCACGCAGCGGCCGCATCCTACGCAGGAATACATGCCGCCATTGTTGGCCGGAAAATATACAAGCTTGTGCATAAATCTCTGACGGAATCTCTGCATCTGGCTGGTACGGTTATTTCCGTGAGCCATCATTGTGAAATCGGAATACATACAGGAATCCCAGCAGCGGTAACGTTTTACGCCATGACCTGTGTCATAATCCTTGATGTCGTAACACTGGCAGGTAGGACATACAAAGGTACAGGTTCCGCATGCCAGGCATGGTTTATATAAGGTCTCCCAAACTGGAGAACCAAATTTCTCATCTGTGGCATTTCCATCCCAGCCTTCCAGGGAAAGATGGGTGTATGGAAGCTTTTCCACGATGCTTCTGATCGCTTCTTTTTCAGCATCCACTTTTGCCTGATCGTCGTCAGCCGGAGTAAGCAGTTCTTTTACGGCTTCTGTAAGAGCCTCGCCCTTCTCAGTAAGAGCTTTCCAGTAAAGGCTTCCCTCCACCATCCAGGCAGCCACATCGGCTACACCCTTGGTGTCAGCGTCTGCGGAAGGATCTGCTGCGTCTGTTCCAAATATTTTACAGAAGCAGGATTCCTCTGGCTCATGACAAGCCATGGCCACGATGGTTCCATGATCTCTTCTTGCTGCGTAGAAGGTATCAACAGGATCTGCAAGGAAAACCTTGTCCAGAACTGCCACACCCTTTACATCGCAGGCTTTCATGCCAAATACAACAAACGGACGGTTTCTAAGTTTTTCTGGCTCTACAGTCAGCTTCTTTCCATCACGGACAACCGTGTAAAGTGTCTCGCTCTGTGGGAAAAAGGCATCTTTGCCGGATTTTACGGTTTTCAGTGTATCCAGATCTGCCTCTTCGCTCTCATTCCAGAGGCCAAAGTTTGTCTGGCCTGCTTTCTTAATTGGAAGGATCAGATCCTGGCTTTCTGCAATCTTCCGGAATAATGCTTCCAGATTTTCTTTCTCAATCTTATACATACATTATCCCCTTTCTGCCACTATGCCTGGCTCTACATCGTCAAATGTAAAGCTGGTCAGCGGGCCTTTTGACTCTGCATCTGCGCCAGCCTGATATTCCCCGTAGAAAGTATCAATATCTTTGATGAACTTACGGTTAAACAGGTGAAGCGGAATTCCCTGCGGGCAGACACGGCTGCACTCACCGCAGTCTGTACATCTTCCTGCAACGTGGAAGGCACGGATAATGTGAAACATTTTCTCCTCGAAGGAATCCACATTTGCCTTCTGTGCGCTGTCAAACTTGGTGCTGTCAAATACGCACTTGCGGCAGCTGCATGCAGGGCAGGCATTGCGGCAGGCGTTGCAGCGGATACATTTACTAAGCTCTTTCTGGAAAAATGCGAAACGCTCTTCCGGGCTCATTTTCTCGATTTTTTCAACCTCTGCGAAACGGTCTGCATCTTTGGTATCCTTGGATTCGCCAATGATCTCGTCGTAGATCATGTGCTCTTTTCCCTTACATACGTGGCAGCGTTCCAGCATGGCATCTTTGTATGCTACGGTCTTATCGCCGTAGATGGTGGAAATGTGAAGTTCTTCACAATCATCAGTAAGCTCAGCACCGGAAATACTCTGGATTCCCTTGATTCCCATTTTACGAAGTTTTTCCACATCCAGCTTTCCTTTACATCCAACACCAATAATGTAAGTCTTTTCACGGTCTACACGGTGTTCTTTGATCAGCTGGTTAAAACTATAGGTATCACAAGGCTTCAGACAGACAAGTGTTTTGCCCTCTAACTTGGAAGCCTCGATCATCATTTTGCTTAAGTTGGCACCGCAGAAGCCGTTGTAGACAAATTCGTCCAGGCTTTCGGCGGTCTCGAAATATGCTGCTTCCGGATTGTAAGGCAGGTCTCCGGCTTTCCAGCCAAGAACACGTGCTACGGTTCCGTCAGCCAGCAGTTCTTTTGCACGGGCGATCAGTTCCTGCATCTTAAATCCTCCAATCTGACGTTTTTACCCAGAGAATAGATTTTTTCCACAAATTCGTTCATGGTCTGGGAGAATTTTACACCTTCTGCGGCAGATACCCACTCTACACGGGTACGGCCGTTTTCCACACCGATGAAGTCCAGCATGGAGAAAAGAAGGGTCATACGTCTTCTTGCGTAATAGTTTCCAGTTGTGTAATGGCAGTCTCCCGGGTGGCAGCCGCACATGATCACGCCGTCAGCGCCTTTCTCAAAAGCACGGAGGATGAACATTGGATTTACACGGCAGGAGCATGGCACACGGATGATCTTTACATCAGCCGGATAGGAAAGACGGCTGCTTCCTGCAAGGTCTGCACCTGCGTAGCTGCACCAGTTACAGCAGAATGCCACGATCTTGGGTCTGAATTCTTCTTTTGCTTCTATCGACATATTGCATCTACCTCCGCTAAAATCTGTCTGTTGGAGAATCCCTGCAGATCCATTGCTCCGGACGGGCAGGTTACGGTACATGCACCACAGCCCTGGCAAAGAGCATTGTTGACTACTGCGATTCTTCTTGTCTCACGGATTCCGTGGTCATTTACCTGTTTTTCCTCATAGGAGATCGCACCGTATGGGCACACATTTGCACACTGGGAACAGCCGTTGCAAAGGAGCTCGTCGGAATGTGCTGTACACGGGTTGGTTGTCAGCTTGTCTTTTGCAAGAAGGCCGATTGCCTTTACTGCTGCTGCGCCAGCCTGTGCAACTGTCTCCGGAATGTCTTTTGGTCCCTGGCAAACACCAGAAAGGAAAATACCAGCTGTAGGGGACTCTACCGGACGAAGCTTTGCATGTGCTTCTGTAAGGAAGTTGTTGGTATCAATACTTGCGGTAAGCATAGTTGCAATTTTTCTTACATCTTTATTTGGCTCGATGGCAGCTGCAAGGACTACCATATCTGCTTCCATAAGGATCTGCTTGTTTTCCAGAAGGTCAGAAGCCTGAACCATAAGAGTTCCGTCTGGCTGTGGGATAACCTTTCCAACCTGGCCTTTGATGTAGTTTACGCCATAATCCTCAACGGCTCTTCTGTAGAACTCATCGAAGTTTTTACCTGGGGTACGAACGTCAATGTAGAAGACGGTAACGTTGGTATCCGGGTATTTGTCACGGATCAGCATAGCGTGTTTTGCAGTGTACATACAGCAGATCTTGGAGCAGTAGCTCTTTCCTCTTTCATCGGAGCAGCGGCTTCCAACACACTGTACGAATACAATGTTCTTCGGGGCTTTTCCATCGGAAAGTCTCTCAAGATGGCCTTTTGTAGGTCCTGCTGCGTTCATGATACGCTCCAGTTCCAGGGATGTGATCACGTCCTTGCTCTGGCTGTAAGCGTACTCGTCATATTTATCAAGAGGGATCACATCGAAACCGGTTGCAACTACGATTGCACCGTATTTCTGTGTAATGATCTCGTCCTTCTGGTCGTAATCGATAGCACCAGCTGCGCAAACCTTGGAGCAGGCACCGCATTTTCCGGTTTTGAACTTGATACAGTTCTCACGGTCGATAACCGGAACATTTGGAATAGCCTGTGCGAATGGAATGTAGATGGCACTTCTGTTGTTCAGGCCGCGGTTAAACTCGTTTGGATTTTTCTTGGATGGGCACTTGGATGAGCAGACACCACATCCGGTACATTTGTCCATGTCTACGCTTCTTGCTTTCTTGCGGATGTCTACTGTGAAATCTCCAACAAAGCCGCTTACCTTCTCAACTTCACTGTATGTATAGATATTGATCTTCTCGTGTGCTGCTGCCTCTACCATCTTAGGTGTAAGGATACAGGCGGAGCAGTCCAGAGTTGGGAAAGTTTTGTCAAGCTGGGACATTCTTCCGCCGATACTTGGAAGCTTCTCCACAATATCAACTTCATAACCAGCCTCTGCAATGTCAAGGGCAGACTGGATTCCGGCAATACCTCCGCCGATCACAAGAGCACGCTTGGTTACAAGGCTCTCACCTGGCTGAAGAGGTGCGTCTAAGTTTACTTTTGCGATTGCGGCTCTTGCAAGGATCACGGCCTTTAAGGTAGCCTCCTCCATATCCTTGTGGATCCAGGAGCAATGCTCACGGATGTTGGCAATCTCTACCATATATGGGTTTAAGCCCGCCTTTGCTGCTGCCTTACGGAAGGTAGCCTCATGCATACGCGGAGAACAGGAACAGACTACGATTCCTGTCAGATTTTTCTCATGGATGGCGTTAATGATCTTGGCCTGTCCTGCTTCGGAGCACATGTACTGATAATCTTCTGCATGGACAACACCTGGCTCTTTTGCTGCCATCTCTACTACTTTTTTTACATCAACTGTGGCTGCAATGTTTGTACCACAATGACATACGAATACACCTATTCTCTGCACCTGTTTCTCACCTCCTGTATCTTCTAAATGCACTTACCAGCAGCTGCTGTGGTGTGTCTTCATCAAGCAACGCCGGGATCTCATCTGCGGTCAGATAGTTCTGTCCACGCTCGCGGACAACCAGCTGTCTTGCAGCGTCGATCAGTTTTCCCGGTTTTACATCCCTTGGACAGCGCTCTACGCATGCAAAGCAGGAGAGGCATTTCCATAAGGACTGTGACTGTGCCAGGGCTTCGATGTCGCCGTTTTGTACATAGGTTACAAACTGGTGAGGTTTGATATCCATCTCGTTGAATGCAGGACAGGTTGCGGAGCATTTACCGCATTTCATACATTTCAGGGGATTCACTCCGGAAATCTCTTTGATACGCTCTGCTGCATTCTGGGTATTTCCATATGTATAAGCCATTACTTCGCCACCTCCTCTTTTACTCCCAGAGCTTCTGCAAGAAGTTCTGTAAAATAGTAAACCGGGAGATCGCCAGTTCCGTTCTTTCTAAGGTTATACATGCAAAGTGGACAGGCGGTGATCAGCATATCGGCTTCAAAGCCTTTTGCACTGTCCATGATCTTTTCGCACATATTCTGTGCCATTTCTTTTTCTTTCAGGGAAATGTAGCCGCCGCAGCACTCATTGCGGTATGGATATACCACAGGATCTGCGCCAAGGGCACGGATGAAGTCTTCCATGATGGTCGGGTTCTCCGGGTTGTCAAAAGCCATGATCTTTCCTGGTCTTAAAAGGAGGCAGCCGTAGTAAGCGCCGATTTTCTTGCCTTTTAATGGATTTACCACTTTCTTTTTGATCTCGTCAAATCCTACTTCGTCACGGAGTACTTCCAGATAATGAAGGACATTTGTCTCTCCTTCATATGGAGCATCCAGTTTCAGATAATTGTTGGCTCTGGTGCGGATGTCCTCTACATTTTTCATGTCGTCATTCACACGTTTGAGCACATGATGACAGGCTGAACAGACAGTGATCAGGTCCTGTCCTTTTTCTTTTGCGTCGTTTAAAGCACGGACGGAAGAAAGCTTGGTTGCAATTTCGTCGCTGCCAAGGGGATATACGCCGCCGCAGCACTGCCAGTCTTCTATCTCTTCCATTTCGAAGCCCAGTGCTTTCGCAGAAGCTCTGGCATAGGCGTCCAGATCTTTTGCCTTATTCTTCAGGGTACATCCTGGATAATAACTGTACTTCATGCTTCTTGTTCCTTTCTTGTTACTGTTCACGAAGTGGGATTTTTTACTCACTGATGTAAACAGCAGCTATTTGGGTTGCCTTTGCAAAGGGGAACCCGACTTATCGCTTTCCGCGATAGAAGCCGGGGCCTTGCTGGTATGGTTAAATTAATGTCTTGCCAGCTATATCAGAAAACAATTTTCTTCTGTAAAATACAGCCTGCAAAACCAGATTTCTAAAGCTCGATCTGTGCAATTACTTCTTTTAATGCATTGGCACTCTTCTTAAGAAGTTCGATTTCTTCTTTGTTCATACGCATCTGAACTTTTCCCTGGATTCCATTTGGACCTACCAGGGTAAGGGTGCTCAGGCACACATCTTCGATTCCATACTCCCCGTGAAGCATGGAGGATACAGTTGCAAGGGAATCGGAAGCAGCCAGGATCAGGCCTACCAGCTGGCAAACAGTTGCGGATACTGCGTAGAAGGTTGCACCTTTCTTTGCAATCACTTTTCCGCCGGATTTCTGCACATACTCCAGCATAGCTTCTTTATCAAGTGGTTTTACGTCCTTGCCATGTGCTTTCATTTCCTCATAGTACTCATCTGTGCTGAGGCCGGAAATGTAAGCGCCTGTCCACGGGATAAAGGAAGTGTCGCCATGCTCGCCGAAAACGTATGCGTGGATATTTCCCTGGGCTACTTTGAAGTGCTCGGAAAGTCCGTAGCGAAGTCTTGCTGTATCAAGAATGGTTCCGGATCCCATAATCTGATTCTCCGGAAGTCCGGAAATCTTGGTGAACACATAGGTCATAATGTCAACTGGATTGCTTACGATGATGTACTTGGCATTTGGAGCTTCTTTTACGATCTGAGGAGTGATGCTCTTCAGGATGTTTACATTTGTCTGAGTAAGCTCAATTCGGGTCTGTCCAGGTTTTCGGGCGATTCCGGAAGTAATAATTACGATGTCGGAATCTTTGGCATCTGCGTAATCTCCGGCTACCAGAGATACCGGGCTTCTGAAGCAGGTTCCCTGCTCGATGTCCATAACCTCGCCTTCTACCTTTTCCTTGTTGATGTCGATCAGAACAATCTCGGAAGCGATCTCATCGTGTGCCAGTGTGTAGGCGATTGTGGAGCCAACGCTTCCAGCTCCGATAATGGTAATTTTGCTGCTCATAAAGAACTCCTTTCATGGGGCTTGTGGGATTGTGTCAACTTTCCCGCCTGTTTGATTGTTTTTCTGTGGGGTTCGTTGGTTTTCCCTGTGTGTTGTCCTTTGTTTTTTGTTTATTTTTTAACAATCACAGTTGGAAAAAAAGCGGGTAAAACTTTATTTTCTGCCTTATGACATGGCCTAAACCAGAAATGCAGGCTGGTTTTCTCCTGTTTTCCTGGGTTAAGTCATGTCACGCCATGTTTTTTGATAAACAATTCTCAACAAAAGGACTTTTCCCTCTTTGTCTCCGCATTAAATATTGGTTTTTCTCCGCTTTTTCTAAGATACCACAATGACAATCTTTTAACAACTGTTTTTTGAAATTTTTTATCATTATTTAGGGGCTTCTACATATTGTACAAATATGGTGGTGCTGTTTTGTGTATTTTTATGTATGCAACTTACTTCTACAGCACTTTGCGTCCATTTACAGTCAGCTTAAATGTGGTTTTCAAAACTTCCGCTGATTTTCTGCAAAGCATTATTCGGTCCAGAAAAATTTCGAAATAATCGTACATGGAACAGATGCTTTCATCCACTTGAAGATTCAGTGCAAGTACAGACTTGTCTTTCTCAATTTTCAGCTTGGATTCTGTGACAGCGTAATTTACGCGGTCGTGGATGTCATATGCGGAGCTTTCCTTCTGGCGCACTCTGCTTCTTCTCACATCTGTCTTGTCTGCAATGATCAAAGCTGCGGAAACAACATCTTCCGGATTTCCAGTGGACTCATCGTGATTTCCAATGGCAGATACAATGGTGATCCGGTCTTCCAGCGGCATATTGGTTTCCTTTAAAAGATCGTTTGCAAGCAGGGCACCGTATTCTGCGTGATGGGTTCTGTTGATGGCGTTTCCAATGTCGTGCATATATCCTGCTATTTTTGCCAGTTCCACATCATGTTTGGAATAGCCCAGCTTTTCCAGTATTTTTCCGGCTCTGTGTGAAACCTGTATACAGTGGGCCTTGGAATGGTCCGTAAAGCCCATGGTTCCCAGATTGGCGTCTCCCTTTTTCAGATATGCGTTAATTTCCTTATTGTTTAAAATTTCCTGGTACTTCAAGTAGATCAGTTCTCCTTTTTATTCTTTTAACTTTTTTCGCAGGATCATTGTAGGGGAGAAAAAACAGGTTGTTGTCTTGTTGGTGTAAAATTTTGTTTAAATTTTGAAATCTCTGCAAAGTGGGGCGTAGAGATTGCGGGAATGATTTTTCAAACACACTCCATGGCTTGCCACCCGCGAAAAAAGCACCTACCGTCAATATCCAGGCAGGTGCTTTTCTTCTCATTTCCTCAAAGTTCTATCTCTCACATCTTAAGCGTACAGCTTCACAATATTCTTCAGATTCTCCACCGCATAGTCCATTCCCTCTACAGTAATGTGCTCGCATGGACCGTGGAAGGCGTAGCCGCCGGTTCCAAGGTTCGGGCAGGGAAGGCCCATGAAGGAAAGACGGGCACCGTCAGTGCCGCCGCGGATGGCTACGGTTACTGGGGAAAGACCTGACTGCTGAACGGCTTTCTTTGCGTTGTCGATCAGGTGCATGCAGGGCTCGATCTTCTCTTTCATATTGCGGTACTGCTCTTTAATGGTGAGGGAGACGGTGCCTTCGCCGTATTTTTCATTAAGAAGCTTGGCGATATGTCGCATCATCTCCTGACGGCAGGCAAACATGACACTGTCATGGTCACGGATAATGTAATCAAGGCTTGCAGAAGATACATCTCCGCTCATTTCACAGAGATGGAAAAATCCCTCGTACTCCTCTGTGTTCGCCGGGGTATCGCCCGCCGGAAGCATATTGTTGAACTCCATGGCAACCAGAGCTGCATTGATCATGGTATTCTTGCTGCTGCCCGGGTGTACGGAAAATCCTTTGATCTTTACCTTTGCACCTGCGGCATTAAAGTTCTCATACTCGATCTCATTCTCTGCACCGCCGTCTACGGTATAGGCAAAATCCGCTCCAAAGCCCTCTACATCGAAAAAGTCTGCACCACGGCCAACCTCCTCATCCGGGGTAAAGCCGATACAGATTTTTCCATGAGGAATGTTCTCTGCAAGGATCTGCTCTGCCATGGTCATGATCTCCGCTACGCCCGCCTTGTCATCCGCACCAAGAAGAGTGGTTCCATCTGTGGTGATCAGGGTTCTGCCTTTTAAAGAGGACAGGTGTGGAAAATCCTTCAGGGTAAGGGTATATTCGCTCTCTCCCAGCTTCACATCCCCGCCATCATAATTCTGGATGATCTGTGGATTTACGTTCTCACCAGGGAAATCAGGTGCTGTGTCCATGTGTGCGATAAAACCAATGGCTGGCTTATCTTCAAGCCCCTTTGTGGCCGGGATCACACCATACACATAGCACTTGTCATCAATGCGCACATCCTGAACTCCTATCTTTTTCAGTTCCTCTGCCAGCTGGTTTCCCAGGTCAAACTGGCGGCTGGTAGACGGCACGTTCTCCTGCTCATCCTCACTTGTGGTATATACTTTTACATAGTTTAATAAACGTTCGTATGCACGCATTTTGATTTTCTCCTTTTCATTTACATTTTTTATCGGATTACAGTTCTTCCAGCTTCTCCAGCTCCCCGCCAAATGAAGTATCCATACACTCCTCAAATGACGCTTCCTTCTTCATCTTCTCCAGTGCCACTCCTGCCTTCTTTACATTCTGTACAGTTCCGGCACCGGCTATACATCCGCCTGGACAGGCCATGCCCTCCAGCAGATAGCCGTTGTATTTTCCAGCCTTGGCAGCCATCATCATCTTTTTGCACTCCTGAAGGCCGTTGGCACTGACTACCTTCACCTCGCGGTCCGGGTCCATACGCTTCACAGCTTTCACAACTGCAGCTGCTACACCGCCGCTGGCAGCAAAGCCACGGCCGTCACTGCTGGCCTGGGTAAGAGGCTCTTCCTCCGGAATGCTGGCAAAATCAACGCCTTTGGCATCAAACATGCCCTTCACTTCCTCGAAAGTAAGAACGAAGTCCACATAGCTTCGGACAGACTTACGACTTGCCTCCAGCTTCTTCGCTGCACAAGGTCCCACAAACACGATCTTGCAATCCGGCTCTTCCTGCTTCAGAAGTCTGGCGGTCAGTACCATAGGGGTGAGCGCCATGGAAATACAGTTGGCATACTGCGGAAACATCTTTTTCGCCATAACAGACCATGCCGGACAGCAGGAGGTTCCCATAAACGGAATCTTCTCCGGTACTTCCTCCATGAAGTCTTTAGCTTCCTCAATGGTACAAAGGTCTGCACCAACAGCAACTTCCTTGATATCTGTAAATCCAAGAGCCTTAAACGCTCCGCGAAGCTGGGTATTCTTCAGCTCCGGCTCAAACTGGCCAGCCACAGCAGGCGCTACAATGGCATAAACTGGTGTGTCACTCTTTAACGCCATAATGGTCTGATAAATCTGTCCCTTATCCACAATGGCACTGAACGGACAGCTGACCAGACACATTCCACAGGAAACACACTTGTCATAATCAATCTCAGCCCTGCCATACTCATCGGAATGAATGGCATTCATTCCACAGGCCTTGGCACATGGACGCTCCTGCTTGATAATGGCATTGTAAGGACAGGATTCCAGGCATTTTCCACATTTGATACATTTGTCCTGATCGATCACAGACCGCCCATTTTCCATATGGATGGCCTGCTTGGGACAGACTTCCTGACAGGGATGCTCCAGACAGCCCTGGCAGCCCTCAGTAACGATCACACGCTTCTCCGGACAGGAGTTGCATGCAAATTTAATAATGTTGATAAGGGGCGGCTCATAATATTTCTCTTCAATTAAGCTGGCCTCCACGCCTTTGGAAATAGGCGCATGCTCGGAAATATTTCGAAGAGGCAGTCCCATTGCCACGCGAAGCCTCTCTCCTACAATGGCTCTTTCCAGGAAAATACTGTCACGATAGGTAGCCACTTCTCCTGGAAGGATCTTGTATGGAAGCTCGTCCATCTCCTTCTCCATATCGCCCTCATAGGCAAGTCGGGCAATTTCAGTAAAAATCTGGTGTCTGATTTTTGTCTTTGATGAGTATAGTCCTCTCATTCTCTTTTCTCCTTAAGCTGTAGTATTTTGCACCAGCCAGATTTTACCGCATTCAATCTAACTGTCTTTATGGGTTTTCTTTGCATGCCTCCGCTTCATATCCTCTATCATACACAAAAACCTGAAATTATTCAAATATCTTTCGCTATTTTTCCATATGAAAGGAACCGAAATCCCCGCATCTGGAAATTCCGGTTCCTGATCTGATTCATTTTATCCATTCCCGTTCCACACAAAAAATGTGCCTCAAAAAGCGGTTCCTGGTCATGGAATTATACAATTACATCTTTCTATTCTCATCCACCGATCTGGCAATCCAGGTCACAGACAGAATGTACGGCCTTCTTCAGAAGCTCCATATGCTCTGGCTCCGGAGGAAGGATCTCTGGAAGCTTGTATTCTCTTCCAAGCCAGTCATACTTATCCTGACCAAGGCGATGATAAGGAAGAAGGTGGATCTTCTTCACACCTGGCAAGGTGGAGGCAAAAGAGGCGATGGACTTAATCTCTTCCACACTGTCATTGAATGTAGGGATGACAGGTACACGGATCACCAGGTTCGTCTGTCCAGATAAGGCTACTTTTCTGGCATTCTCAAGAGCCAGTCCATTGGGCTTGCCGGTAAACTGCTTGTGCTTCTCCTGATTGGTATGCTTGATATCCATCAGATACGTGTCCAGATAAGGCAGTACCATCTCGATATTTTTCCAGGGAACGCAGGCCATGCTTTCAATGGCGGTATTGATTCCACGCTCCTTGGCCGCACGAAGGAGATTGCGGGCAAATTCCGGCTGACAGAGACATTCGCCGCCCGAAAGTGTCATTCCACCGCCGGAGCGGTAGTAATATGGGCGATCCTTCTCCACCAGTTCGATCATCTCACGGACGGTTACATCCCGTCCCATGGTCTTCACCCCGTCTGGAGTCTTCATTGTCTGGATCTTATATTCCTGGGATTCCGGATTGCAGCACCACTGGCATCTGAGCACACAGCCTTTCAAAAACACAATGGTACGGATTCCAGGACCGTCATGGATGGAATAACGCTGGACGTCGAAAATACGTCCTGTGGTATCTAAATATTCCATAGATTTCTCCATTATATGGAAGCGCCAGCTGACGTCCTATTGAGAAGCAGCCAGCAGTTCCATTTATATTTTCTTTAAAAGCCCTGCTCAGTTCTGCGGATGATATCATCCTGCAGAGACTTGGACAGTGTGGTAAACAGTGCACTGTAACCAGCCACACGTACAACCAGATGCTTATAGTTCTCCGGATGTGCCTGTGCATCAAGCAGTGTCTCCCTGCTTACAACGTTAAACTGCATATGCATTCCTTTCTGATCGAAGTAGGAACGGATCAGTGCAACGAACTTCTCAAGGCCTTCACGTCCTGACAGTGCTGACGGATGGAATTTCTGGTTGAACAGAGTACCGTTGGATACAATAAAGTGATCCAGTTTTGCAACAGAGCTTGCTGCTGCAGTCGGTCCGTTCACATCCTTGCCTGCGGATGGGGAAACACCATCTGCAACAGGTGTATGCGCATATCTTCCATCTGGTGTAGCACCAGTCTGTCCGCCAAGAGGTACGTTAGCAGATACCGGATAAAGTCCTGCCTGGTACTGTCCGCCTCTTGGGTTCTTGAAGTTCTGTAACGGTCTTGTATAGGTGTAAGCCACGTCTCTTGCGAAGTAATCAACCTCCGGAATGTCATTTCCAAATTTCGGAACTTCTGCGATCATGTCGTGGATTTCCTGATATCTTGCCATCTTCTCAGGTGCCATCTGGGCATTCATAACAGATTTCAGTACAGCAGCTGCTGTATCTGCATCAACCTTGGCACCACTCTCGGTCATCTCTCTTAAGATGCCGGTTGTGATCTCTTTCACAGACTGCTCATCCAGTCCTTTGCCATAGTTCCATGCAAGAGCTTCCTTCAGTTCCTCCATTGTGAGCTTCTTCTCCTGATAAACCAGCTGGCGGATGGCGTAAAGAGAATCTGCCATGTTTGCAATACCAAATCCCTGAGGACCGGTAAAGTTATAAACTGCGCCGCCTTCCTGTACCGTCTTTCCACGGGCGATACAGTCATCGATCATACTGGAAAGGAATGGAAGCGGGCAACGCTTTGCATGGGCTACGTCAATAGCATTATCTGCATTTACAAGCAGGGAAATGCAGTATTCCATCTGTTTCTTATATGCATCGTAAAATTCATCGAAGGTTTCCATCTTGTTAACATCGCCGGTAGGAATACCAACCATCTCACCCTGATCCATACCATTGCCAAATACAAGCTCTAACGGACGGCACATGTTAAAGAATGCTGCATCATGCCAGCCCTCTGTCTTGCCTGCTTTCTGCGGCTCTACGCATCCGATGATATTGTACTCACGGGCATCTGCCAGGGAAAGACCTCTGTTCTGCAGTGCCGGGATGATCACTTCGTCATTATAATAAGCCGGAAGTCCGATACCGGTTCTGGTAAGCTCTGCTGCCTTGATCAGAAGATCGTGCGGAGAGCCGTTCCATACACGGATGGAAAGGGACGGTGCCGGAAGATGTACATGCATAGATGCTTCAATGCACATAAAGGAAAGATCATTTGTCACATCCTCGCCGTCTTTGTTCTGTCCGCCTACGATCAGGTTCTGGAACAGGCTGTAGCCTGCGAAGCCCTCTGCGGAGGCTGCGTCACGGACTTTATTCAGATCATTTAATTTTACCCAGATACAGTCGATCAGCTCCTGAGCTGCTGTTCTGGTGATCGCACCACTCTCAATATCCTTCTTATAGTAAGGATACATATACTGGTCAAAACGTCCTGGAGAAATAGAATGTCCGCTGGACTCCATCTGAAGGAGCTGCTGTACAAACCAGAAGGACTGACATGCCTCCCAGAAGTTGGTGGCCCCTTTCGCCGGTACCTTGCTACAGTTGGATGCAATTACAAGAAGCTCGGCTTTACGCTGGGGATCTGTACATTTCTCTGCCATTTCAAGGGCAAGTTTGGCATATCTTGCAGCGTAATCCATAACAGCCTGGCAGCTTATGATAACTGCTTCCAGGAAACGGGAGCGCTCTGCATAGTCACCGTCACCTACGTTGCATTTGTCCAGCTCAGCCTGTGCTTTCGCCATAATGCCTTCGTATCCGATCTCGAGAACTTCCCAGTATTTTACAGTAACATGTCCTACACCGTTATAGAAATAGTTTCCTGGTGTGAAGATGTTATGATCAATGGCACGGATTGCCTCTGGTGCCATGTATGCTGTGGCAAGCTCACTGGTGGTCTTGCCCTTCCAGTATTTATGCACCTCATGAAGATCTGCCTTGGCCTGCTCTGAAATGTAGAACGGATCGGCAGTTCTGGTCGCAACGGTATCCAGCTCATCCTCCAGCCACTGGTAGGAAAATTCCGGGAATGTCTGACATCCTCTCGGTGCAATGGAGTTGCTTCCTACGATCAGCTCCTCATCACGGATGATGATGGGGATATTATGTAAAATGTGGGCAAAAGCTTTCGCTCTTCTGGTAATGATCGGCTGGTCTTCAGTCTCTTTATAAGATTCTGTGATCAGCTTGGCTCTGTACGATTCGATTTCCGGCATCTTGGCATAGAGATGGTCAACCAGACGGGTAATTCTGGAAGATTTGGGAATCTCACTTGTATTGTATTTTTCCATGGTTCTCCTTTCTCATGGATGTTCCGGCAGGGAAAACGACTGACTCACAAAGCACAGCTCCTGTGAATCGGTTCCTTCAATGTCATCAAATCTCTCCCCTTCGGCAACAAAAATGTCCGTTATTCCATGACATAGTTGTTACTGTTCACTGCGTTCACAGCAACACGCTTCGCGATGCACAGAAATCATGCTTTGCATGATTTCGCGCCGCACTTCTCGGGTTTTCTGTGAGCTCTGCTCACACAAAACACCTCGCGGAACTTTTCCAGCGAACAATAAACTATAGTTTTCTATGCTCATTATACGTCATCCACTATTCAGTGTCAACATAATTCAACACCAATTTTGTTGCTTTGATTTGTGTTTTGTTTTGATTGTTGTGGTTTTTCGTTGTTTTTAAGCATAAAAGCCACAGTATTTTCTCATGCTGCGCGAACAAAAAAACTGCCATACCAGATTTCTCCAGCATGACAGTCCTTTCAAGATTACTTTGGCATATGTAAAATAATCAGTCATCCAGTCTCAATGGCATCCGCCGCAGCTTCCGCAGTTTCCGTTGCAGCCTTTTCCATTCTTTTTGTCTTTGCGCATGCTTCTGATCGCAAGACCAACGATCGCTACTACGATAGCACCTACAACTACTGTTCCCATACTAAACTCCTTTCAAGTTCCCTGTAGATTAGCTGTTGCTGTTCACTTCGCAGCCGCGGCAAATGACCGTGACGCTTTTTCGGTGAACGGTAACAATAGTTTCCACTTATAGTGTTAGTATATTCTAACGTCCATTAGATGTCAATATCTTTTTACACATTCAGCTTCATCTGTCCATCCTTGATATATCCCATATTTCTCATGCCACGGTAAATAATGTAAGACAAAAGTCCCGGAAGCAGGAAGTGGAATACTACGATCTTCAGGATTACCAGAACCGGAGACTCAGTAGCCGCCATAGTCTGATAGGTCATGATCTGTCCCACCAGGCCAGAGGTTCCCATTCCGGAACCGGTAGCATTGTTTGTCATATGGAACGGTCCGATAATGGCGATGGGGCCAAGAATGGCGGACGCCAGTGTAGGCGGCAGCCAGATCAGCGGGCGCTTCATAATGTTCGGGATCTGCAGCATGGAGGTTCCAATTCCCTGGGCAAAAAGACCGCCAACGCCGTTGTCCTTAAAGCTTGTCACTGCAAAACCAATCATCTGACAGCAGCATCCAATGGTTGCAGCGCCTGCTGCCACACCGTTCAGTCCCAGAATAATTCCAAGGGCTGCAGAACTGATGGGCAAAGTCAGTACCATTCCCATAATAACAGAAACCACAATTCCCATCAGAATCGGCTGCTGCTCGGTTCCCCAGTTTACCAGATTTCCAAGCCATGTCATAAATCTTGACACTCCAGGACCTACCAGGATACCAACTGCACCACCGGACAGAATGGTCACAGCCGGTGTGATCAGAAGATCCAGCTTTGTTTTTCCAGCAACCAGTCTTCCAACGGTGATTCCCACATAAGCTGCCACAAACGCACCAAGAGGCTCTCCAGGGCCTGACAGCAC
This sequence comes from Blautia sp. Sow4_E7, assembly GCF_052116245.1. NCBI lineage: Bacteria > Bacillati > Bacillota > Clostridia > Lachnospirales > Lachnospiraceae > Blautia > Blautia sp. Sow4_E7. The sequence continues at coordinate 177,393 of NZ_JBQKLL010000001.1, forward strand.
AAGTGCACCTGTATCAGACAGCAGAGTTCCAGCGATCAGGTTCGATGCATAAGCACCGATCATTCCAGCTGCCGCTGCAGACAAAAGCACATATGTGGATTCCCGGAATTTATACGCCACTCCGATACCGATCCCGGCACCGGTCAGTCTCTGGGCAATGACGGCAAATGTACTCAGGTAAGCCCCATAAGTACCGCCCATCAGATCCCCGATCTGCTTCAAAATCGTTCCGATGATCAAAGTGGAAAACAGGCCCAGGGCCATACCACTTAAACCATCAATAAAAATGTTGTTCAAAACCTTCTTTACTGCTTTCATGCTCTCTCCTTATCCCCTGTCGATCTTACCGTTTCCAGTCTGCGCTACACAGACCTGGTTAACTATCATTTATAAAAGGCAACACAGCAGAGTTTTCCTTAATTCTTCTTTTCTGACTTTCCAGAGCTCCCTAATACAGATCCAGCTTTTTCCTTCCCAGTTCCAGAAAAACCTTCGTCCCTTTTCCCAGTTCCGATTCAATCCGGATCCCATGATCCAGCTTCTTCATGATCTTCCCACAAAGGTAAAGCCCGATTCCCGTGGACCTGGTCTCTTCTCTTCCGTTGTAACCGGTAAAGCCTTTTTCAAAAACCCGGGGCAGATCTTCCCCGCGGATTCCGATTCCCGTGTCCTCTACCACCAACGTATGGGCCTTTGCCTTACTCATATAAATGGATATTTTCCCTTTTTTCGTGTATTTCAGCGCATTTGACAAAATTTGTCCCAGCACAAAACCAAGCCACTTTTCATCTGTAAGCACAGTCTCCGACACGCCCTGGTATTCCAGGGAAAGCTTTTTCCCAATAAAAATACGGGCAAACTTATGGATCTGGCCCCGGATCAGGGCATCCAGCTCCACTTCCTGAAAACGGATATCCGCCGCCATATCCTCTGTGCGAAGATACCCAAGCACCATTTCCACATACTGTTCCACCTTAAAAAGCTCGTTCTGGATTTCCTGGGGCTTTGGCTCTTCCTCCTGAAGGAGGAGCCTGGCTGCCGCGATAGGCGTTTTGATCTGGTGCACCCACATGGTGTAAAAATCTGTCAGTTCCGTACAAAAGGCGCTTCGCTGGTTCTCAGCCTCCACCCGCTTCTCATCCAGTTCCTGGCAGATTTCCTGGTAAATCTCCTCGATTCCATCTTCCGGGGCGTCCAGATAATCTGTTCCAAACCCTTCACAGGACTTTATGTATCGCAGATTTTCCAGCTTTTTCCCATACTTCCTGTAATCCAGCCAAAGTGCCAGGGCGGCTACCAGTATGCAAAGGACCGCAACATAAAGCACAGGCTCCAGAGGAACATCATACAGAAAAAGGATCCCCGCAGTGGCTGCCACCATAAACAGTACCAACGCTGCCATCTTCCACCTGGTTTTCAGATATTTCATCATATCATGTACCCCAGACCTTTTTTGGTGATAATGAAATTCTCCACTCCAAGCCTTTCCAGCTTCCGGCGGATCCTGGTGATATTTACCGTCAAAGTATTGTCATCCACGAAGCTGTCGCTCTCCCAGAGCTTTGTCATAATGGACTCTCTGGAAACAACATGTCCCTGATGTTCAAACAAAATCTGCAAGATCTTCAATTCATTTTTCGTCAGGTCCGCAAGCTTTCCGTCCACAGAAACTGTTCCGTTTCCAGGATTCAGCACCACTCCGTTATGCTCCAGAAGACTGCTGTTCTGCCCGAAAGCGTAAGTTCTTCGAAGCACCGCCTGCACCTTCGCTGCCAGCACATCCAGGTCAAAGGGCTTGGCAATAAAATCATCTGCGCCCCGGCTCATAGCCATGACCATATTCATATTGTCCGCTGCAGAAGACAGGAACAGTACTGGCACCTGGGAAATCTTGCGGATTTCCTCGCACCAGTGAAAGCCGTTGAAAAATGGAAGCTTCAGATCCAGAAGCACAAGCTGCGGATCCTTTTGCACAAATTCCTGGATCACATGGGAAAAATCTTCGATCTGAAAAATCTCATATCCCCAGGATTCCAGATGACGTTTCACCGTCTGTACAATGGTCTCGTCATCTTCAACTACTAAAATTTTATACATTTCTTTACCCTAAATATGCTTTTAATAACTTCAGCGTATTCTTCGCTCCATCCTCATGAGAACGCTCATATCCATGGGAAGCATAAACACCAGGTCCGATCAGACCGTGTTTCATGTCATAGCCAGCCTTCAGTGCAGCATCCACATCTGAGCCATAGTGTGGATAAACGTCCACGGCAAATGCAATGTCGTTCTCCTGTGCCGCCTTGATCAGCCCGGAAACCACCTGGTAATCATATGGTCCCATGCTGTCCTTCGCACAGATGGATACCATGGTCTCATCGCATTCCAGGCCTTTTCCTACACATCCCATGTCTACGGAGATCATCTCTGTTACCCCCTCCGGGATAGCAGCGCATCCGCCATGTCCCACTTCCTCATAAGAAGTGATCAGCACATAAATAGTACGCTCCGGCTGAACTTTTTTCTCCTTCAGATATTTGGCATAGCCAAGAAGAATGGCAGTGCTGAATTTGTCATCCAGGAAGCGGCTCTTAATGTAACCGCTCTCAGTCACTACTGTTCTCGGGTCAAAGCAGACAAAATCACCTGTCATGATTCCAAGCTTTTTCACATCCTCTTTGTTCTTCACCGGCTCGTCCAGAATGGCTTCCATAGTCTCATAAGTACGTTTGGTATCGCTATATTCGCCATTTACGTGAACAGACGCATTCTCAAGCTGGAAAGTTGCATCATAAACCTTGCCTGATTTTGTGTAAACCTTACAGTTCTCAGCTTCCGCATTGTTTGGGTTCATACCGCCAATATTTGTCAGTTTCAGACGTCCGTTGTCCATGATCTGGCAGACCATTCCACCAAGTGTATCCATGTGAGCCGCCAGAACCACTGCATTTTTGTCATCTTTGCCGCCAAGCTTTACAAGCACAGCACCCTTCTGGGTGATCTGCGGCTCATAGCCCAGGTTCTCAAATTCTTTTTTCACAAAATCTGCTGCCATATGTGTAAAACCGCTTGGGCTTGGCACTGCAAGCAGCTCCTGTGCTGTTTTCATAATGTAGTCTGTGTATTTTCCCATGATCTTATCTCCTGTTTCTCACATAATCTTCCCATGAATCTCCTGGGGCACTCTTGCTTTCACCAGGATTCCAGTATCTGTATATTCCTCGGAAAGCAACTGTCCATACTCCCGGATCAGCTGGATCTTGCCAGCCTCCTGATAACCAAAAAGCTTTTCCACATAAATCTGCTCTTCGGAAAGGATTTTCCCCAGAAGTTCCTTTAAATCCTCAAGGCCTTCCCCTGTTTTCGCTGAAACCTTCAGGGTGTAGTCGGCATTGCTGTCTCGCATGCGGATCGCCGCTCCCATATCCACCTTATTAAATAAGGTGATGGTTTTCTTTCCCTGAACCTCAAGCTCCTGCAGCGTATCGTAGACAACCTCCATCTGCTGTACCGCCTGTGGATTGGAGCAGTCCACCACGTGAATAATATAGTCTGCATATTTCGCTTCTTCCAGGGTACTCTTAAAGGCCTCAACCAGATTGTGCGGCAGTTTGCGGATAAATCCGACGGTATCGGTAAGCAGAATCTGCTGTCCGTCATCCAGAGTCAGCGCCCTTGTAGTGGGATCCAGAGTTGCAAAAAGCTTGTCCTCGGAAAGCACCCCGGCACCAGTCAAAGTATTCAGCAAAGTAGATTTCCCGGCATTGGTATAGCCTACAATAGCCGCTGTCTTCATCTTTCCTCTGGTGCGTCCGGTGCGGAGCAGTTCTCTGTGCTTCTCCACCTGGGAAAGCTCCTCCTTCAGCGCCGTGATTCTCTTCCGGATCAGACGACGGTCACTCTCCAGCTTTTTCTCTCCAGGACCTCTGGTTCCGATTCCGCCGCCAAGCCTGGACAAAGAGGCTCCAAGGCCAACCAGTCTGGAGGCCCTGTATCGGAGCTGGGCCAGCTCTACCTGGATCTTCCCCTCGCTGGTAGTGGCATGTTTGGCAAAAATATCCAGGATCAGAAGGGTTCTGTCCATTACCTTGCATTCCAGCTCATGCTCCAGATTATTCATCTGCGCAGGGGAAAGCTCGTCATCACAGATAATTCCGGTAGCGTCTGTGGCCAGCATAAGGGCACGTACTTCCTCAATTTTTCCTTTTCCTATATAAGTTCCAGGATGAACAGTTTCACGGTTCTGGATGAGCATTCCAACTGTTTCTGCTCCGGCAGTATCTGCCAGCTCCGCAAGCTCGTCCAGGGACTCTTTTACATTGTCGTTTTCATCCAGCTGGACGCCCACCAGGATCACCCGCTCCTGTATTTCTTCAATATATTCCATAACTCCTCCTTCCGGATTGCTTTTCATAATAAACTTCCTGTCACCACCTGGCAACATTACTCATGTGTTAGAGTATAACACACTCACTTCCCTTTTGGGAGAGGTTTCCTATAAGAAAATTGCCCTCACAGTTCTTTCGTGAGGGCAAATTCTATATCACTTTTTCAGTTCAGGTCAATTCCTGTTAGCTGCCAGCCATGCCGCGAGCCGCAGCGCCTATTGCACAGAACTGGTTCTGGACTTCAGGAAATCCAGTTCTTTAGCAGCTTCTTCGTCATCTGGATACATTCCCACATATTCCTGCGCTTTCGCCTGAGCTGTGGAAAAATCCAGTTTTTTCTCATAAATAACAATTTCGTTAAATAAAAGGCTCTGCATCTCATCATCTGCAGCCACGGAAATTCCGTTGTTTATATTCTCCAACGCTGAATCATAATTTCCTTCTGCCATATCACACACTGCCAAGCCATTATAGCCGGGCGCTGCAGTCTGTGTCTGATTCCTGCTGGTATCCTCCAGCTTCTGATTTACAAACTGCTGGTACATGGAACGGGCATTTGCATAATCCTGCTGGGCACTATAAACCATGCCTAGAACAAGGAGCGCCTCCTGGCTTCCCTGATTTGACGCATCCGTCAGTTCTTTTTTCGCATTGGCGTAATCTTCCATATAGTAGTAGATCCGCCCCCGGTCGCACAGATCATCTGTCCCTTTGGCTTCTGTGGACAAAACAGCCTCCAGATATCTGGTACCGTCTGCTTCCATATCTTTTTCCAGGTAAGCCTCGTAAATCTGGATTGCCCGGTCATAGCTGGAATCCTCTCCATAGGCCTGCTCGAAATCGGAGGACGCTTCGTCATATCCATCCATAGCAAGTGCAACCTTGCCGGTAAGGAACCAGCAGTCCGCATCCATATCATAATTCTGGGCCAGCACCTGGCAATCTGCCATTGCATCTTCCAGATGACCAGCCTGCAATCTGGCAGTCGCCCGGTATAAATACAGATCTTTCGCCACAGACTTGCTCACCTTCTCTGTACCAAGAGCATTTGTAAAGGCAGTGATCGCATCCTCATAATTTCCCATGCGGAGCTGACAGATTCCAATTCCCCGGTAGGAAGTGGTCAGATGAATGCCGTTATCCACAGAGGTGGTAAATTCATCCAGGGCATAATCATAGCTTCCCTGCTCCAGATCCTTCTCGGCCTCTTTAAAAATCTGCTGTTTTTCATCCCCACAGCCTGCCAGAAGGGAAAGTCCCATGCAGGCTGTGAATATTAATGCTGTTTTTCTGATTTTCATGCTCAACCAACGATCAGCCCTTCGGCTTCCATGACTTTTACAACGCTGTCTACATACTGATGGCAAAGATCATCTGTCTCAGCCTCCACCATAACACGGATCAACGGCTCTGTACCACTCTCACGGACCAGAATACGTCCGGAATCACCAAGTGCCCTGGCAGCTGCCTCTACAGCCTCTACCACCTTCGGATTCTCACGGGCGGTCTTCTTATCTGCTACGCGCACATTGCGAAGGACCTGTGGATAAACCTTCATCTCTTTTGCAAGATCACATAAGGTTGCTTTCTTATCTACGCAGGCTTCCATAACCATAAGGGAAGTGAGGATACCATCTCCGGTAGCTGCATAGCGGCTGAAAATAATATGACCGGACTGCTCTCCGCCAATGCTGTAGTTATTTGCCAGCATGTTCTCCGCAACATATTTATCACCAACAGCGGTCTGCTCATAGCGCATTCCCTCACGCTCCAGAGCCTTGTAAAGTCCCATATTGGACATCACGGTGGTAACTACTGTATTTCCGTTTAATTTGCCCTGCTCCTTCAGATATTTGCCGCAAACATACATGATCTTGTCACCATCGATGATATTTCCCCGGTGGTCAACTGCGATACAGCGGTCTGCGTCTCCATCATAGGCAAATCCAATATCCAGGCCGTTATCTACCACAAATTTCTGCAGGACCTCAATATGAGTGGAGCCACAGTTTGTGTTGATGTTAGTTCCATCCGGCTGGTTATTAATTACATAGGTCTTCGCCTGGAGTGCCTCGAAAACGCTCTTTGCAATTGCGGAAGAGCTTCCGTTTGCACAGTCAAGACCAACCTTTACATTCTTAAAGTCGCGGCTTGGAATGGAGATCAGATATCCAATATAGCGGTTACGTCCGGAAGCAAAGTCGATGGTACGTCCAATGTCTTCCTTGCGTGCCAGCGGAAGCTCCTCGATCTCGCCGTCAATATAAGCCTCAATACGCTCCTCGATCTCAGCCTCGATCTTCTGGCCGTTTCCATTCAGAAGCTTGATTCCATTATCATAGAATGGGTTATGGCTTGCAGAAATCATGATACCGCAGTCAAAATCCTCTGTACGAACTGCAAAGGATACACTAGGAGTCGTTGTTACATGAAGAAGATATACATCTGCACCGGAAGCGGTAAGGCCTGCAACCAGAGCATATTCAAACATGTAGCTGCTTCGTCTGGTATCCTTTCCGATTACGATTTTCGCCTTATGGTCGCGTCCATAATACCAGCCTACATAGCGGCCTACTTTAAATGCGTTGTCAACTGTCAGCTGAACATTTGCTTCTCCACGAAATCCGTCTGTTCCAAAATATTTTCCCATAGCTAATTATCCTCCTTGTTCAAAAACCCGAACTCATTATATACAGAAAATCATTTCCCTCTGCCCGCATTTTCCCGAACAGACCTCTTTACTATACACCCCTGTGTTTCTTTATTTGTAAAGTCCGTTTGGATATACACCAGCCTCTGTGAGCTCTTTGAAAGCCTTGATCACAACTTCCTTATCTTCCTGATAGGTTACGCCGAACCAGGTATCCTTTGTCTCGAGAACATCAACCTGTGCTGCTCCCTTCTGGATCAGTTCGTCGATCATAACCGGAAGAAGGTACTCTGCCTTAAGATCTCCTGGCTTCACATTCTGAAGGAATTCTACAAATCCATTATATAATGTATCCATAAATGCTGGTGTCAGTCCCCACATGTTCATGGAAACAAGTTCATTTAAATCAAGCTTCTCTACTGGCTGTCCATCTTCCCGGCTCTCCGCACCATCTGCGGTCTTGAAAATATTGTGTGTCTCTGTTACACCGGTAAGCTTGCCGTCTGTAATGTGGCAAAGGCCTCTGGTAACACTACCGTTATCACTTAAGGTATTTCCAAGTCTGAAGCCTGCCATGCAGATATGAAGCACATCATCTGACGGCTGCTCCTGAACCAGATAATCGTGTACTTTTACATAAGCCTCTTTGCCATAGTAATCATCTGCATTGATAACTGCAAATGGCTCTGTAAGAAACTCTCTTGCGCAGATAACGGCGTGTCCGGTTCCCCATGGCTTGGTTCTGTCAGCTGGCTTTGTAAAGCCCTCTGGAAGCTTCTCAAGCTCCTGATAAGCATATGCAACTTCTGCGATCTTCTCTACTCTTGCACCGATGGTGCTCTTAAACTCTTCCTCCAGATCCCTGCGGATAATGAAAACGATCTTATTAAATCCTGCTTCCAGCGCATCTCTGATGGAATAATCCATAATGATCTCTCCATTCGGTCCAACTGGTGCAAGCTGTTTGATTCCATTTCCAAAGCGGCTTCCCACTCCGGCTGCCATGATTACAAGAGCTGTTTTTTTCATAGGTATATACCCTCCCATTTTTCACATGATTGTTATTATATTCGTACTACATTCTGAAAGCTCTTCTCTATAGGTCTTCCAGCATTCAGTCTGTTCCAGTCATGTAGTTTTCTGCTTTATGATTCCTATTTTCCAAGCTTACTGCTCCTGCAGATTGCTCAGTTTTACAGCCTGGTCAGCTGCGATCAGACTGTCAATGATCTCATCCAGATCACCGCCCAGAATATTATCCAGTCTGTGAAGTGTCAGTTTGATACGGTGGTCTGTCACACGTCCCTGCGGGAAGTTGTAAGTTCTGATCTTCTCGGAACGGTCACCTGTACCGATCTGGCTTCGTCTTGCCTCTGCTTCTGCATCATGCTGCTTCGCCAGTTCCATCTCATACAGACGGGAACGAAGTACCTTCAAAGCCTTATCCTTATTCTTCAGCTGGGACTTCTCATCCTGGCAGGAAATAACGATTCCTGTAGGAATATGGGTAAGTCTGACTGCGGAGTCTGTGGTGTTGACACACTGTCCACCGTTTCCGGAAGCTCTGAACACATCAAATTTACAGTCGTTCATATCCAGATGGAAGTCGATTTCTTCCGCCTCCGGCATGATTGCAACCGTACAGGTAGAAGTATGGATCCTTCCGCCGGATTCTGTCTCTGGAACTCGCTGTACACGGTGTACACCGCTCTCATATTTCAGTCTGGAATAAGCTCCGGCACCATTGATCATAAAAGTAACCTCTTTAAATCCGCCGATCCCATTCTCATTTAAGCTCATCATCTCTGTTTTCCAGCGTCTGGATTCTGCATATTTCACATACATTCTGTAAATCTCAGCCGCAAAAAGAGCAGCCTCATCTCCGCCTGCGCCAGCACGGATCTCCACGATAACGTTCTTATTATCGTTGGGGTCCTTCGGCAGAAGAAGGATCTTCAGATCATGCTCCAGCTCTTCTACACGCTTCTTGGCGTCGGAAAGCTCTTCCTTCAGCATTTCTCTCATCTCTTCATCCTTCTCCTCTTCCAGCATGGAAAGGCTGTCCTGGATGGTTTCTTTATTTTTCTTATATTCCTTATAGGTATCCACAATTGGCTGCAGGTCGCTCTGTTCCTTCATCAGCTTCTGAAAACGCTCTGGATTGGATGTTACATCCGGCTCACCCAGCTCATTCAGAACTTCCTCGAAACGTATGAGCAAATCGTCCAACTTGTCAAACATGGTTTTCCTCCTGTTATTTTCTGATTGCTGTAAAATGCCTTCACAGCAATATGATCTTTGTTCTTTTCTCTGAGGCCGCTGCCTCATCATTTGTTGCTTCAGTCTGATAGACCGGTTCTCTTCTTGTGTTTCATGCACCTTGAAGCTATCTCTTTCCCAGCACCACTCTGTCCAGTCCGGTCAGATCTTTGACCACCTGCACATCCGTGAAGCCGTTATCCTTCATCAGTTTTGACACATCCCCGCCCTGGTCATATCCGATCTCAAACAGCATCCAGCCGTCTTTTTTCAGAAAAATCTTTCCCTCAGATACGATCTTCCGGTAAAAATACAGACCGTCCTCATGACCGTCCAATGCAAGTCTGGGATCGTGATCCCGCACTTCTTCCATAAGCTCTTCAATGTCTGCACTTCTAATATATGGGGGATTCGAGATAAGGATATCATAGAGTGGCATATCTTTGCCAGTCTTTTCTTGAAAAAAAGGTGCCAAAAACAGGTCGCTTTCTACGAAATCCGCTCTGTCTGCCACTCCCAGGCTGTTCGCATTCTTCTTTGCCACCTGAAGAGCAAGCGGGGAAACATCGGCTCCCACACCATGAGCCTCCTCTGTAAGAGCCAGAAGACTCAGCAGGATACACCCGGACCCGGTGCACATATCCAGGATTCCGGGACTTTTTCGTCCTTTCAGGATCTCCAGTGCTTTTTCCACAAGAGTCTCTGTATCCTGTCTCGGCACCAGAACATTCTCATTTACATAAAATTCAAAGCCCATAAAGTAAGCCTGGTGGGTAATGTACTGTAAGGGGATATGTTCCGCTCTTTCCCCAATGGCTTTTCGGTATGCAGCGGCTTTCTCTTCTTCCACCTCATCATCAGAATGGGCGAAATAAAAGGCTCTGTTCACACCAGTCACATACTCCAGAAGAAGCCAGGCATCCAGCCTGGCTTCCTGGATCTCATGCTGTTCCAGAACCTTGGTTCCTTCTTTTAATAATGTTTCCAGGGAAGTCATTGCACATCTCCTGTTTCCGGCACTTTTCCAGTGCTTTCTTCCATGTTTCCGCTTTCGGCTTTCTCTGAAACAACTTCCTCGTTCTCATACGGAATATCCAGATCAAACTCTGTCTTTAAGTATGCTCTCCAGTCAAACACGGCCTCTACTGCTTTAATGGCAACCTCTGCCATATCTGCGGTAGGCTCTTTGGTGGTAAACTTCTGCATGGCCATACCTGGCTTGCTCATCATCAGGGCAAACTTGCTGTCTGTTCTGCCTGCCCACTGGATGATCTCAAAGGAAATTCCAGATACGATTGGTACCATAAGGAGACGTCCGAAAAGACGCAGCCAGTATGACGGTACCAGTACAAAAATAAAGTGCAGGAAAATACTTACCAGCATAACCAGGAACAGAAAGCTGGTTCCACAGCGTCTGTGGAATCTGGAGCTCTCCAGCACATTCTCCACGGTAAGAGGCTTGCCGTTCTCCACACAGTTGATACATTTGTGCTCTGCACCGTGGTACATAAAGGTTCTCTGGATATCCTTCATTCTGGAGATCAGGATCATGTACCCCATAAACAATCCCAGTTTTACAAAGGCTTCCACGATAGTAACGATCACCTCTGAAGCCCCCACCTTGCGGCAAAGACTGGCCAGCGCATAGGGAAGCAGCATAAATGCGGCAATGGAGATCACAATGGAAACAGCCACGGTCACATAAAGCAGGGATTTAAATGCCTTGTCCTCTTTTTTCTTCTTGGCTTCCAGTTCCTCTGGGGAAAGATTGGCGTTCTTTTTTGCCTCTTCCTCGTCCTCCTCATCTCCTGCGATTTCTGCAGAATACATCAGGCACTTGGTTCCAGTTACCAGAGAGTCAATGAAACTGACCATTCCACGGATGATCGGCTTGCGCCAGATTTTGACATTGCCGAAGATGCATTTGTAATCTTCTACTTTTACTTCAATTTCTTTATCAGGACGGCGTACTGCAATAGAATATTTATCCTTATGGCGCATCATGATACCTTCCATTACAGCTTGTCCACCGATATTTGATGGTTTCATTTTATCCTCCGTCTCGTTAATACGGCAGCCGCCAGGTTTTCGTGCAAGCACGGACTTTGGCTCGCCCCGCTTCTATTACTTCTATTACAAAGAAAGGTTGAGATTTCCCAACCTCAACCTTCTCATTCAGTAATATTCAAATTATTTATTCAGGCCGTATTTCTCGTTGAACTTATTGATACGTCCGCGAGCCTGAGTAGCTTTCTGCTGTCCTGTATAGAACGGATGACATTTGGAGCAGATTTCTACGTGGATGTCCTGCTTGGTAGAACCTGTTACAAAAGTATTACCGCAGTTGCAGGTTACAGTTGCCTGATAGTAATTCGGATGGATTCCTTCTCTCATGATTTTCACCTCTCTATATTTATTCTCTTTTATTTGCGTTGAATCTGACGAATTCACACTTTACACAGCCTATTGATTATAGCATGGCCGTATGAGAAATGCAAGTTATTTATAAAAATTTCTAAAACTATTCGCAGGAAACATTCCGCGAGGTGTTTTTTGTGAACAAAGTTCACAGAAAACCCGAGACTTTCAGCGCGAAATCATGCTCTGCATGATTTCTGTGCATCGCGAAGCGTGTAACTGCGAAGGTACTGAGCTGTTACAATTTCTGTTTTTTTACAGTTTGCACAAATTCGGCGTTGTTTGCCGTGTGTGAAAACATATTCAGGATCTGTTCTACTGCCTCGTCAGACTTCATGCCGTTAAGCGCTTTTCGCATGATATAGACCGCCTCCTGCTCGTCCTTGCTAAGCAGCAGGTCCTCTCGTCTGGTACCGGATTTCTGGATGTCGATAGCCGGGAATACCCGCTTCTCCTGAAGCTTACGGTCAAGCACAAGCTCCATATTACCAGTTCCCTTAAACTCCTCGTAAATAACATCGTCCATCTTGCTTCCTGTATCCACAAGCGCGGTAGCCAGAATGGTAAGGCTTCCGCCCTCCCGCATATTACGGGCAGCACCGAAGAAACGCTTCGGCATATGAAGGGCTCCCGGATCAAGACCACCGGACAGGGTTCTTCCGCTTGGCGGAACCACCAGGTTATAGGCTCTGGCCAGTCTGGTAATGGAATCCAGAAGGATCACAACATCCTGCTTATGTTCTACAAGGCGGCGTGCGCGCTCCACAACCATCTCAGAAACACGCTTATGATGCTCTGGAAGCTCATCAAATGTGGAATAGATTACTTCCACGTTTGGTCCCTGTATTGCTTCCTTAATATCTGTAACCTCCTCTGGACGCTCGTCAATGAGAAGGATGATCAGATGCATATCTTTATTATTTTTAAGAATAGACTTTGCCACATCCTTGAGCAGTGTGGTCTTACCAGCCTTCGGCGGGGAAACGATCATACCACGCTGTCCCTTTCCAATAGGGCTGATCAGATCTACAATACGCATGGCAGTAGTTCCGCCAGGGCGCTCCATGATCAGACGCTCATTTGGAAAAATAGGCGTCATATTCTCGAAGTTATATCTCTTCTGGCCTTCACTTGGATGGAACCCATTGATAGAAGTCACATATAAAAGTGCACTGAACTTCTCGCCCTGTGTCTTAATACGGATATTTCCCTGAATAATATCTCCCGTCTTCAGATTAAATCTGCGAATCTGTGAAGGGGAAACGTAGATATCGTTCTCGCCTGGAAGATAATTCTCGCTTCGGATAAATCCAAAGCCATCTGGCATAACCTCCAGGATGCCGTTTGCCTTCTCTCCACTGTCAAGCTGAACGGTTTCAGCAGAAATCTGGTAGGTATTGCTCAAAACTTCTGCCTGATCTTCATTGACAGTGCGTGGCTGCTCTGGCTCTTCACTTTTGATTTCAGCCGGCGGGACAACTTCCACAGGCTTGGTGGCAGGCTGCTCCCGTTTCACATAGCCTCCCTGTCTTCCCTCGCCGTTATAGCCATTATAACCGCCCTGACGGCCTGCATTGTCATTTCTGCTGTAATTGTTGCTTCGAAATTCCGGATTACGTCTTACGATGGTACGGGATCTGACCGGTGCTTCCTTCCGCTCGGTCTCGGTTCTCTCCGGTGCAGCTGTGCTCTCGGCTTTTACAGGAGCAGCTGTATTCTCCTGCTTCGGAGCAGCCGCCGGTTCATTCGCAGCAGCTTCTTTCTTATCTTCTTCTAGCATTCGCTCAATTAATTCAGGCTTTCTCATGGTAGAAATGCCCTTCAGTCCCCTGGCTTTCGCAATCCCTTTCAGCTCCACCAAAGGTAAAGATTCATACTTTTCTCTCATCAATCATCTACCTCTTCGACTAATACTTTTCTAAAACACATTTCAATTTTGATCTTACGGGATACAATGTCTGATTAGACAGAAGCAATATAGTTACGATCCACTGCGTGGATAAGAACGAAATATATACTAAATTTGTAAAATAGCTTAAAAATCTGATAGAGTTCATTTTAGCACATTTCGGATGCCGTGTCTATATCAATTCCAAATATAGTTACCGTTCACCCACTGACCAGTAACATCCAAATTCTATCCCTGCCTGCAAATTCCAGTTATTCTTATTTTTCTCATATCTGCCTATGAGATCATATAAAAACTAACCTTTGCCTTGTATTATACACACCCTGGCTTTTTCATTGCAAGAATTATTTGTCGACACATATCCTGACTCTTCGACATCGGTTTAACCGAAAACACCCGGAGACAACTCTCCGGGTGGTGATTACTTTTTGAAACTTATGTAGGATTTAGTTCCAGTATGGTCCGTAAATCTTCTGGATCTTAGCGATCTGCGCATCTGTAATCTGGTTCAGTGCTGTCTGAACCGCTGCATAGGTCTGAGGTCTTGCACTCTTCAGCGCTGCATTGTTCAGGATGTAATCCTTAACAGACTCTGCAAAGTATTCAGAAGAATTCTGTGTTACATATGCTCTATTGAATGCGGTAACTTTGCTCTTCTCAGCTGCATAAATGCTCTGGAAGCTTGAAGTTCTGTCTGCGTTTCCAGCGATGAATGCAAGAAAATGTCCAAGTTCATGATATACAGAATCATCAATCTGTTGCATGGTGATGGATCTGGATCTTGCTTCAAAGTATCCGGAATAGTTAACGGACGGATCAACAACCAGCTTGAATCCTAATTTCTGGAATGCGGAAAGTACACGGCTGTCCATCTTGCCTGCAACAGATGTTACATTTGCTTCGTATTTGGTCTTGTTTGCAGTGGAAGCTGTGGTTGCCTTCGCTGTTGTGGTAGTTGCTGTGCTCTTTGCAGTTGTACCAGAAGATGCGGTATTGGCTGCTGCTACGTTTGTAACGGTTACTTTCTGAGTTGTAGTTGTCTGAACAGTTGTGGTAACCTTGGAGGTAACCAGTTTCTTTTTGGATTTCTTGGTGTATTTCTCGGTTGCGTTGGTTACGACTGTTTTCTTTGTTGCTACGGTTGTGTTTCCAGAGGTCTTGGAAGAATTGGAAACCTTGGTAGTTGTTTTCAGCTTCTTGGTGTAGCTCTTCTTGGAAGCTTTTTTCAGTTTAACGGTTTTCTTCGTTGTCTTGGTGCTGCGTGTGGTCTTCACTGAGGTCTTCGGCTGGGAAGCTAATGGAGTCTCTTCTTCCTGAATGGAGGTCTCCATTACAGGATCTGTATAGCTTGGGAATTCCGGTGCCTCTCCTGCTCCTGAGAATAAGGAAACACCGCCGATCACAGCTGCAAGTGCTATCGCTGCACAACTGGAAACGATTTTCTTACTTGTGAACCACTCTGTTAATTTCTTTCCTTTCATATATATACACACCTTTCTTGAACGATAATGGATTCTGACTGCCGCTTTCCAGAAACAAGTTTCTTAATTTATGGTAATAAAAAAACCGTTTATCAGATTAAATAAACGGTCGCCACAAATAGAAGACTTCTGTCTCCTGTCATTATCACATCACAAATCAATATCAATGCGGCAACCGGCTGTCATAGTCACACGACCTTAGACCCTTGGCTTTGCGTCCCCGCCTTTCGACAGGTTTGCCTTTAATTACATTCTTATAATAAGCCATTTTCCGACGGTTGTCAACGATAAAACCCAGTAAAAAATCACCAAATTTCCAATAAAAAAGCACGAAACAACGCGAAAATCCATAAACCAAAGACGAATCTTCTCGTACCTGCCACAAGAACTAGTGTTTACTTCGCAAACTGAACTTCTCTCTTCCTTTTTTGACATAATCTGCTATACTTATTTCTATAGAAAAAATTGTGACTATTGTAATAAAAGGAGCGGCACTATGTCAGATCGAACTTCTGCCCTTCCTCTTTGCTTACTTTTTATCTACCTTTCCCTGTTTTTGATAACGGGATGCGGCGGAAGCGGTAATTCCGGTTCTTCTGAAGAGCCTCCCGTTTTTTCCCCGCTGCAGGTTCTGGTCCCGGAAGCCCCTGGGACAGACACCATAGGATATTCCCCGCTGGTACTGGATACCTCCAACATCAGTCAGGGATATCTGACCGCGATCAGCGATAGCAATGGCACCACCAAGAACATTCAGCTTTCCGCAGATGACGGCGTTGTTTATTCCTATTTCGTAAACTCCGGTGACAGTGCTGTCATCCCTTTTACCAGCGGAAGCGGCACTTACCAGGTTTCCTGTTATGAACAGGTAAACGGCAGCCAGTATGCTGCACTTTTTGCCCAGGCCCTGGAGGTTTCCCTGGAGAATGAATTTCTCCCTTTTTTGTATCCGAACCAATATGTAAATTTCACCCCTGACTCGGAAGCCAGCAAATTAGCCCTTTCTCTTCTGGCAGAGGATGCTACGGAACAGGAAAGCATTGATGCCATTTTCCAGTATGTGACCCAGCACGTTACCTACGACGAGGACAAAGCGGCCACCGTTGAAACAGGCTATCTTCCTGACGTAGACGAAACGCTTTCTACCGGAAAGGGAATCTGCTTTGATTACGCAGCCCTGATGACAGCAATGCTGCGAAGCCGGGACATCCCCTGTAAGCTTCAGATTGGTTATGCTGGTGACATCAAGCATGCATGGATCGATGTTTACATCCGGGGAAAAGGATGGGTGGAACAGGCCATTACCTATGACGGAGAGAAATGGAACCGCATGGATCCAACCTTTACCGCCAACAGCGAAGACGAAGAGCTTATCAATTCCTATATCGGTGACAGCGAAAATTATACCTTGCAGTTCACCCGATAATACTACGAAAATATGGTTCCTGTATTTTTTTGTGGAACCTGCCTGATGCTTTTTTCAGAGAGGATTTTATATGATTACCAAATTAAATAACCGGGAGCTGTTCCAGTTCTGCGAACAGTTTTCCATTATACTGCGTTCCGGAATGTCCGCCATCGAGGGACTTGCCGTCTTAAATGATGACAGCCAGACAGAACGGGGCAAAGAGATTTTAACCTTTCTTTATAAAGATATGGAGGAATCCGGTTCCCTGGCACATGCACTGGAAGAATCCGGGGCTTTTCCAGCTTCTATGACTGCCTATGTCCGCACCGGTGAAGAAACCGGCTGTCTGGATGAGGTTATGAAAGGACTGTCCGCATTCTATGAAAAAGAGATCCAGATCACGGACCAGATCCAGAGCGCCGTCACTTATCCCCTTGTTATGCTGGGCATGATGACTGCTGTTATTGTAATTCTTCTGGTAAAAGTCCTCCCGGTTTTCCGACAGGTTTTCCGACAGCTGGGACTGGAAATGAGTGGAGTCTCCGGCGCCCTTCTTGGAATGGGCGAAACGCTCAGCCGCTATTCCACTGTATTTCTTGTTCTTTTGATCGCGCTGATCGGCTTCATCCTTTTTCTTGTCCTTCATCCAAAGGGACAGGAGCTGATCCGCAAAATCGTCTACCGTTTTCCAGGAATGAAAGAAATCCCGGTGAACTTAGATTACAGCCGTCTCTGCCAGTGCATTTCCATGGGAATCCGCAGCGGACTTTCCCCTGAGCTTTGTGTGGAGCTTGCAAACGCGGTTGTTTCCCAGACCGAGATCAGAGAAAAGCTTAACGCAGCCCAGAAGCAGCTCTCCCAGGGATATGGATTTACAGAAGCCATCACAGAGTCCGGGCTTTTTAAGGCCATGGAGCTTCGCCTGATCTCCCTTGGTTTTCAGGCTGGCGCATCCGACGAAGTGATGGAAAAGCTTGCCGGGCAGTACGAAGAGAAGTCCGTAGGCTCTATTTCCCATATTGTGTCAATTTTAGAGCCAACGATCGTGATCGTCCTTTCTCTTCTTGTAGGGCTGATCCTTCTTTCTGTTATGATGCCGCTTTTGGGACTGTTGTCTGAGATGATCGCGTAACAGACGCAAGGGAGAATAAAAATGGATATCTTTGAAACCAAAGGAACGCATGCGAAGCGGATTTTCCGGAGCCTTGTTCCGATCTTATCCGCAGTGATCCTCTGCTTTGTCTTCTACCTGGGGATTGCACGTACACAGGCAGATTCCCTGGAAAAAGAACAAATTACGTTAACCCAGGCGCTGGAAGGCGGTGCCATCCGCACTTATGCCCTCACAGGCCGGTATCCCCAGAGCCTGGACGAATTGCTTTCCGATTATCATATTACCTATGACTCTGAGAAATTTGTGGTAGAATATGTTCCAAACGGATCCAATCTGCTGCCATCCATCAGTGTACTTCCGGTAACTGCCCGAAAAGGAGGTGCCAGATGATCTCCAGATTTAACCAGAAGAACCACAGTATTGATTCACTGGCAGCCCTGCTGCTCTTTGCAATGTATGTGCTGTTTCTTTTATTTCTGCTGCTTTTTGGTGCCGGGAACTATCAGGCATCTGTAAAAAGCCTGGACACCAATAACAACCTTTATACCGCTGCCTCTTACATCACTACCAAATTCCGTCAGCATGATATTCCTGGAAAGACTTCCCTTACAGAGCTTCAGGGAACACAGGCCCTTTGCTTTCAGGAAGATATTGAGGGCAAAGCTTACTGCACTTATATTTATTTTGACGGCAGCCACTTAAAAGAGCTTTTTACCGCAGAAGGTTCCCAGGCAGATTTTTCCATGGGGACTGACCTGGTACAGCTTCAGGATTTCCAGATTGAAGCTGTGGAAAACACTTTTTACAGGATCACATTAACGGACACAGACGGACATAGCTCCAGTTTTCTGCTTCATCCCGGCGTTCCAGCCTGAAGCACAGGCTTTTGAATTATGTTCGGAAAGGAAGTTTTTCATGCAAAAAATTACTACCCATTCCAAATCCGGTCTTTTTCTTAT
This sequence comes from Blautia sp. Sow4_E7, assembly GCF_052116245.1. NCBI lineage: Bacteria > Bacillati > Bacillota > Clostridia > Lachnospirales > Lachnospiraceae > Blautia > Blautia sp. Sow4_E7. The sequence continues at coordinate 195,979 of NZ_JBQKLL010000001.1, forward strand.
GGAAATGATATTTGTCCTTCTTTTTCTTGGACTGACCTGCGGCGTCTGTGTAAGACTGTTTGCAGCCTCCTATACCGCAAGGGTGAACGCCCGGGAGGACTCTCATATCCAGGAACTGATCACCAGCGCCGGTGAAATTCTGGAGGGGACCGACGGCACTGTCCAAAGTTTTCTTTCTCTGATGCCGGAGGGAGTTGCAGATCAGGACAGTATTTGCTATTATTTTGACAAACAGTGGCAGAATACTTCCCAGGAAGACGCAGTTTATAAAATGATGGTGGTCTGCTCTGCTTCTGCCAATGTCAAAGAAGTTCAGATCACGTTTGTAAAGCTCCAGAATGCCAATGAAGAAAACAGTCTCTATACACAGACCATCCGTTTTCCTATTTTGACTGCAAAGGAGGAATCGGATTCATGAAAGAGAAAAAAAATCTTTTTTCCGCGACTGGAATTCCTTCCCTGTTTCTGATCTTCGGAGTGCTTATGCTGGTGATCCTTTCCCTTTTGGGATATGGTACTTCCAGGCAGAATCTGCGCGCCAGTACCCTTTCCCTGGAACAGACCACAGCTTATTATAATGCCTGCAGTGAGGCAGCTGATTTTTATGCCAAACTGGTACAGGCCTTAGAAGAATTCCAGACACAGGCCAAAACAGAGAGTGCCTATTACCAGCTCGTCTCTGATTATCTGGACTTACAGGAGAATGTACAATGGGATCCAGATGAGCATACAGTCAGCTACGTGAAAGCATTTTCGGATACCCAGAGTCTGGCTGCAAAGATTTCTGTATTCCGGACAGACAGCAATCCCGCCAGGATCCTTTCCTGGAACACCGTTGTAACTGCCGACTGGAACCCAGATAGCAGCCAGTCCGTCTATAAAGGAGAATAGTTTTATGGAAGAAAAAGTAAAGGCTTTTCTCCAGCTTGCCACTGAGAAAAAAGCCTCTGACATTTTTATTATTGCAGGCCGTCCCCTTTCTGTACAAATCGACGGAAAGCTCTGCACTCTGGAGGGATTTGAGGAACGGCTCATGCCCCCTGAGACAGACGAATTTATCCGGATCATCTACAAGCTTGCCCATGACCGGAACATCCAGCCTATGCTGGAATCTGGAGACGACGACTTCTCCATGGCAATTCCCGGACTTTCCAGATTCCGTGTAAATGCCTACCGCCAGCGTGGTTCTCTTGCTGCTGTCATCCGTATCATTGCCTTTAACCTGCCGGATCCCCAGGATCTGCATATTCCGCCAGCTGTTATGGAAGCTGCCGATCTTACCAAAGGCATGGTTCTGATCACTGGCCCTGCCGGAAGCGGAAAATCCACCACTATGGCCTGCATCATTGACCAGATCAACCACAGCAGGGAAGGACATATCATCACCCTTGAGGATCCTCTGGAATACCTGCACCGCCATGACAAATGCATTGTCAGCCAGCGTGAGATCTGCACCGATACTGCTAATTATCTGGTTTCCCTGCGCGCTACCCTGCGCCAGAGCCCGGATGTGATCCTTCTTGGAGAAATGCGTGACCACGAGACCATCCAGACGGCCATGACAGCTGCCGAGACCGGTCATCTCATCCTTTCCAGCCTTCATACTACCGGGGCTGCCAATACCATCAGCCGTATTATGGATGTTTTTGAACCAAGCCAGCAGCACCAGATCGCCATTCAGCTTTCCATGGTACTGCAGACTGTTATTTCCCAGCAGCTGGTTCCAGATGTGAATGGACACAATATTCCGGTTTTTGAAATTATGAGACTGACCCCGGCCATCCGAAATATGATCCGTGATAATAAGATTTACCAGATTGACGGCGTGATTGCCTCCTCTTCACAGGCAGACATGCGTTCCATGGATAACAGCCTGCTGGAGCTTTACCGAAACCGCCAGATCACCAGGGAAACAGCCCTGAAATATTCTTCCAACCCGGAAATGTTAAAAAGGAAGCTCATGTAACGAGCTTCCTTTTTGCTTGCTGCTTCTCAGCTTTTTTTCACTGCCTTAAACGCCTTATATTTACTCTTCACTACACCTGTAGGTTCTTTTACATAGGCACACACATAATACGTGTATTTCTTCCCTTTCTTCGCTTTCGTGTCTGTCCAGGAGGAGGTACTGCCCTTCTTAATTGTAGCGGTCAGCGTATATTTGCCGCTTCCAGTCTTTCGGTAAATGTAATAACCATCACATTTTTTCTGCGCTTTCCATTTCACCTTCAATCCATTTTTCACATTGGAAACAGAAGAAACAGACTGCGTACTCGGCGCCGACTTATATTTTCCACTGGACTTATAGCTGCTTGCCACAGTTTTTTTATTCACGGTACAGTAAGCTCTTACTGTGTATTCATACACTGTGGTGGCTTTAGTCTTTTTGTCTTTATAAGAGGTCGTTGCAGCCTTTTTTATAGTGGATATTTTCGTCCATTTTCCAGAAGAAGTTTTCCGGTAAACCACATATCCTTCGGCTCCGGAGATCTTATTCCAGGAAACCGTATTATAGCCGCCAGAAGAAACCTTCACAGAAACAGCCGGAGTGGAAAGTGCCGGTTTCACAGCTTTTCCCCCTGTAAAATCGGAATATTTCGCAGTTCCGTTTACCATGCTGTACGCGCGGATCTTATAGGTATATGTAATTCCAGGCTTCACGGTGGTGTCTGTCCATGCACTGTAGCTCCAAGACAGGGTTGTCATCTTCTTGTACTCGCCGCCAGATTCTTTCCGGTAGATCTGGTAGCCGGAAACGCCTGAGACTTTCGTCCAGGTCAGACCGACCTTGTTATAAGCCTTGGCAAATGCCTGCATGGAGGATGGCTTCTGCACCGTTACTGCACTGCTCAGGGTCCGTGTATGGGCTTTAATTCTGGCACATGCGCTTGGACTGGTCTTGGAAAAATCATTCCAGCCGCTTTTCTCATGATAACAGAAGCTCTGATTTTCCTTCAGATCTGCATTAAATTCCACCCAGTCATAAGCACTGTTGGTCTCACACAGATAGTCCACAGCGGAAGAGCCTATATTAGTAACTACCACGGAATACAAGGTGCCGCTCATCAAATTTACTTCCGGAACCGTCACGGTAGAAATGCCGGCATGCTCCTGATAAAAGGTAACCGGACTGCTGTAGGCTGGTGTTCCACTCACTGGATTACTCTTATCCTTCAGATTGGTATAGATCTGAATGCTGTAGGAACCGCCGTCTGTGTAGGTAGCCAGCACCACCTCCCCCAGCGCCTCTCCCTTTCCGTTTCCTGCTTTTGCCTGAAAAACATTGGAAACAGAAGAAATCCCGCCGCTTCCGGAAGGGTACAGTTTCAGTTTGCTCAGCGCACAGGAACCGTCATAGAAATAATTGTTTCTGTACTTCGGGCTTGTACTGGCTTCTGCAGCCACAATGTTATAGTTGCATTTGTTCTGGTAGGAAATGTAGAAGTAACCGCCGTCACCCCAGTCATCTCCCCAGCTGTTTCTCGCGATCCACGCTCCGTCAGAAGTTACCTTGCTGTCTTCGTTGAAATTTTCCCTGGAAAAATTATCGTCCCATCCAACCAATGTCACCGCATGGTTTACTCCCGCGCTTCCCGGGTAACTGTAGGCATACATATGTGGATTATAATAGCTGTCATACATGCCAAAAGACATGGAAACAGAGCCATATTCCGAAATCAGGTTCTTAATATTATTTACAGAGTAAGAGGAAAATGCAGCATTTTCCAGGTATGCCGTTGTTTTGTATGCCATGCTGGAATCTGGGACTTTCTCGGAATCCAGAGTGTGGTCTGCATTGGTCTCATAGGGAACCTGAGACTCCAGCGCCATGCCGCTCCAGGTGCTTAAAAAGATGGCAGCCAGTGTCTGATTTCCGCCTTCCCGGTAGGAATGCTGAACTTCATTCCTGTCATTGGCGGTATTTCCCAGCGGATCGTTCTTTCGGTTTGCAAAAAAGTAGGCCAGATGTTCTTCCGACAGATCAAAAAGACCAGCTCCAGCTCTTTTGAAGGATATTTCCAGATTGGCAGCCAGAGTGTACGCCCAGCACATATTGGAGGGCTTCTGGTTGCGGACCTGAAGGGAAAGACTGCTTCTTGGATCGTACCTCGCAGGATAGGACGCGGCTCTTGCAGCGCCTATGCCTCCCGTATCCCCGTTCCCATTGCCAGAAGGCGGATCCACATAGCTTAAAGGCTCCAGTTCCCGGATAGGCTCTAACTGGGCTTCGATTTCCTCATCAGTAAGGCCATTCTCTTCTATGGAATTTTCATCTTCCGGGGACGGATCATCGGGATCCAGACTGCCAAATCCAGAAGTCTGTTCCTCAGCTTCTCCATCGGAAAAGCCGTCGTCGCTGCCTGCGGACTGGAAGTCGTCTGTGTCTGAAAAAACGTCTGTGTCATCACCAGAGGCAAATGCGTTCTGCTGATCTGTATCCCAGGTCTGCGACTGGTCTCCAGTGGACATTTGCCTTTCTTCAAACGACTGGTTCGCATTTTCTTCGGAACTTTCCGTTTCAGTACCTATTGTGACGCTGGCTTCCCAGCTTGTATTTCCGTCCACGGAGTCCATGGCCCAGGCAGGCATTCCGGTGAAAACCAGGGAGCCTGCCAGAAGAAGGCTTAAAACTCCTTTTTTTAACAACTTGTTATATTTCATTTTTACTCCTGGTTGTCTGGCGTTATCAATGCCAGAAATTTAATAAGAGTGAATAGCAATATCGCCCAAGCGCATTCATATTATAGCTGCATACAGAGTTAAGTCGTCAGTTACTGTGCTATTTTCGCTTTGTCAGATAAATTTTTAAAAACTGAATCAATTTCTCCATTTCTGCCTGTGTTCCCACTGTGATGCGCAGATAGTTGTCAATCCTTGGTTTCGGGAAGTATCTTACATAAATATGTTCTTCCCTGAGTGCCTCAAAAATCTCTTTTGCAGGACAACTGTTGTGAGATGCAAAAATAAAATTGGTCTTGGAGTCCGGGAAGGTGAAGCCAAGAGCAGACAGTTCTTTCTTGGTCCATTCTCTTGTGGCCATGATCTTCCCGCATGTCTCTGTGAAATATGCCTTATCCTGGATTGCAGCCACACCGGTGGCAAGGGTGGTGCGGTCCATGGTGTAGGAGTTAAAGGAATATTTCACGTCGTTCAGGAATTTGATCAGCTGTGGATTTCCGCAGGCAAAACCGATACGCATTCCTGCCATGGAGCGGGATTTGGAAAAGGTCTGGACCACCAGAAGGTTGTCGTATTTCCCGATCAGTTCCAGAGCTGATTTCGCTCCAAAATCTACGTAAGCTTCGTCTACGATCACGATCACGTCTGGATTGTGCTGAATAATTTCTTCAATGTCACCAAGTGGAAGTTCTACTCCTGTAGGAGCGTTTGGATTGGGGAAAATGATTCCGCCGTTTTCTCCGAAGTAGTCTTCTTTGCGGATGCAGAAGTTCTCATCAAGAGCTTTGCATTCATATGGGATCCGGAAAAGGTCTGCCCATACGTCGTAGAAGGAATAGGTAATATCGGGGAAAAGGATTGGTTTGTCTGAGTTAAAGAAGGTGAGAAAGCTCATGGCAAGTACGTCGTCTGAGCCTACGCCTACAAATACCTGCTCGTCTTTCATGCCATAGTTCTGGGCGATGGCGTGTACCAGGTCGCCGGCTGTGGGATCTGGGTAAAGACGGAGGGTATCCGGCTTGATTCCATGTAATGCTTTTTCCACGCCTGGTGCAGGGGGATATGGGTTCTCGTTGGTATTCAGCTTGATCATGTCTGGCTGATTGGGCTGCTCGCCTGGGGTATAAGGTACTACTTTACGAATGTTTGCTTCCCATGTATTCATTTCGGTCCATCCTCGCTTCTTCGTATTTTTTATTATAGTTTTCCTTTGGAAAAGATCTGTAGTATGCATGTTTCTGCATAGTTATAAGTATTTTACTTTTTTATGGAAAGTTTGTCAAATTCGTTACCCGGACGCGATTTTACAATGTATATTCACCGCCGTGCGTCGCAACGCTTCGGCAAGCTAGCTGGTAACTGCGACTAAGCCGCTCGGGAGAGCCCTCTCGGCTAAGTCGACCTAACCATCGGATCTCGCCTACGCTAAAACCGCTCCTGAAATGCACGGCTACATGAATATACATTGCAAAATCGCTGGGTATTTGAAGCGTAAAATTACATTTTCTCAGACACTGAACAATAACACGGTAAAGCAAAAGCTCCTCAGGATTTTTAATTCCTAAAGAGCTTTCAATATACAATGTTATTAACCTGCCAGGTGCAGGACTCCGATGAGGAATACCCATCCAAGGCCGTAATAGGTTACAACGGCAACAAGGTCGTTGACAGTGGTGATTAGGGGGCCAGAGGCTACGGCGGGGTCTACGCCTACTTTTTTGAAAAACAGAGGGATGCAGGTACCTACGGCACTGGAGATCAGCATTGCAAGAAGCAGGGCGACTCCGATGCAGCCGGATACGGCGTATGCGAATAACAGTGTTTTTCCTTTAAATAAGTAGATGTAAAGTCCGATGAGTACGAAGGACAAAATACCAAGCAATGCACCGTTGCAAAGGCCAATCCGCATTTCCTTCAATACAAGTTCCAGCTTCTGCTTGCCGGTGAGGGACTCGTCCATCAGTACCCGGATGGTAACAGCCAGGGACTGGGTACCAACGTTTCCGGCCATGTCCAGGATAAGGGACTGGAAGGCCATGATGATGGGGAGCTGGGTAACTACATTCTCGAAGACACCTACTACAGAGGATACCACCATGCCAAGACCAAGAAGAACGATCAGCCATGGCATACGTTTCTTCATACTCTCTTTCAAGGGCTCCTTCAGATCCTCCTCCGCAGTAAGACCTGCCAGCATGGCGTAATCTTCTCCCATCTCATCATCAACCAGGTCGATGATGTTGGAAGATGTGATAACACCTAAAAGGCGGTTGTCATTATCCAGTACCGGAATGGAATCCTCGGAATAAGCTTTCAGTTCTTCGATACAGTCGTCAATGTCCTCTTCCGCATATACATATGGGTAAGAGGTTGCCACCAGATCATCCAGGGATTTGTCCTGTCTTGCAATGATCAGGTCCTTCAGATCAATGGCTCCGTAAAATTTCTGTGATTCCGTTACCACAAAGATTGTGGAAATATTATCATTCCTGGCAGCCTGCTCCACAAGGCTGTTCATAGCCTGCTTTACAGTCAGATTCTCACGAATGATGATGCAGTTGGTAGTCATACGGCTACCGATCTCATCCTCGTCAAAGGAAGCGATCATTTCGATGTCGTGGCGGACATCATCGTCCATTAATTCGAACAGTAATTTCTTTTTAGCTTTATCAATTTTCTGGAGTACCTCCACAAGAGCGTCGGTCTCCATGCGTGAAAGAATGGCGGCACCTTTTTTTACATCCATCTCTTTCACATATTCTGCTGCATTGTCTGAGTCTGTATACTCAAAAATATCAGACAGCATGTTCAAGTCCAGAATCCGGTACAGTTTATAGCGTTCCTGAACAGTCAGCCTCGGCATTGCGTCAGCAAGGTCGTTGGCATGAAAATCCTCCAGCTTGTTGCTCATAGCAGCTGGAGAAGTATTACTTCTTACTACAGCCAGAATGTCCTGGGTGTAGTCCTGCACTCTTTTCTCCATCCTACTTTCTCCAATCTGACAATAAGACATTTCACCTGTTCCGAGCGTATAAATAGCTCTATGGTGTTTATCTTATGTATTTTTCAGCGGACTTAGCAAAGTCCAATTTTACGGACAGTAAAATCCGTATTCGAACAGAATCTCTTCTGTTCTTTTCAGGGAATATTGGATCCCGCACAGGGCATATGAAGCGATCCAGATAACTATCATTTTCACCTGGACACAGCACAAATATACACACCAAAAAAGCGCAGAATCACAAACGATCCTCTGCTGTTATTAGATGAGTCCCTTTATTGGTACTGTAACTTCTTTGTGGATTTCATAGGATTGAAAAAAGAAATGTCATCAGAGAGCCGGCTCACACCACACTCTATTATAATGAAAGAACAGAATGTACGCTGCGCTCATCTGTCATTTCGTTTTTCCATCCTATGCAACTACTTCGCCCATGAGAATCGCAACTATCCATTCTGTTCACCTGCCTTTGTTCTTAGATTTTATTTGTGGGGAACTACTTTTATCCCCACAGGTCATTCTAACTGCTTTTATACAAAAAATCAATTCCTAATTTACTATTTATTTGATTTTTCACCATCTTTTTTCCGTTTTCTTTCCGTTTCTTTACAATATCAGAAAGTGTTATGTTGTTTTGTGTGGATTTGGAGAACAGATATATTGACAGATGAGAATTGTACTATTATAGTTTTATTATAACAGTTACTGTTCACGGCAACACAATTTGCGGAATGCTGCCAGCGAATAGTAAACGATAGCACGCTGTAACTGTTATATTTTTTTTGCAAAATATTTCCAATGAAACAGTTATATGCGAACATTATAAAAAGGAGACTTGTAAAAATGAGTTTATTATGGATGGAATACGAAAAGGAATTTCAGGATCTCACTGAGTCCTCATTTCTCCATGAGCAGAAGAATAATGCGGAGTACTTCGCCTCATTAAACAAGCGCGTGCACAAGATCATTTACCGTGACACCCGTTATAATGTGGACTTTTTGTACACCTCTTAGATCCTTGGCGAAGACAAGATCATGGAGGACTATGCAGCATGGCTGTATCAGCTTATGGCTTCTGTTTTCAAAGGTAGAAGAACAGCGGACCAGACGAAAGAGTATGTGATTGCTCACTTTAATGAGATCAGAAAGGGAATCCAGGATACCATCGAGCCGGAAAAGAGAGCGGAACTTTTCAGACTTTTGGATGTGGCATGTGAGAGCGTACGCAAGGTAAATCCGGAGATTCAGACGGATGTCTCAAAGGCAGGGGATGTCCCACCTTTTTCACGTTATGAAAGTCAGGTTCAGCAGTATCTGGACAGTCTGTTTAAGAAAGATATGCGAAAGTCCATGGAGCTGATCCAGCAGTTTACCAGGCAGGGCATTCCAGTGAATGATATTTATGTGGAGATTCTTGCTGAGAGCATGCGCCGTATTGGAGAATTATGGCATACTGCGCAGATTTCTGTAGATGCAGAGCATTACTGTACTTCTGTTACCCAGATGGCGATGGCGCAGATGTACCCGCTTCTCTTTGCCAAAGAGAGAAAGAACCGCAAGATCCTATGTGCCTGTCCGGGTATGGAGCTTCACGAGATGGGCTCCCGTATGGTAGCGGATCTTTTCGAAAATGATGGCTGGGACAGCATTTTCCTTGGTGCAGCGGTACCGGAGGATGCTCTGCTGAAATCCATTGAGGAAAACCAGCCGGATCTGGTGGCGCTTTCTGTATCTATGCCCCAGCATCTGATCACCTGTCAGGAATTTGCTGAGTCTATCCGGGAGCAATTTCCGAATGTGAAAATTGCAGTTGGTGGTAAAGCTTTCAAAAGTACACAGGATATCTGGAAGCAGTGGCCGTTGGATGTGTATACCAATGATGCAAGGGAATTGCTGGCGTATGCCAATGGGGTGTTTGAGGATAAAAAATAGAATTGGATTGCGTATAAATGCGTGAGTACATAACAGTGCATACTTATATCTTATGTTGACCTGTTCGGTTTGAGCTTTAAAAAGGACTTAGGTTTTTAGAGAGAAAAAACTTAAGTCCTTTTTCTTGTATTATTTTTTATAACAATATTCACATTATTCGTTATATCTTTTTGATTTTACTTTGTAAATATAACATTTTTATTCTCTACAACAGCTGCCGTAATGGTCTGATTATAATTCTTAATATTCCATAGAACATTTTTTTCTGCCAGTTCAACACCTTCTTTTCATACTGTGCCCCTTCGGTCTCCTGTCCGTTTGACAGGACTTCTTTACTTTTTTCCATGTAAATGTTCTCAGTAGACTGAATCTGTTGGTTTAGTTCTGCGCTGTCGATAACAAGCATTAATTCTGTATCCAGATAAGTGCTTCTCATGTCCAGGTTATAGGATCCGACAATGGACAGGCGGTCGTCGAGAAGAACGGCCTTGGTATGTACTGGAACCTCGTTCATCAGCTCATATACGTCGGCACCGGTTTTCCGGATTTTCTTTTTCTGGTTCAGGTAATCGGTGCAGCCCCAGGGGTTGGAGCCTTTTTCTACGGCATTGAGGATGATCTTCAGCTGGGCGTGGGAGGCCATTTCGTTTAATGTATCGTACATGTAGCCGTTGCAGATAACGTATGGAGTCTGGATGGTTACCTTGTCTGCCTCCTGGGATAAATAGCGGATTGCCTGAAGTACCAGCGGGGTCTTGGGACCAGCCTGGGTTCCGTTGTTGAGCAAGGTAATTTTGTTGGCCGAAATGGTATCCTTTTTCCAGGAATTGTAGATTTCAATGTCAGGGTATTTTTCTGCCAGAGAAGCGTAACGGGCTTCTAAGGACTGGTACTGATTTTCGTATTTTGACAGATTGGTTTGTGTGCCGCTCTTCACCTGCACACAGTCTTCGTTCCATATCTGCTGAAAATACGCTTCCAGTTCCTGCAGGGATTCTCCCTCGCCTTTTGTGGTATCGCACACCAGAATATCCCGGTCCACATTGATATCTGTAGTATAATCTCCCAGGAAAATATCGTTGCTGTTGCGGCCGCCCAGCAGATACATTTCGTCGTCTACAATGACGTATTTATCGTGCATACGGTAATTAAGCTTAAATAAACCGGTTGGACTCACTGGGTTATAGACACCAACCTCCACATTTTCCCGTGCCGCCAGCGCCTGGAACTCCTTGCTTCCGTTTAAGAAAAGCTGCTGGTAAATGCCGTCGATCAAAAGCTTAATTTCCACGCCTTTTTCAGCGGCATGATTCAGCGCTGCCAGAAGATCCGTCCCACTTTCATCTGCCCGCAGGTCAAAAGTTGCCAGCACAATGCTCTTCTTCGCAGCCCCTATCATCCTCAGCCGCCACAGAAGTGCCTCTTCGTTATCGTCAATGCAGCGGATCCGTTCGCTTCCTGGCGTATCAGAAGTAAATTCAGTTGTTTTCAGTATTTCCTCAAATTTCGTATCTGGCTTCTTACAATACAATGGCGCAAAAACATTTACCAACACTACAATAAGCAGAAACCATAGAAGTATATTCCGTATTCGTTTTAGATTTTTCTTTATCGTTATACACCCTTTCTAAAATCAATGCTTTTCAAACTTTACTTCGGCACCCTTTAATTTATATAGTTCAATAAACAGGACTTTTTATAGGTACAATCTAATAAATAGTCAATTACATTCCCACAAAAACTTCCTCAAATCCACACATCCATTTTCCTTCAGCGTAACCCCTTCCGCCTTAAGCAGCCACCTTTCCCACAGGGATTTCCTCCACCACTGAAAGAATCTCGTAGGCAAGGTCGTCGTTCAATTTTGATGTGCTTTCTTTATGCTTATTTGTTCTAAGTAAATCAGAAAAAGGATCGTCAATCATAACTTTCACCTTATTTTTTATTATGTTTTTCTATCATATCACGGTTTCTGTCCTTGAACAAGAAAAGAAACAATAAAGACAATATGAATTTTAAATGCAGATTTATCCTAAACCTCAGATAAATCTCATAGTAAAATTTCATATTGTCTTTTCGGAATAAACAATAATTCTTTTCGTATTTCGGCTAATTTGGAATATGATTTCAGATTAGCCGAATAATTATAAATACTGACTAAACTTCACTCTCCTATGCAAACAGGCTGATCACAATAGCACAGGCCAGTCCTATAAATCCAAGAATGGTTTCCATCATGGTCCAGGACTTCAGGGTTGTTTTTTCATCAATCTCAAGAAGGGAGCTGACCAGCCAGAAACCTGAATCATTTACATGACTGAAAGCGGTTGCGCCTCCGTTGATGGCACAGACCATAGCTGCCAGATAAACCGGTGACAGACCTGCTACTCCAGGCATGGCGGCCATAATTCCGGCAGCCATTGTCATGGCTACCACTGCAGCTCCGACAGACGCGCGGATCAATGCTGCAATGAGAAACGCTACCAATACTAACGGAAGTCCGCTTTTTTCCAAAGCTGGTCCGATGATATTTCCCATGCCGCAGTCCTGGAGCACCCAGCGGATAATTCCGCCGCCAGTGATCACCAGAAGGATCTGGCCTGTAGGGCGCAGGGAACGGTCCAGGATTTTCTTTAGCTGTTCTCCATCATATCCCTGCTTTTTTCCAAGGAAGTACATGGCACACAACACAGCAATGATCAGCGCCACAAATGGCGTTCCCAGGAACTCCAGCACTGATCTGACCGAATCAATGCCAGGAATATAAGTTGAAATTGTGCTACACAAAATCAGTATCAGCGGCACAAGGATAATGCATAGCACAGTAGAAAATTTCGGAAGATTTCCTTCTTCGGCTTCCCGAACCTCCTGAATATTTGACGGAAGTCCAGCATCAATTTTGCTTCCAATAAATTTTGACCATAAAATGCCTGCAAAAATCAGTGACAAAATTCCAACTGGCACACCTACTGCGATCATAACCCCAAGATCCACATTCAGCATGTTTGCAACCAGTACAGAACCCGCTGATGGCGGGATAAATGCAAAACCGGTAGCCAGTCCTGCCAGAAGAGGGATCACATAATATAAAGTAGATTTCTTCGTCTTTTTGGCAAGTCCGAATGCAAGCGGAATGAGAATCACCACACCAGCTTCAAAAAATACAGTGGTTCCCACTACCAGGCCAGTAATTCCCAGTGCAATTCCTGCTTTTTTCTCGCCAAATTTATTAATCAGCGTCTGGGCAACACATTGCGCGCCTCCGGATACTTCCAGGATTCCTCTAAACAAAGAGCCAAGTCCAATTAACAGGACAATTCCCTGAAGGGTATCCCCGGTGCCTTTTTCCACTGTGCTTACCAGAGTTGGAACCGGCATTCCGGCTCCAAGTCCAATAAACAGGGCTGATATCAGCAGTGATAAAATCGGATGGATCTTAAATTTAATAATAAACAGCAAAAGCAATATAATTCCTGCCGCTGCTGCGACCAGCAGTCTTGCCGGTTCCGCCGCAAATACCGGTTCTGTCATTTTGTATTTCCTCCCCCCAATATGTATTTTATTTGGTAACATATTTATGGATTGTTGCCTGCACAGCCCCAGGCCCTGCGATCATTTCCCTGAACATGTTCTCAATCTTCTCTCCCACACCTGCTTTATAAAGATCTTTAAAAAACAGACGCTCATTAGAAAGAATCAGTTTCAGCTGATCCTTAAATGTCTCAGGCTTTCCAATGACAATATCTTTCAACTGCTCCTGAAGCTCTTCATTCATCAGATCTGGAGCAAGTTCATATTTGTTACCCTCATCATCAACAGCCAGCATATATCTCAGCCATCCGGCGATTCCAAGAGGAATTGCAGTAAGCCTGGACGCATCTCCAAATCTTTCTACATATGCTTTTACTGTCTCGCCAAAACGGATGCCAACCATCTGGGACACGTCAACTGCCAGACGAAGATTGGTATCTCCCAGATATTCATTTGGAAAACGATCGTTGAAAAGTTCATCCACAAACGCCTGCGGGGAAAGGATTCCAGGATCCGCAACTACCGGAAGGCCCTCATCATAGGCTACCATACGCGCCATTTTCATCATATCTTCATTTGTATTCAGCATATGGGCAAAAAGGTCATATCCAAGAACTACGCCAAGAGGGCCTGTTGCAGAATGAACCGGATTCAGACATACGGTTACTTTCATTCGCTCAGAAAGGTTTACCGTATTTCTGTCTGCCATGTATACGCCGAAACCTTTTTTCAGAGCAGGTCGTCCATTAGGGAAGCTGTCCTCGATAACAAGGTACTGTGGTTTCTCCGCGTTTACAAATGGTGCAATATATGTTTTCCTGCTTGTGATAACAGGCTGCATGCTTTCCACACCAAGCTTCTCAAGGTCAGCTACAATCTGCTCACTTGGACGAGGTGTAATCTTGTCGATCATGGTCCATGGGAAAGCCACCACACTCTCATCACTTACGTAGCTTACAAATCCATCATCCACAAAACCGGCTTTCTTCCACTCTTCTGTCATGGTCAGCACAGATTCCCGAAGCTTGGCCCCATTCTTGGAACAATTGTCCATGGATACAAGGGCGATGGGATATTTGCCTGCTTTATATCTCTCATAAAGCATTGCCACCAGAACTGCCATGGCTCCTGTAGCTTTGTCCGGGCCATCCTGGATATCTGCCTGTACAAATGGGAACCAGGTTCCGTCAGCTTTATGTAATGCATATCCCTTCTCCGTGATGGTAAAGGATACCATCTGAAGGGATTTGCTGGTGAAAATTTCTTTCAGACGGTTCCATTGATCCAGGTCTGAAGACTGAGCCTTTACTGCTTCTGCCAGAGCCCCAAGAACCTTATACTCACGGGTTCCGTCCCCATGAAGGATTACGTTTAGCCCGAGATTGTCATATGGCTCATAAATCTTGTCCACTACATCATAGTCAAAGGTCTCCACGCATGTGATTCCTCTGTCCAGAATTCCTTCCTCCAGAAGTCCGTCTGCAATACTTCCAATAAACACACGGAAGATATTTCCAATTCCAAAGTGCACCCATACTGGTGCCTCCTTTGCCTTTGCGGATACTTTCTCCACATCATAGCCTGGAAGCTGGATTCCTGCCTTTTCCCATGCTTCACGATCTTTGATTCCCTCTAATGTTAATTTCATGTTCTGTTCCTCCCTGATTTTCTTCTTGTGCGGATCTGATTTTCTATCAAAATCTGATTTGCTGTTCTTTATGTTTTCTTTTTGTTTTAACTTATGTGTATATCTTAACTATAAGTCGAGTATATATCTTTTTTTTTAAATCCATTAACAATAATTCTAATTTTCCAATTCTGATTTTGTATGATTTTACCAGTTTTCTAATGATTGTTGCTTTTTTCCGGCCACTATACTAGAATACAGTTAAAACTTAGTATTATCTGGTACATTGAAGATAGTCATATATCAACCACTTCATACTGCACCAGAGGCGTAATCAGGAGACCATCATGAGTGAAAAAGGATTGACCACCATTGCTTTAAAAAAGATAAACCGTTCCAAGGTTTACCAATATATTTACCGTAACAAACTGACTTCCAAGCTTCAGATTGTCCAGGATCTGCAAATGGGATTGTCTACTGTCAGCCAGAACTTAAATCTTTTGGAAAACGAAGGGCTGATTGAGAAAAACGGCTACTTTGATTCCACAGGCGGACGAAAAGCCAACGCCATTCAGATTGTTTCTGATTTCAGAATTTCTATCGGTGTGGGCATATTAAAAAACATGTTTCATATCACAGCCATCGACCTGTATGGAAACACAATCTGTACCGATACCATTCCACTGACTTATTCAAATACAGCAGCCTACTATCAACAGCTTACAGATAAGATCAAAGAATTTATTGCCGCAAACCAGTATCCGGAGGATAAGATTCTGGGCGTTTCCATTGCTACCCAGGGAATCACCTCCCCGGACAATACGACTGTTATCTACGGAAATATTATGAACAACACAGGAATGCGGCTGAAGGATTTTTCCAGGCATCTGCCTTATCTCTGCCATCTGGAGCACGACTCCAAATCCGCAGCTTTTCTGGAATTATGGAATCATCCGGAGCTTGACAGTGCGGTTGTGTTTTTACTGAACCGAAATCTTGGCGGTGCGATCATCACCAATCATCAGATTCATCAGGGAAGCTCTATGCACAGCGGCACCATTGAGCATATGTGTATTGATCCGGAAGGACCCCTTTGCTACTGCGGAAACCATGGCTGTCTGGAGACCTATTGTTCGGCTAATTCCCTGGAACAGGCCAGCGGCATGTCCATAAAAGAGTTTTTCCCCCTTTTAAGAGAAAAAAAATCCCCCCAGCTCACACAAATCTGGGAGGATTATCTGAACCATCTGGCTTTTGCAATGAAAAATCTCAATCTGATCATTGATGCCCCGATTATTATCAGTGGATATCTGGCACCTTATTTTACGGAAGATGACACAGATCATCTGCTGCGGCAGATCAATTCCATGACTCCATTTGAGCTGGAAGAGGAACAGATTCTCGTGGGCACACATGGGCAGTATACACCGGCTATCGGAGCTGCACTTTTTTATGTGGAGGAATTTATCCAGTCGGTTTGACATATTAAAATCAAGACTAGAGCGTCATGGACTAAAAAAGCATTGAAAAACCATTTTTCAGGTTTCTCAATGCTTTTCATTTACGCGAACAACAAGCCAGAGTTCGTGCTTACACGAAATCCTGATGACTGCCGCGATAACGGATAAGACTACTCTGTCACTTTTTTATCATCTGTCTTTTCAAGCAGCTTCTGAACACCCTGGATGGCAACTAATACGCCGAGGATCAGCAGCAGAACTGCGAAGATCAGTTGTAAGGTGTTTCCAAGATCCAGTCCTGTGGAGAAGAATGCTTTGGAAAGTTTTACGATTGTCATGCCAAGTGCAGTGAAGGTAACTGCCATCATAAATACCATTGGTACCCAGAGCATCCAGCCCTGACGCTTGGTTTTCTTTAAGAATACGGCGCAGGCTACCAGTGCAAGTACGGATAACAGCTGGTTTGCAGAACCGAACAGCGGCCAGATTTCTGCGTATCCAACCTTGGTAAGCAGGTAAGCAAGTACAAGTGTAATAATGGTTGCAAAGTATTTATTTGTTACCACTTTCTGGAATGCACTCATATTTTCCTCATCTGTATCAGAATCAAGGAAAAATTCCTGGAAGGACAGACGTCCAACTCTGGCTACAGAATCAAGGGAAGTCAGTGCAAATGCAGATACTGCAAGGTTGATCAGAGTGAACACAAGGGAGTGCGGCAAACCGATCACGGAAAGGAAGTTTGCAATAGCACCTGCGAAAATCTGCGGCTGTGTTGTAAGTCCCTGTGCAGCTGCCTCGCCCTGTCCAAAGGATGCAACTGCGATCAATGCGATAATCGCAAGCATGCTTTCCATAAGCATTGCACCAAAGGAAACCGGAAGCATGTTTTTCTCATTTTTGATCTGCTTGGAAGCAGTACCGGAAGATACCAGGGAATGGAAACCGGAAACTGCACCACAGGCGATTGTTACAAATAAGATTGGGAACATGTACTGTCCATCTACGTTAAAGCTTGTAAATGCCTGAAGGTTACATGCTGGGTTTGCTGCAAATACACCGATAACAGCACCCACGATCATGAAGATAAGCAGATAACTGTTCAGATAATCTCGTGGCTGGAGCAGTGCCCATACAGGAGCTACACTGGCTACCAGGATATATGCAAAGATGATAATGTGCCATGTTCCAAGGCTTACATAAATCGGGAACTGAAGTCCCAGCGCAATTGCTGCTACCAGAAGTACAATTGCAAAAGCAGTATTGACCCATTTATTGAACTTTGTATATTTCAGGAAAAATCCAAGTCCAACTGCCTCTAAAATGAATAACATGGAAGTAGTTGCAACAGCTCCATTTGCTGCTACTTTTGTAACTTCACCAGCATCACTTGTGGCAAATCCGTTGAAGGTTCCGGCTACAACATCTGCAAATGCTGCAACAACCAGAATACAGAACAGCCAGCAGAATAAAAGGAATAATTTTTTTCCAAGTTTTCCAATATACTCTTCAATGATGTATCCGATGGTACGTCCTTTGTTCTTAACAGATGCATACATAGACGCAAAATCCTGAACAGCTCCGAAGAACACACCACCGATCAGGATCCACAGCAGTACCGGAAGCCATCCAAAAATGGCAGCCTGGATTGGTCCATTGATCGGGCCTGCACCGGCAATGGATGCAAACTGATGTCCAAATACTACATTGGTGTCAGCAGGTACATAGTCAACTCCATCTTCCATTTCGTAAGCTGGAGTTTTTGCGTTTGGGTCAATGCCCCATTTGTTCTGGAGGTAACGGCCATACAGAAGATAGGCTCCGCCAAGAACAACGATGGCAATTACCATCATTACGATTCCACTCATAATCTCTCTCCTCGTCTTTCGTTTGTATTAGAGCATGTTTAAAAAAGGCTTTCTGCAAGATGTGCGTCACAATTTACGGGAATGATTTTTCAAACACGTTCTAGAATATATAAAAAACGCCCTTGCTATCCAACTGGATAACAAAGGCGGAATTTCCGTGGTACCACTTTGTATTATCGCATCTATTGCTAAATGCGGTCGCTCATTGCTGTCGATAGAAACAGCCTCTTCTGTAACGTGAAGACTACGTCCCAGCTTACTGGATTCAGTGGGATGCTCCCGGGTGATATCACAAAAACACCATCTGCCGCATCTCACCAGTCTGCGGTTCTCTGTAATCAGGTTCTCTTTTGTGACTTGTCCTGTTCAATGCATTTCGCTTTATTGTTTATCTAATATTTTACTCCTTTTTTGGGAAAATTGCAATACAGTATTTGTATATTTTATATAGTTTTATATTTCTGTTTTTGTTTATTTTGTATAATTCATTTTTCTTGACAAATCACTCTCTCCTCCTTATAATTACCGTTGATAATTATCATTGATAACTATTTTTTTAGGAGTATGAACATTATGGATATTGAACTTGCAAAGCGGATGATGGATGCCTGTTACCAGGGGAAACGGATCCGTGATATGCTTCCGGCACTGCCGGAGGGTGTTTCCTCTTCTTTTATCCAGTATCTGGATGTGATTGAGACGCTGGAACGTCAGGGAATCCAGGTGAAGGTTTCAGATGTAAGCGATACCCTGGCACTGCCCAGACCTGGGGTAACCCGGACGATCAAGGATATGGAGTCAAAAGGCTATGTGAAAAAACTGTCTTCTTCAGAAGACAGACGTGTCACTTATCTGACCGCCACCGATGCAGGGAAAGCCCTGTCAGAAAAGTACAATACACAGTACTTTACTGCACTGTCCTCTTTTATGGACGATCTTCCCGAAGAAGACATCCGCTGCACCATCCGCACGATGGAAAAATTTTACAAGATCATGTGTGAAAGGAGAATCAACCTTGACAAGTGAAAAAAATGATTTTACACAGGGCAGCATTCTGAAAAAGCTTGCCTTATTTATGCTTCCCATTCTGGGAGCACTGGTGCTGCAGGCCGCTTATGGTGCTGTAGACCTTCTGGTGGTGGGACGTTTCGGCTCCACTTCCGGACTTTCCGCAGTTTCTACCGGCAGCCAGGTACTGAACCTGGTCACCTTCGTGGTCATCCAGACTGCCATGGGAATCACCGTTCTCATTGCCCGTTATCTGGGGGAAAAGAAGCCGGAACAGATTGGAGCTGTAATCGGCGGTGCTACAGTTGTATTCGCAGTTATTTCTGCCATCCTCTTTGTAATCATGGTTACCTTTGCCCGTCCCATCTCTGTGCTCATGCAGGCACCTGAGGAGGCGGTTGCCCTTACCACAAGCTATGTGAGGATCTGCGGAAGCGGTATTTTCTTTATTGTTGCTTATAATCTGCTTGCCGCTATTTTCCGTGGACTGGGAGACAGCAAGTCACCGCTGCTTTTCGTTCTGGTTGCATGTATTGTAAATATTTTCGGCGATCTGCTTCTGGTTGCAGGTCTTCATATGGATGCAGCAGGTGCAGCCCTTGCCACAGTTTTTGCCCAGGCTGTCAGCGTAGTCTGTGCGATCATTCTTTTGATAAAGAAGAAGCTTCCATTTACCATTCGCAGATCAGACTTCTGCTTTAACCCACAGTGCAAAAAGTTTCTGGGAATCGGTCTTCCCCTGGCGCTTCAGGAATTTCTTACACAGGTTTCCTTCCTTGCACTTTGCGCCTTCGTGAACCGCCTTGGTCTGGAAGCTTCCTCTGGTTATGGCGTTGCCTGCAAGATCGTAAACTTTGCCATGCTGGTGCCAAGTGCCCTGATGCAGTCCATGGCCTCCTTGGTTTCCCAGAACGTTGGCGCTGGCAAACCAAAACGTGCCAGACAGTCCATGTTCACCGGAATCGGGGTGGGACTTGTGTTTGGATGTCTGGTATTTGCACTTGTTATGTTTAAAGGGGATGTGCTTGCCGGACTTTTCTCCACCGATGCAGCAGTTGTCCAGAAGGGCTTTGATTACCTGAAAGGTTTTGCACCGGAAACCATTGTAACTGCTATCATGTTCAGTATGGTAGGTTATTTCAACGGAAACAATCAGACCGTCTGGGTGATGTTCCAGGGGCTGTTTCAGACGCTGCTGGTACGACTGCCAATGTCTTACTACATGAGTGTCCAGCCAAATGCAAGCCTGACAAAGATTGGTCTGGCTGCACCGACCTCTACTTTTGTGGGAATTATATTGAATACAATGTTTTTCATATATTTTAATAATAAGTTAAAGAAACAGGCGAAAGCATAATCCAATAAGGAGGTTCCCTCAATTTACCATAACGAGACAAAACACGCTCTGCGAGTTTTGCTCGTTATCGCGGCAATCGCCAAGATCTCATGCAAGCACGGACTTTTGCCCGTCACTCGCGTAAATATAAAAACCTCTCTGGGCTAAATCTTATGCACAGAGAGGTTTTTATAACAATATTATCTTTTTATATCATTTTCTTATATTATCCAGCCATTTTTATCATTTTCTACTCATAAATCTTATTTTTTCCTAATTTCCGGCTGGAATGCCTCAATGTCCTTCGCGATCTCCCCACTAAGCAGTAGCATACAGATCAGGTTTGGAATTGCCATCAGAGCATTGGCAATATCTGAGAAGTTCCATACCAGGCTAAGGGTCTGGGTACATCCTACGTAGACTACCAGGGAAAATACGATTCTGTAGATCATATTATATTTATGGCTGCCAAGCAGATACTCGAAAGCTTTTTCTCCATGATATTCCCAACCGAGAATGGTAGAAAATGCAAACAGTGTGATTCCAATGGTTACCAGCCAGCCTCCAGCTCCGCCAAGAACGGTTTCGAATGCGGCGATGGTTACGTCTGATCCTGTAAGCATATTTCCTGCTGCGTCTGTAGTTCCAAGCACACCGGAAGATGCGATTGCAAGTCCAGTGATCGTACATACTACTATGGTGTCCCAGAAAGTTCCGGTCATGTTTATGTAGCCCTGGCGAACCGGATTGTCCGTGGTGGCTGCTGCCGCTGTGATTGCTGCGGAACCCATTCCTGCTTCATTTGAGAAAACACCGCGGGCAACACCGTACCGCATGGCACTCATCATAGATGCGGTTATGGTTCCGCAAAGACCGCCGCCTACTGCTTTTGCGGAAAATGCCATTTTGAAGATCATGGCCAGTCCAGAGGGCAGATTGGAAATATTACCAAAGATTACAATAAGCCCACAGATCACATAAAAGATTGCCATAACCGGAACTACCACAGAAGAAACCTTGGATATGGATTTAATTCCGCCAACAATGATCAATAATGTTAATATTGTTATAATAATTCCAGAGATTTTCATTGGCACATGGAAGGTAGCGTGAAGTGCACTTGCAATGGAGTTTCCCTGGGTCATGTTTCCAATGCCGAAGGAAGCTACCACTGCAAAGAATGCGAAAAGCCATGCCAGAATCACACCTAAGGTTTTATTTTTCAATCCTTTTTTCATGGTATACATAGGACCGCCGCTCATCTCGCCTTTTGCATTTACTTCACGGTATTTGATGGCCAGCATGCACTCGCTGAATTTGGAAGTAATGCCGAATGCAGCTGAGATCCACATCCACACCAGAGCACCAGGTCCGCCGGAGACCATGGCCGTGGCAACACCAACAATGTTTCCGGTACCGATGGTTGCTGCAAGAGCTGTAGTCAGCGCAGAAAAAGGAGACACATCGCCTTCGCCTCTGCTCTTTGTACGGGCTTCTTTGCTGAGCGTACTTTTCAAGGCATAGCCCAGATTTCTCCAGGTAAGAAACTTTGTCCGGACTGTCAGAAATATTCCTGTTCCCACAAGCAGGATCAACATAACCGGTCCCCATACAAAATCATCAATCCTTGTTACGATCTCGTTTAATTGCTCCATAAGCATATCCTCCCTCTACAATTTTTGCACACACTGTGTGTAAACGCGTCCAGCGATTTTCCAGTTTTCATTCTTATTGCATTATTAGCACTTCTATCTCCCAACCCATTTCTGTATTTCGCTGGTTTTGACATAGTTTTTGTCTTGTTATCCCCTTAAAGACAAAAAAGAGCCATGTTTGAACAACATCGCTCGTTTTTGTGTGTGCATATTAAATTATGTGTAGTATAACCTCATATATGCCGGATTGTCAAGATAATTTATCTGACAATTTATTAACATAGCAAGAAGCTGCGCTAAATTTCTGAGATTTTCACCGGCCGGTGTTCTTCCAGGGATTTTTTCGCGGCAAGTCCCATACGCACAGCTTCCAGCCCGTCCACAATTCCAAGGGGTGTTTCTGTATCCTCCTGAATGGCGTTTACAAAGCTGCGAATCTCCTTTGCGTAAGCCTGCATGTAACGCTCCAGGAAAAAGTACAGTGGTTTTTCTCCGGTTACTCCATTTGCATTGCTGATCACTGCAGAAGAGGTGGTATCGTTAGATACGCTCACCATTCCATCAGCCCCGAAAACTTCAACCCTTTGATCATAGCCATAAACCGCCTTCCGGGAGTTATCTATGGCAACAAGGCTGCCATTTTCCATCTTCATGGTGATCACTGCGGTGTCCACATCTCCTGCTTCTCCAATAGCCGGATCTACCAGAACAGCTGCCTGCACGTAAATTTCTTCTGCATTGCAGCCAGCCAGGAAGCGTGCCATGTCAAAGTCATGGATGGTCATGTCCAGGAACATACCTCCGGATACTTTTACATAGTCGATGCTTGGCGGCTCCGGGTCTCTGGAGGTGATCCGAATAATATGCGGCTGACCGATTTCGCCCGCTGCCACAGCCTCTTGTACCGCCTGGAAATTGTGATCAAAATGTCGGTTAAATCCCACCTGATATTTCACCGGATGCTTTTCCAGGGCAGACATTACCTGCTTGATTTTCCCAATATCGTGATCCACCGGTTTCTCGCAGAATACATGCTTGCCAGCTTCAATGGCTTCGATTGAAATGGAGGCATGGGTATCTGTGGAAGAACAGATGAGAACCCCATCTATTTCCGGATCCGCCAGGGTTTTCACCTTTGCTCCCGGCACCTGAGTGCAAATGCTCTCCACATGCACTCTGCCGATTCTTCCAGCACCGATGATTCCTAAGTTGATCATGATGTTTTCCTCCTTTGCTATGGTTTGACACATCATATTATGTAGAAAAAATGCTTTGTTTCTATTATATATTTTTCGAATTACAGTTTCCAGATTAATTCGTTATATTTAGAAAAATAGTGTCAGGTAAATAGAATAGCCAGTTTCTCGTGATATCGCAAGAGCGGAATACTACGCAAGAAGTTTCCTTGATTATTAAGTAAAGTAGTCGAAATCGACCACTTTAGACCACGCTGATTATCATTGTCACATTCATTGCCATTATTTTTAAGTTCAACTGTTCAGACACCGTCTGAACGGTATCTTAAATAAAAAAATCCCTTTCCATAATTCTTGGTCAAATATGCGGACAATTCTTTTATAAGTGAAACTTAGCGAAACTAAAATTATATTTTCTCCAACTGATTCTCCTCCTCTAGCATTTTAATCTGCTCTGCAGTATTCAGAACATTCAGCTGATATTCGGCAATTTCCTGTAGAATTTTAAACCGTTCTTCTTTTTTCTTTCCTTCTTTAATCATCTGCGCATTATGAGATTCCAGATTGGAAAGCACTGTCAATTCATTGATAGTTGCAAAATCTCTGACATTGTTCTTTTTTGCTAACTCAGGATTAGCTTCTCTCCACGCTTTTGCTGTAAATCCAAACAATGCCACATTTAATATATCTGCTTCTTCTGCATATGCCAGCCATTGTAGGTTCTCCCTATAATTCATCTGCGGAATTAAATAATTTTTTACTGCGTCCGTCTGAATCAAATAATTGTTTTTAGTCAAAAAGCGCTTCGCATTCCACTCACTTTGCTCTAAATTAATTTCTTCTTCCTTCAATCGCTGGAATTCTTTTATTAAATATAGTTTAAAAACCGGACTAATTGCCGATGCAAATTCAAAAGCAATATCTTTATGTGCATATGTGCCACCATACTTTCCACGCTTTACATATAATCCTATAGCATCCGTTTTATTAATCCATTCCGAAACACTTGGTGTAAAAGTCAACAATCCGGCCTGTTTTTTAAAGTGTTCAGATTCGAACACTTTAAATTGGGGATTATATATTTGCTCCCATACTGATAAATATTCTAATGTACCACGATTTCTCAACCAATTTCGTACTACATCTGCCGCTCTGGAAGAATCCGATTTTACTTTTGCAATATCCGTAATACAAATATAATCATCCAGTTCTTGTTGTGAAATTGAAATTGGTACATCTTGTACATTAATTATTCTATTCTTCATCCACTTCTTCCTTTCCTGCAAAATTTCCCATTTTTATCCTGTATGCCAATAGTCTAAAAACATAATCTGGCATTTTTCTTGTTCCTCTTTCCCATTCCGTTACGGTTCTGTAAGGAATTCCGAAATACTCACAGAATTCTTTTCTATTCATTCCTGTACTTTCCCGTAATTCTTTCATTTTATCTTTTATTTCCATATTTCTTCCGCCTCTGCGTTTACACATTGTGTATATATCATAACATGCTTTTCCTATAAATACAATATTCTAATCCGGCAGACTACTTTCCACACACAACGCCCCCCATCCAGTCAAGTCATTGGGCAAATTTTCTATTCCAGGCAGGGGCTTTGCGCCGCGGCGGAGATAGGCTTTTAGTTTTTCGCCGTAGAGGTAGGGATCGTTTTGGCGGGTGATTCCCCATTCCATTAGGAGGGCGGCGGCGCCGGTGACGAAGGGGGTGGAAAAGGAGGTGCCGGTGAAGGCGGCGTAGCCTTCGCCGGAACGGGGCGCTATAATGTTTACGCCGGGAGCGACAAGATCGGGTTTCTGATAGGGGAGGGCGCGGCTGCCGCGGCCGGAGAAATCGGCGTAGGTGTTTTGGCGGGCGTCGTAGGCGCCGACGCTGATTACGCGCCTGGCGGTGGCTGGGATCGTGAGAGTTCCCTGGGGACGAGGAAGATAGAAGGCTGTGCCCGGATTTAGCGTTTTTCCTCCTGGAAGCCATAGGAAATATTCTCCACTTTTTATGTTTCTTGCAACTAGAATTATTTTCCAGACACCGCTGTCTACGTAACCATATTCCTGCGTTCTCAAATACTTCCTGTCCTTATTTTCTTTTCTCTCTTTCTCTCTTTCGCATACCTCAAAAATACTTTCTGCAAAATATGAGTCACAATTTGTGGGAGATTTTGCTCGGATGAGGGCGTCACCACGGGATCCAACAACTGAATTTGAACAAAATTTACCGCAAAGTGCGACATACAAATTGTTGGAATAATTATTCCTGCTTTTATTTTCCTGCGTTTCCACCTCCCCATCCCGCACCAGAAAATCCACATAAATCTCCTGCGTCACATGATATGGTGCTGGTTTTCCATAGTAAATCAGAAGTTCCGTATTTCCTGCCTGCCAGCGCTGGGCGCCCAGTGTTTCGTCTAAAGGACCTACGCGCTCTCCAGCTGGACTTTCCAGATAGATTTCCATTTCATCTTCGTAATCTTTCCAAAGCTGCACATTCAAGGTCGGCTCAAAGGCACCAACACCCAGCTCAATTTCCTGCGTCTCTCCAGTGGAAAGTTTTCCACCGTAGTGCAGTGCATCACTTCCATTGTTTCCCATCCCCACACAGATCACATTTTTCCCCATGCTGGACACGCTGTCCAGATAAGTTTCCACCAGAGAATCGCCTCTGTGTGAACCGTAATTATTTCCGAAGCTTAAATTAATCGCGATTGGTCTTCCTAGCCGCAGGGCCTGCCGAACCAGATAGTCTACGCCTTGCATCAGTTCTGTAGTTCTTGGAAAGGAGTCCTGCCTTGAAATTCCCATTTTCACAACCAGAAGGTCACTTTCATATGCCACTCCCCTGTTTACAGCACCAGGGGAAAAATCGCTGCCTGCTGCCACCCCCAGCACTGCGGTTCCGTGTCCGCTTACATCCTCAGACGGAACAAGGCGCCGTCCTTCCTGCACTGGGAGGGACAACGCCTCATTAATTTCCTCATTGGTATATTCAGTTCCTGTTGCATAGCCATCTGGCGGATTCCCTTGAATACTCTGATCCCACAAACGCAGGATCCTTGATTTTCCATCTGCTGTGAGAAATGCAGGATGGCGGTAATCCACGCCGGAATCCACAATTCCGATCAGCACGCCACGCCCACTCAGCTGCAGATTCCCTGGCTCGTCACGCTGTACCTGGGTAATACAGCTTGCCTCCTTGGAAAACAAATCTTCAAAGTAAAGACGGGTAGGCTTTTCTATAAATTCTATCTGGGGGCGCCGAGAATACTCATCCAGTATGTTCTCGGGGAGTGTCACGATGGCGTAGCCACCCAAGAGAGAAACCACAGAAATGCCGGGCCCGCCAAGTAGCGCCTTAGCCGAATCACCCAATTCGCCTTCTAACGCACCGTCAGTTTTTCTTCCCTGTTCACCATTCCTCGCATTTCCGATATTATCCGCTCCACCAGACCTTATCTCTCCAGCAGTCTCTGCACCAGCACTCCCAACCTCACTATATTTCACAATAATTTCCCACATCCGTGTCTGCTCATCATACCCCACATTCAGATTCCGCGATTTCTCCCGTTCCTCCTCTGTAGCATCCATTGCAAGATTCAAAAGATTATCCAGTTTCTGATCTGGCATATTTCCTCCATTTTACAGCGCATACATAGTCCGAATACATTCATTTTCAGTTTACTCGAATTCACTTTAAATAATGCCTCTGACCTCTTATTTACATTTTAAACACTTTCTTTGTTTTTGCCGCTGTAGCCTGAATAATAGGTCCCGAAACAATAATCGTTACAATTGTACACGCTCCAAACTTTCCCCCTAAAAAAATTCCTGCAGCCACCATCACAATATCCAGTATCATTCGCACCACTTTTACCTGCCAGCCGTTTTTTTCTGCAAGGGAAAAGGTTAATGCCTCATAGGAACCACGTCCTAGAGAAGCAGCTGCATAAAATCCCGTTCCCACTGCAAAAAGCACGATTCCCAACAACATAATCAGCACATTCACCCACAAATATGAACTGTACACATGTGCATTTGCAAACAAGTCAACACAGAGGCTATACACAATCTGATAAAGAATCGTACCGATATGTATCTGTGATCTGTCATAGAAAAATACAAATACGATCATAACGATGGCTACGATCATAGACACCAGACCTATACTTATATGAAATGTTCTGGAAATCCCCTGCCATAAAACAGCAAGGGTTGCACCTCCAAATCCTGCATACAATGCAAGGGTAATGCCATATGCTGCTATGATTGATCCAATTACGATGATGATTATTTTTTTCGTCCATTCTGTTTTACTCATTGTTATGGTCTCTTTTATCCCCTGCAAGGTTTTTCTCATATTATGTGCTTCTTTCCTATTGCGTACAAAATAGTAGATTTCTCTGCCTATAATGCAATGTAGATTTCTTAACTCCATTCAAGCATTGTTTTCATTTAAATTCTTACTACGCATTTTATCTTTATACATATTCTTATCAGCTCTATTAAACAAAGTCATAAATGTACACTGATTATAATCCGCAGAAAAAGCGCACCCATGCGCATAATTTATATCCAACTGGTCGCCGCTGTGATTCAATTTATTAAATCTCTTTACCTCTTCGTCAAGTTTTATATTTATCCTATTAATCTTTTCATTTGAAGCATTATATATAACAGCCATAAATTCATCGCCACCATATCTTCCAACAAAATCTTGCGCTGGAATGGTATTTCTTAAAAGATTTGAAAAATTCAATATAAACTGATCATTATGGAAAATTTTTCACAACTGCTTTTATTAGGAAGTCCCGTATGTAGATCTAAATAAGCTGTCTTTTCCAGTTGTTTGTTCATTCTTGTTACTCTTATAGAAAACATAGTTCTCTGTAAGATGATCAAAATAAGAAATGTCATATCAACAGCGGAAACCATCTCCAATATTCTTATATTTCGTGCAATTTTTTCGGAATATCTCTCTGCCGCTGAAACTGTATTATCGGCTAAGCCAAAATATACCTCACTCATATCAATGATATCCGTATTTTCGTAACCGCTGCTCCTGACTCTCTTTATTTCTTTTTTTAATTGTTCCCAATATTCCATCTGAACATCCAAATCACTCTGATAATCCTTATCATCAAGACTTACAAGATGATAACGCCCTTTTTCATATTTGAGCCCACTTAAAATATTATTCAGACGATCTATAAGATCATTATTGGGTTGATCTGCCATTTCAAGCTTTACCACTCTTTGAGTTGCTCCCCTTACAAGTCCTGCATAATTTATCACTCTTGCTGTGCCCTGAAGCTGGCTGATACGCAGCATCATCATTGATACAATTACAATTAAAATAAATATCATTGAACTTTGAACTATTGTACTTATCATTTTCAATGTTGAAATATGTTTATCCTTAACCATAAATCTATCTCCACATCTTATAAAACTTATATGTGAATAATATAATTCTCTTTTCTTTTTGCTGCTTTCAAATCCAATAAGTCCGGATATCCCAGTGCAATAGCTCCAACTCCTCTTAAAGACTCCGATAATCCCCATTCCTTAAGAAGCATCTTGCCTTTGACATTGTCAAAGATTTCCCGTTCTCTGTGTACCCATACTGAACCAAGACCAAGTGAGGCCGCTGCCAGCATCATATTTTCCAGCACACAACTGCCATCTTCTATAAATGTATTTGCATTTCCATCAGCCAAAACCAGCACAACAACTGGAGCACCATAATATGGATCATTTTCTGATCCCATAACTTCGGCATTTAGTTCCGCAATCTCTTTTCTATATTGCGGTGATGTGATTGCAATAATGATCGGTGACTGCTTTCCGCCACCTGTCGGCGCAAATGTTCCGGCTTCCAGAACTGCATTCAGAATCTCTTCTGGTATTGCATCTGCCTTGTAAGTCCGAATACTTCTACGCTCTTTGATAACATTTAATACTTCATTTGACACGCTTGCTGCCCTGTTTTTTGAGTCCATATTATTTTTCCTCCTGTCCGCATATGATATTCCACGCTTCCTCATCAATTTCTTTATTATGAAACTCTTTTCTTCTGTCATCTTCCGTGATTTTGCGGATCACGCGGCAGGGATTTCCGGCTGCGACGGACCAGTCCGGGATATCTTTTGTCACTACGCTTCCAGCTCCGATTACTACATTATTTCCGATGTGCACACCCGGGCAGACTACTGTATTTCCGCCCAGCCACACATTATCTCCAATTGTAACCTCTTTTCCATATTCAAACATGGGTTTTCTTCTCCAAGCAGGTTTCCAACAATAATACTTCCTCCATAGCCAAAACCAGTGCAGACACATACCAGCAGATTCTTTGTTATATTGGCGATAGAATTGGCTGCTTTACATTTTATATCTGCCAGTGAGATCCAAAGATTCTTTTTTCTGTGAAGCATACATACCGTAATAACCAGCCCGATTCCATTTGCAAGGACAGTAGCCAGCGCCGCACCTGCAATTTCCAATCTGGGAAATCCCAGATACCCGTAAATAAACATTGCATTTAATCCAATGTTCAGGCAGGCAACCACTACGCTGACCATCGTACATTTTCCCACATAGCCGCAATTTTTTAATACGCCCTGCAGCACCTGCAAAGCACCGGAAAATACATAAGACAAACCGATCAGTCTGAGATATTTTCCCCGATCGTAAGCGCCGTCAGGATCAGATTAAATACAAAGGTGATCTGGGAAGCAAGGGAATTTTTCTTCCATTTTTCCTCCTTTCCATATGCAATATAAAAATATACTTTTCTCATTGATTTTTATATCAAAATCAGCCATAATTATATAACAATCGTTCGAAAAGGAGCCGTTATTCATGGAAGTATGTCCCAACATAATTCTAAACTCAGACGCATCCGAAAATGTTGCCTATAATAATCCTGACTTTCCAGCATACATAAAAAAAGGACAGTTATCCAACTATCCTGATTTTCGTGCAGTCAGCCACTGGCATGACGATCTTGAATTTATACTGATCCTGGAGGGGCAAATGTCTTATGATGTGAATGGACAGAAGCTTTTGCTTCAGGAAGGAGAGGGAATTTTCGTAAACAGCCGCTACTTTCATTATGGTTATTCTGATGCCCATACAGAGTGTTTTTTTCTCTGCATTCTGTTATCTCCACAGCTTCTTTCCGTAAATGCGTATCTTGTGGAAAACTGTCTGAATCCACTGATACAGAATACCCACTTTCCTTATGAGAAATTAAGCCCGGCGATCCGATGGCAGAACTTGATCCTTCGTGATCTTGAAGGTCTTTATGAAAGTAATCTGGATCAAATACAGCCTTTTACGGTTCTGGAAAAATTTTCCCATATTCTGCAGCTGCTTTCTGAAAATATGGACACCTTCCCACAGCAGAATAAAAACACCGAGGACATTCTGGCTCTCACAGCCATGATGGGATATGTGCAGAAACATTATTCCAATAAAATTCTGCTGAAAGATCTCTCATCCGCCGGGAATTGCTGTAAGACCAAATGCACCTCTCTTTTCCAAAAGTATTTGTCCACCTCACCAATGCTGTATCTGAGCCACTACCGCTTGGAAAAGTCGATTTTTCTGCTTCGAAATACCGCCATGTCCATTACAGAGATCGCATATGCCTGTGGATTTTCAAATACCAGTTATTTCTGCGAACTTTTCCATGAACGGTATGGGATTTCACCGGGGAAATACCGGACCAAACTATAAAACTTCAAGTTTTCATCAATATCTGTTGTTATTTTTTCTCAACCTTCACTTTTCCCAGAAGAAAAACCATCACCAGCAGCACCACCGGGAAAATCAGGCCAACGCCCATGCCCACGCGGATATTGTCTCCAGCGTTCTGGGTCACACGGCCCACGATTCCAGGGCCTATGCTGCCTCCAAGGTCTCCGGCCATGGCAAGAAGGGCGAACATGGCGGTTCCGCCTGCGGGGAATTTCTTAGAAGAGATACTGATGGTACCTGGCCACATGATTCCAACGGAAAATCCGCAGACAATACAGCCGATCAGTCCTGCTGCCGGATTGGAGGACAGGGAAGCAAGAACATAGCAGAATACGCACAAAATTCCAGATCCTGCCATAAATTTCGTCAGATCCATTTTATCTCCGTATTTTCCAAAGATCACACGGCTGATTCCCATCATGATGGCAAACATACAGGGACCTGCCAGGTCTCCGATGGTCTTGGACAGTCCAAGCGCCGCCTCCGCATAGGCAGATGCCCACTGGGACATAGACAGCTCTGACGCGCCGGAACACACCATCAGGCACACCGCGATCCAGAATACCGGCTTGCGAAACAGCTCCCCGATCTTCATCCCTTCCCCTTCGTCTACCAGATGCTCAATAGGACAGGTAGCAAAATTGTAAACATTAATGGCGGGAACGATTGCCCACAGAATAGCCAGCCATTTCCAGCTGTCCATTCCGAAAACTGCGAAAAACAGGGTGGAAACTGCAATGGTTCCTACAGAGCCCCAGCAGTAGAAGGAATGAAGAAGGCTCATAGTCGCCTCTTTGTTCTCAAAAGGACAGGCTTCTACAATAGGACTGCAAAGCACTTCGATCAGTCCGCTTCCAACGGCATATACAATAACACTGATGATAATTCCCACAAAAGGATCTGGCAAAAGGTCTGGAAGAAATGCCAGCCCCACCAGTCCTAAAGCAGAACTGATCTCAGAGGCCACAATGCACACACGATATCCGATCTTGTCCACAAACCGGGCACAAAACAGGTCGATCAGCAGCTGGGTAAAGAAAAAGCAGGTAGAGATCAGTGCAATATTTCCAAGGGAAATATTATAATCTGTGTGAAATTTCAGGAACAGCAGCGGCGCAAAATTGGCTGCTATGGCCTGGGTGATACAGCCCAGATAACAGGCTCGTTTGGTTTTCTGGTAAGTCGGCATGATTGGCTCTCCTTTTTCTCTTTGAAGAAGATTTTTTGTTATACTATATAATACAACAAAACATGTTTTAACTCCAGCTGATGATGCAGTTTATTCACGAAAATTACAGGAAAAACCTTTCCCTGGATGAAATCGCTTCACAGGCTATGCTCAGCAAAAGCTCTGCTTTAAATCTTTTTCGTAATTACCTGCACATCACGCCGGTCAATTATCTCATAAACTATCGGCTGAAACAGGCTGCCCTTCTGCTTTCCCATACAGAGAAAAAAGTCAGCACCATTTCAGCCGAAACAGGTTTTCACAATATAGATTATTTTTGCAAAGCCTTCAAAAAGCACTACCAGGTGACTCCTGGGGAATATCGGGAAGAAAAGCGGGATAAATAGCTGCTGCTCGAACAGACTATCTATGATGGTCACATTTCTGGCACTGGACCATTTCGTTTTCGCTGTCTTCCTTATAGAAAACATCGGACCACTGACAAATGCTCTGCAAAATGGGGACAACGGATTTTCCCTTTTGAGTCAGGGAGTATTCCACTTTCGGGGGAATTTCGTCGTAAGATTTCCGGTCAATGATTCCGTCTTCGATCAAGTCTTTTAAGGTTGCGGCCAGAACCGCGTCTGTTATGTTATACATTTCCTTCCGGATTTCGTTGTAGCGCAGCCGCCCATTGGCTGACAGCACGCATATAATGCGGGATTTCCATTTGCCGCCAAATATTGCAAGGCCGTATTCAAGGGGACAGCGTATATCGTCTTCTAATTTTTTCTTGTATCTTGCCATAAAAAATCACCTTCAAGCGTTATTTTATATCATTATAGCCTGAAGGTGATCTTTTTTGAAGTTACTATGAAATTTATTAGTGTGATGTATAGTCAAATATTTATGGTTTACTCCGTAACCAGTAACCACTTAACAGTGATTTAAGTTAAATTTCTTTTTTATTATCTGCGCCAGGTGTGGTAACAATTACCTGGGAAGGTGTAATAACAAGTGCTCCTTTTGCGGTAGCCGCACCATTGAACATTTTCTCCACCATAGCCTTAAAGGTGTCAACAACAGCTCCTTCTGTTACATATTCAGCGGTTCCCTTGATCTGGTAACCTTCAAGGATCTGTGCATCATATACAGAGATTGCGATTTTTCCTTTATTGGCTTTGATGTTGTTTAATGTTGTCTCAAAGAAAACATCTCCCACAACCAGCTTGCCATCCTCTGTAACATCCTTAAATGCAACCGGAACTACATTTGGCTCTCCATCTGCACAGGTTGCAAGATCCCACATACCATTTTTTAATAATTTGATAACTGATTCGTTTAACATAACATATACCTCCAAATTTTTTCTGTATTGAATGATTTGATGCTCTTATGTTAACGAATCCGCTTCTGTTTTGGAAGATATTAGCAAAATTATAAGTCACTATTCATTTTCATAGTTTAACATTTGCCAGCCTTTCCTCCCTGTCTAAAATCGCAGAATACGTTTTTCTTTTCTTGGTTTCGCCATCGGGTGTTTATCCTCTTTTCTTGGATAGCCTAGGAGTAATTGCATAACCGCATAATATCCGTTCGGAATATCCCATTTCTTCAATATTTCCTGTCCAAATGGGTCTGCAAAAGCAGTCCAGCCCTGACCAATATAGCAGGAACCCACCCCAAGTGAAGTTGCCATAAGCATCATATTCTCAGCTGCAACCGCACAGTCCTCTACAGAAAAAAGGAAGTTTCTTGGTGCAAACATTGTGATAACAATTGGGGCGTCGTAAAAAGCATTGATAAGCTTAGGATCATCCACAATGCTTGGCTGTTCTTTTGACACATAGCTTGTGGCAGTTGACATACGAAAATTAGAATTAGCCCGTTTGATTTTGCCTAGCTTTTCGTTTACCTCTTTATCCTGGCAGACTGCAAATATGACGCCCTGCCGCCCACCTGCACTTGGCGCGTACACGCCAGCCTGCAAAATCTGTTCCAGCTCATCCTCTGCAATCTGTTTTCCCTCAAAACGACGGATTGCACGACGATACATAATTGTTTTCATTACTTCATTTTCAGTCATAATCAGACAACCTCCTTCCAACACTGTGGATCTGCTGCATAAAAGTTTCCATCTTTGCCGCTTGCTACCGCAGGACAGCCCCGGCAGAATGCCAACAGTTCGCATTTTGAACATTTTTCAAATTTTGTATAATCCCTGTATTGCTCCATCTGGCTGATCTACACATCGGCAAGTCTGTCCGTAAAAACATTTGCATCTTTGCTGTTCTAGACACGCCGGCAGGCATAAATATCACCGTTTGGAAGGATGGTCAGGTGACAGTTTCCGCAGTTGCATCCACCATAAATCATTCCCGCTTCTGC
This sequence comes from Blautia sp. Sow4_E7, assembly GCF_052116245.1. NCBI lineage: Bacteria > Bacillati > Bacillota > Clostridia > Lachnospirales > Lachnospiraceae > Blautia > Blautia sp. Sow4_E7. The sequence continues at coordinate 230,596 of NZ_JBQKLL010000001.1, forward strand.
ATTTTGCGGAATATGAAATGCTCCTGTTTCGTATTCATAAAGCGTCCACAAATGATCTTTTTTATTGAAATATGTTTTGCATCCAGCAGCTTCATACTCTTTGAATTTCTGGTCGCACTCAGCCAATAACTGCCTGTAGCGAAGCGGCTCAATATTCGTATCCTTTTCTTCACTGGTGGGACAGTAACGTGCAAATGCGTATACATTTACTCCTGCCTTTACGACTGCATCAATGATTCCCGGTTTGCGGAACCAGTCATGGGTTTCCCGTAAACCGTCAATGGAAAGCTGATGTTTTTCACAGCCATACTCTTTCAAGCGCTGACAAACTTCATCTGTTAAATGAAATGGATTTCCCAGAATAGTAAAAGAGATATGATGCTCTTTCATCAGTTCCAGCAGTTTCCAGAAATCCGGGTGCAGGATCGGGTCACCGCCTGTAATATAGAAATACGGGATTCTATGATAAACTTCACAAAAGTCCAGACAATTATAAAAGGTGTCCTGCATTTGTTCCCAGCTCATGGAATCCAGTTTTTTGCAGTTATTTTCCGAAAAAATATAACCTTGGGGGGTACACCTAGGTTACAAAAAAGTAACCTATTGCCCTGATTCGGATGTTACATTATAATTGAATATAACATTTGAAATGAAACTGATGGGAGGTTTTATGTATGGTAACAAAAGACGAAATGCCAGCCTGTCCGGTGGCCACAACAGTTTCTTTGATCGGAAGTAAATGGAAACTGTTAATTATGAGAAATCTGCTTGCCCGTCCCTGGCGTTTTAACGAATTGAAAAAAGACCTGGAAGGAATCAGCCAGAAAGTCTTAACCGACAGTCTGCGTTCTATGGAAAATGATGGTATTATCAAAAGAACTGTGTATGCAGAAGTTCCGCCAAGAGTTGAATACTCACTTAGTGAACTTGGAGAGTCCTTGCGTCCGATCATTAAGTCTATGGAAGAATGGGGAATCTCATATAAAAATAATCAATAACCAGCAAAAAACAGGAAGATACTTTCGCCCAAAAGCTCTTCCTGTTTTTTCGTCTTAATAATATCTCCAGTCTTTCACATAACATCGGATTCCGATTTATAGAAATACTTTTTCAAACACCTTTAAGTTTTATCCACCAGTTTCTTCCGATAATACCTGTAAAACAAAGTTCCCGTGGTACAGACTGCCGCGAAATCTGCAATCGGCTCTGCCAGAAATGCTCCGATGGTGGGAACCGGGACAATATGAGGTAAAAGAAATATCAGCGGAATGAGCAGAATAATTTTTCTCCATATGGTTAAAAATATAGCAGTTTTTGCCTGGTCAAGAACTACGAAACTATACTGGCATGCAACCTGGATCCCGTAAATGCAAAGCAGACAAAGATAGGTCCGAAGGGGTGTTACAGAGTATTCTCTAAGCGCTGTATCGTTTGTGAATATTCCAATCACGCTCTCTGGAAAAAGCATGCATGCGCCCCATATCATACAGCTTCCTGCAATACAGGAAAACAGAAGATATTGAAAGGTTCTCCTGACGCGGGCGGTAAGACCTGCTCCAAGATTATAGCTTAAAACGGGCTGCGCTCCCTGCACCAGTCCGGGCAATAAAAGCATGACAAACTGCATCACGGAATTTAATATGCTCATTGAGGCAACCGCCATGTCTCCTCCATAACGCTGAAGCACTGTGTTAAAGCTGATTGCCACCATATTTTCCGTTATCTGCATGAGGGCCGGAGAGGTTCCCATAATGCGCTCTGCCAGTTTCTTATTGTTTTTCCCAAGCGCAATGGCAGCCTTTGGTGCACCGCCCATACTCACAAGTGCGGCAAATGCAGATAAAAAAAGATCACAGGTGTTGTTACACCAAGCCCTGCAAGTGCCTCTGCCCCCACATTTTCCATATGACCAATAAACATTTTATCTACCAAATTGTATAAAATATTGATCAACTGGGATAAAACCGCTGGAACTGCCATTTTTATGAACAATGGACCAATTGGCATTGTTTCAAGTATATTGGAATCCGTATTTTTGTTTTCCATAATAGCTTCACCTCTTGCTCCATTATAATAAAATGCAGCAGGGACTTGAAGTTACTAGGAAATTTATTAGCGAAAATAAAGTTACTGTTCACTCCGTTCACAGCAACATGCTTCGCGATGCACAGAAATCATACATTCGCATGATTTCCACTAAATTTTTCTTGCATTTCCTGTTCTTCTTCGTTTATAATATCCCTGTAAAAATAATAAAAGTAACAAAAGCCGGCTTATAGAAGCGTGAAATCATGAGGATTTGCTTGTCCTCACGGGTTTCACGCTTATTTTTTTTGCAATGGGAAGTTCTTATTGCTGCAAACTGCCGGACAGGATTCTTTTACACTACCCTAAGGAGGTCTTATGAACACCCAAAACAAACTGGCAGAAATGCCAATCCGTCCTTTGCTGTACACAATGGCAGTTCCGTTAATGCTGTCCTTGCTTGTACAATCACTTTATAATATTGTTGACAGTATTTTTGTCGCTAAACTATCTGAAACTGCACTGACTGCTGCGTCACTGGTATACTCGGTTCAGTTTTTGATGATTGCAGTAGGTGTAGGAACTGCTGTCGGGCTGAATGCCCTGCTTTCCAGAAAAATTGGGCAGCATAAGTCAGAAGAGGCATGTCAGGCTGCTACTACCGGACTTTTTCTCATGCTTATTACAGCCCTTGTCTTTTCCCTGGCAGGTATTTTTTTCTCAGATAGCATTGCTGCCAAAATGACATCAGATCCAGAACTGAGAGAGCTTTGCCAGCAATATCTCTCTATCAATCTTGTTTACTGCTGGGGAATTTTTCTGCAGACTTATGGACAGCGATTATTACAGGCTGTGGGAGACACCGTTTTATCTATGATTTCCCTGATCATAGGAGCGATTTTGAATATTATCCTTGATCCTATTATGATCTTCGGTCTGCTTGGATGCCCTGCAATGGGAATCCGGGGTGCGGCAATTGCAACTGTTATTGGCCAGATGGTAGGGGCCGTTGCAGCCCTGCTGTTCAATCGGTTCAAAAATCCGGTAATCCATGTGCGTCTGAAAAATTATCATTTCAGCTGGCAGGATGTAGCAGATATTTACCGCGTGGGACTTCCCACTATCATTATGCAGGCAATTGGAAGCGTTATGACTTTTGCAGTAAACAGCATTCTGCTTCACGTTTCTACAACCGCAGTTGCTTTCTTTGGCATTTATTATAAACTGCAAAATTTCCTGATGATGCCCATCAATGGTCTGGGACAGGCTGCAATTCCCATTGTTGGATATAATTATGGAGCGGAAAAAATCCAGCGCGTACAGCAGACATGGAAGGTTTTGCTTCCTACAGGAGCTGTCATTGCCCTGTTGGGAACCGTTATCTTCTGGTGTTTTCCTGGAAAACTACTGCAATTATTTTCCGCCAGCCAGGAAATGCTCACACTGGGAGTTCCTGCACTTAGAATCATCTCTGTTTCCTTTGTTCTGGCTTCCATCACAATACTGTGCGGATATTTCGCTTCCGGACTTGGAAACGGCGTGATCAACATGGTCAGCGCCGCCATCCGCCAGCTGGTTTTACTGGTGCCATGTCTCTGGATTTTTATAAAAACCTTTGGCATTTCACAGGGCTGGTATGCATTCTGGATTGCAGAGACCATCGCCTGCATTTACAGTTATTGCATGTCACATAAATTATTAAAAACAATTTCATCATTTAAATTGGAGGTAAAAAAATGAACCAAATCTTTCACAGAACAAGTATCAGAAATTATTTAGACAAACAGGTTGAACCAGAGAAAATAGACCAGATGCTTCGGGCAGCTATGGCTGCCCCATCCGCTGGGAATCAACAGCCATGGGAATATTATGTTGTCACCGATTCTTCCATCCTGGAAAAGTTAGCGAAAACAAGTCCATATGCAGGATGCACAGCGTCCGCTCCTCTGGCATTCGTAGCTTGTTACAGAAAGACATGTAAAATGCCTGAATACGCTCAGATTGACCTGAGCGCATCTGTTGAAAACCTTCTGCTAGAGGCTGATTCACTTGGTCTTGGCGCTGTATGGCTTGGAATCGCTCCGTTGGAGGAACGAATGGAAGCCGTCCGAGGTGTGCTGCAAATCCCGGATAATTTAACTGCATTTGCCATCATCCCCTGTGGCTATCCTGAATCTGTACATCCACAACAGGAACGCTTTGATTCCAAACGAGTCCATTATATTTTATAATTCGAAGTTCAAAAAGGGCGTGAACCTCTTCTAATTTGATTCACGCCATCATTTTATGCCTTATTAAACACATTTCTTTTTAATCTTTCTGCCTGCTTTTGTTTATATAGTCAACTATCGTTTCACAAACTTCCTGTTTCGGTTTGCCGAGTGCAGCTCCCAGTTCCATATATAGCAGATTCTCTGCAACCTGAAAATATCTGGCGTCTGTTGCGGTGCACTTTTTTCCCTGGGACAGCCTTTTCTGTTTCCGCTGGTAGATCATTTTTATAATGGCAACTAAAGCTTCGGGATCATTTGCTTTTACCGCTTCTTTGTATTTCTGCTCTCGCATTTTCTCGTTGTCTGTCCAGGCTGTGGGAATTTCGGGAATCCGCTCTATTAAATCCCAGGCTTCGTCTTTTGTCAGGCATAACCTAAGTCTTGAGACCTGACTGGAAACAGGAACATAGATTTTTTCCTTTTCATCTTCTATGGGTTTCATTAAATAGTACAATTTATCGTTCTTTTCGTCCTGAGGACTGGGATATAAAATGTCCTCTATTTCACATATGCCAGTAACCGGTTTGCTGACAAAATCTCCAACTTCATATTTCTGCATGTATGCCTTCTCCCCGCATTCCTTTCATAAAAGCGGACAGCATCTAGGCTGCTTTCCTGCAACGCTACGCTGTCCGCTGTTATTTTTATTATAAAACTAATTTTTCCCTTTTTCAAAAGTGATTTTCAACAAAAATATGTTCTCTTTATTTAGGCATTATTACAATGTATTTACCTTATTTTTTCTGATTCTTTTCAAGAATATATGTCCCACCAGGCATGCAACTGCTTCGGTAATCGGGAAGGCCCACCAGATTAGAAAGACTCCCATCTGACCGTTTCTAACAGGGATGGAAAAAATTCCTGCCAGTGGTAAGATAATCACAAGCTGTCTTAAAAGGGAAATCACCAGTGATTCCAACCCGCTATTTAATGCCTGATAAATTCCCTGGTATGCCACATTGATTCCTGCAAACAGGAAGCTGATGGAAATGATCCGCATGGCACTGATAAAGAATTCTCTGGAAGATCCGGCATTGAACAGGGTGGCAAATGCGCCCGGGAAAATCTCGGTGATTGCGATGCCGAGGATCATTAATGCGATGGTATAGGTGATGCCGTATTTGATTCCATCCTGGATTCGCTTTTTGCTGCGCATTCCATAGGCAAATGCAACGATCGGCGTGATCGCATCTCGGAGGCCAAAGGCGAGGAACAGGACGAACTGCTGGACTTTATAGAATAATCCATAAGCAGTCTGGGCAGATGGATTAAATTTCAGGATCAGGTTCATCATATAAACCATAATGGACATCAACGCCTGGGCAATGATGGCCGGAAGTCCAATTGCGTAGATTTCTTTTATGATTCTGCCATCTGGCTTCATGTATTTTGCGCCGTGCTCAAATTCTCTGTTCAGCTTCATATGGAAAATAAACAATAACACTGCGGATGCCACCTGACCAATGACAGTGGCGTATGCCGCACCTTTTACGCCCATTTCCGGGACCGGTCCCAGACCATAGATCATAATCGGGTCGAGAATAATGTTAATAACTGCACCGGCGATCTGTCCGATTGTGGAATACAGGGAACGTCCTGTTGCCTGCAATAACTTTTCAAATAAAGAAAAGAAAACGATTCCAAAGGAAATCACACAGCATATTCTCAGATAGGATACGCCCATCTCCAGCACTTCTGCATCTACTGTCTGGGATGAAATATATGCTTTTACCCCGAAGATACCGAACAATAGACATACTGCGTAAATAACAACACCAAGCAACAGACTGTTCCCTGCTACTTTTGCTGCCTTTTTGCTGTTCCCCTGTCCCAGTGTTCTTGCCAGAAGCGCATTGGTTCCCACTCCGGTTCCGACTCCAAGCGCTACCATAAGCATCTGGATAGGAAATACCAGCGTCAGCGCATTCAACGCCGCCTCACTTCCAACTCTCATATTTCCTACGAATGCACTGTCCACAATATTGTAGACCGCCTGTAATGCCATAGATAAGATCATGGGGATTCCCATCTGGATCATCAGCTTATTCACTGGCATGTCCTTCATTTTGTTACTCTCTGCCATTTTGTTATTACTCCTCTCTTTTCCGCATAAAAAAAGTGTACCCTGTCACATAAGTTGGACTTACGCTGACAAGCTACACACTTTTTAATGGCCAATATGAAATAAAAAAACGAGCAGCAGGAAACTGGATTTACGCTCTCTGCTACTCGTTCAATGTCATTATATTGTCTGAATTTCAAAAAGTCAAACAAAATTTTCTCTTAAAATTGATTACTTTTTATCCTATCAAGACCTTTTTCCCATGAAAAGCAAAACCATAGCACCGAATCCGCTCTGCGTTAATTCCTCTTGCCTCCAGTTCCTTTGCATACGCCTTGTCCTGAATCTGCTTCTTCGCAGCTGCCACAGTTTCTTCTAAGGAGTCCTCTCCCTCTTCCCGTACCTTAAATTCCAGAATAAACGCCAGATCATCATCTCTTGCGGGTTCCAACATAACATCATAGCGTCCGTAACCGCTTTCCCTGTTAGAAGATATCCGGTATCTTCCCATTAATTCAACAATCAATCCCAGCACAAATCCATGGTAAAAGCGCTCCGGTCTGTCAGACTTTGAATTTTGAGGGCTCGTGGAGCTTCCCACATCAAAAAAGCTGAAGGTTGCCATGGAAATATCATTCATGTAATGGTTCATTTCTTTTACATTACCACTCAGCAGTGCGCGGACAAATTCATTATAAGGCACATCTTCATCTGAAAACCAGTCTCTTATCATATTCTCAAACATCATCCGGACTTCCCGGTTTGTAATGTTTAAATGATAGATAAAGCGATCTGTCTTTTCATCAACGTGTACCTGCATTACTTTCAGATAACCGCTTGCAAGGAATAAACTCCAAATGGCATTTTTCTTCTTGCCAAGCTGTTCAAAGATGATTTCTTCATCGATTTCTGTTACAAGCTCCCTTCCCTCCAGAAGTTCTTCCATAATCATTTTAGTTTCAGCATTTCCCTTTTGAATCAGGGACGTGATCAGTTCATTAGAGCTGGTATTTACCCAGTAGGGCTTGAATTTTTTCTCTTCAAGGAAGCAGGTAATGGACCAGGGATTGTAGATATCACACTGATTTCCAAAAGAGAATCCGTCGTACCAGTATTTTACTTTTTCTTTCTGTTCTTCCAAACCATACGTTTCAAGTGCCTGGAAAACTTCAGTCTGGGTAAAGCCAAACTGCGTGCTGTACTTTTCAGACGTTGTTGTTACCACTGTAAGATTATTTAAGTCAGAAAAGATTGATTCTTTACTAACTCTGGTAATTCCCGTAAGCAGCCCTCTCTCCAGAAATGGATTGCTCTTAAATGTAGCATTGAACAATCCCCTCATGAAGTCCACCAGTTCTTTCCAGAACCCATTTACATAGGCCTCCTGGAGAGGTGTATCATATTCATCCAGAAAAATCAGTACCTTTTTCCCATAATAACGGCTTAAATAATCAGACAGAGAACTGATAACCAAAGCAGCCGTAGTATCCGACATTTCCAATGTCACAGAATCAAAAAATTCCAGATCTTGAGGTGACATAAAACCTTCATTCCGAATATGGGAATATTTTCCATACAATCTTACCAGGCTCTGTATAATGCCTTCTTTAACTGCTGAAAATGTGCTTCCTTTAATATTGGCAAAGCTCATGTAGATTACAGGATAGGTGCCCTGCAGTTTACGGTATTCTTCCCTCTTCCAGATAGATAAGCCCTGGAATAAATCGCTTCTTTTCTCATATGCTACCGAAAAAAAGCATTCCATCATACTCAAATTCAGCGTCTTTCCAAACCGCCGCGGACGTGTGATCAAGGTAACGGAGTCCTTATTCTCCCACCACTCCCTGATAAAATCAGTTTTATCCACGAAAAAGCAGTTATTTTCTCTAATGTACGCAAAATCCTGTGCTCCCAAGGACACAGTCTGGCTCATGAGTGGTCACCTCCATCTGGTAATTTGTTTAAGCTCAGTTTAACATGCTGCGATATGCAAAACAAGTTATATTGTCACATAAAGATAATTAAACACCAGCTTCCTCTGATATTCATAATACTTCGCCTTTTTCTTGATCATCTCCATTACAGCCCGGTCAACTTCGTCGCCGCGGAGGTCAAAGGGGTTGTAGGAATTGACATTGTCGCGGATCCGCAGGATGCATTCGCCGTTGTTGTCCATTACTTTTACGGATACATAATATTTCTTATCTGTTTCGCCGATGCCGAATTTCATAATGTTCAAAAGCAGTTCTTCCACGATCAGATGGATAAAGAAGGACTGTTTAAAATCAAGCTCCCATTCGTCGCATAACTGGTTCAGATTTGCGGACATTTTTTCCATACTGCCTTCTTCGATGGGGTAATATTCTTCGAAAACACGGTTGGTAAAGCTGTATTTTTCTTCTATGTAGTCTTTTATTTTTCCCAATATCTGGATTGACAAAACCAGCAGCAGGCATATGCCCTCACTGATTACATATACCAAAGCCAGCCCCACGATTCCCATTCTGCTGATCAGCAGGAATCCCGCTGCCAGCATAAGGATAAAGTTGCGCAAAAGGGATAAAACGGAAGCATATCTGGTCTTTCCGATCGTCTGCCAGAAGGAAGTAGTTACCACATTGATTCCTGCCAGAGCCACACTGACTGCATAAATACGGAAGGCTGCGGCTGCTGTTTCCAATGCCGGGCCATCATTTAATCCAAAGAAAACCAGTATCTGCTTTGCTCCAGACACAAAAAGCAAGGCAATGATAAGCCCTGCGGCTGCAACGATCCGCAATCCGTCATGGTACACAGCCAGCATTCCTTTCCAGTCCTTTTCCCCGCCTAAAATGGAGATAACCGTGGAAGCGGCTGCTCCGGCTCCGTCAAACACGGCGCTTGGAATGGTGCTCATGGTATAGATAACGCCAAATACGGCTACAGAAAAAGTACCGTCTTCTGAAGCGCCCTTTAACAACATGGTATTAAACACCAGCATAACCACCGCCTGAAAAATAAAAGCAGAGCCTACGCCAAATCCATTTTCCACATATTCTTTGATCTCCTTCCAGGTTGGAATATGAAAATGGAAGCTTAAAAGCGCCTGCTTGTTCCAAAAATGAGTAAGCAGCACCAGAGTTCCTACTGTTTCCGCAATACATAAAGACGCAGAAGCCCCAACAAGTCCCCAGTTCAGCACTTTCATAAACAGCAGATCCAGGCTTAAATTGGTGACAATAACGCCAGCTGAAGAAATGGCAGCCAGCTTTGGCGCGCCGTCTGTCCGCACTGCAATAGAGAGAATATTATATAACACATAGATCGGGGCAAAGGCAAACACCACGGTCAGATACTGCAAAGCCTGTGGCAAAAGCTCCGGTGTGGCACCAAGCAGACTGCATAATGCGCTGCGAAATACGAGAGATACTGCTGCGAAAAGCACACCTGTTATCAGTCCTGCACTTAATACGGAGCCGAAAACCCGATTTGCACCTTTCAGATCTGCTTCACCAAGTTTTTTCCCAATTAAGACGCCTGCACCACCGCCTAAGGTGATTCCCATAAGTAAATAAAGCAGAAATACCGGTGTGGCAATGTTCGCCACAGCCAGGCCGGTACTGCCTATAAAATTTCCTACCAGGGTTGCATCCACAAGGGTAGATACGGTCACTCCAAGAGAGAAGCATACACCCCAGAATAGGAAGGTTCGGTATGCACTTTTTGCATAATTTGTTTCCATGAGCACGTTCCTCCAGCCCTAAAACCTGTATAAAAACATGAATCGTCAAACTATATAATAAAATTATATCTTTCCTTCTCACTTAAAACAATACCATTTGCATAAATAACCTTTATCCTGCCTAAAAAGACGCTGCTGTCCACAGCCTGACAGTAATCGCTTTGCAGAACATTGCCAGTACACAACACTATTACACAAAAAAAGACGTCCTCTTTACCCACAAAGAAAACGTCTCATTCTTTATAAATTATTTATCTGCCGCGTTCTGCCCATTACCGCCACATTCCCCGCCTTTTCCGAATGGTATAATACATACTGTTCTCCATGGCCATAACTTTCTGAAGGGGTACGCTCTTGAAAACGGGCATTTTCATTTTGTATTTGATCCAGAAGAAGGAATAGATTCCAAGCACCAGGAAGGTGATGCCGGTTACCAGCCAGATCATGTTCCGCTCTACCGGATCTGTGGAAATATTCAGAATCATATATACAGTTCCGCAGATTCCGATAATTGGGAAAAGAGGGCCGCAGGGAACCTTGAAGGAACGAGGTGCCTTGGGCAGTCTTTTTCGCAGGATCAGCACATCCATATGCGCCAGGATGTAGGAGATCATCCAGAAAACAGAGCCAACCAGGATCAGGAAGGAGATGGCATCAGAGGATCCGTCACTGAGGGCGGCAAATACAAAGATGAATACACTTACAAAAATCACTCCGAAATAGGGCACCCCATGTTTATTTGTCTTTGCAAAAATACGGGGCATCATGTTCATTTTCGCCATACCCTGGCAGATACCGGCAAGACCGTTTACAGTAGAGTTCTGGGTACTGACAACAGCAAGGGCAGAAACAAGAGTCATCCACACTTTTCCTGCATTTCCCAGAAGATTTCCACCGTAAAGCAGATGGGGCGCTGCGGAATTTTCCAGTTCCGCCCATGGGGTGTAATTGTGGAAGCCAAGCACCATCACCGACTGCACCAGACAGATCAGGGCAAGTCCGATCATCATACCAAGGGGCACATTTCGCTTGGCATTTTTTACATTCTTGGATACCGGAATTACATACTCTGCACCGATAAACAGCCAGAAGGCAACTGCCACTGTGGACACAACACTCTTGAAATCCGCTGCCATGCTATAGGGCTGCTGCACCACTTCCCCAGTTCCAAGCCCCAGCATTCCAATCACACCCAGAATCAGCATAGAACCCACCAGAAGAAAGGCTACCAGATCCTGGATCTTGGCAAACATATCCACACCGTACAGGTTGGCAATCATAACCACCACCGTCATAATAAGCGTATACATCAGACTTGGAATCGGTAAATGAATAGTGGACGCCATGGCATAAGCAAAAATAGAAGCCTCAACGCCGGACGACATGATATTGCAGATCAGGTATCCGCCCACCATAGAGATCAGCGTGGGAAAAGGTCCCATACAGGCCAGTGTATACTGCGCCAGACCGCCTGTGGTATTTGGCATCAGTGCATTCAGCTCAGAGAGGGATGCCACCGTGGTCATATTCAGAAGACAGGCAATTACCATCGCCCCGATAAATACCACACCAATACTTCCAGCTCCCTGTCCTAGGGAAACCAGACAACTGGTGGCAATAACCAGTCCCACTGAGATGGAAACCACACTCCGCAGTCCCAAAGTTCTGTCCTTTTCTTCCATCCTGAATCACTCTCCTTTGTCACCCATGATATGCTCACTCTACGCTCAGCCGACACACAGCATTTGGACAATTGCTATTCCTGCAGCAGGTCATTTCAAGTGTTGCTTTGCACCGATCTGCGGGAAATAACACCTGTCTAAATGCGTTCGCCTTGAACGCCCTAAAGTGCATCAATTCCCTCATCACCAGTTCTAACCCGAATAACATTCGTAATATCATAAACAAAAATCTTTCCGTCCCCGATATGTCCAGTGTACAACTCCTGCTTGATCAGCTCCACAATCTCCGGCACCTTGGGCTTCTCTACAACCACCGCGATCTGCTGCTTCGGAAGCAGCTCCATCTCATAATTTTCATCCACTTCATACTCCTTGGTACCTTTCTCAATACCACATCCCAGCACCTGTGTCACGGTCATTCCTCTGACACCAGCTTTACTCAAAGCAGATTTCAAACCGTTAAATTTTGACATTCCTGTGATAATCTCAATTCTTGATAATTCCATAACAATCGTCCTCCTGCCTAGTCTATCTACTATTACTGCTCGCAGTTTTCAATAAAAACATTTTGCAAAATATAACCTATAAATAATAATTGTACATCCATATTTTTCAAATGTCTGAGGCTGAAACTTAAAAGATTTAATTTTCTATTCTATTTTCACCACTGTTGAATTTTTACTTCTGGTCTTCGCCGCCAGATAATTCTTATACTTCTCCGGCGTCGTCCCTGCAAAAACCCGGAAATCCTTCAACATATGGGACTGGTCATAATACCCGCAGTTCAAAGCCGTCTCCTCACTTCCCGCCTGCTCCGGCGACTTGGTGATCTCTCCCAGAAAGGCCTGAAAACGGATAAACCGCTCAAACTCTTTTGGCGAAATCCCATGTATCTCCTTAAACACTCTGCGGATGTAACACTCTGAATATCCCGTCTCACGGCTTAACATCTGGATGGAAATATTTCCATCTGTGGCGTAAATCCTCTGCCGCATATATTCTTCCAGCACATGGGACGAATCCCTTGAATTCTCCCTCTGATTATTGGAAAGATACTGCATCAGGATCTGCGCCCTCTGCTTTACATCCGATGCCTCTGCCAGACTCTCTGTAAGTCCGCTTCCATACTCATTCAGGTCGATCTCCACATCAGCATTTACCACTTCTTTTATGGAAAGAGATTTTGGCAAAATACATTTTCCCGGCAAAAATCTGGCCCCAAAATAATATCTCCCATCATCGAACTCCCAGTCCTTGGCCTTCAGCACCGTTCCACCAACCAGAACCTTTACATCCTTTTCCCCGATTCCGAAGACAAGATCTGTGCTCCCATCCGGCACTGCCCGAAAATTCCCCGAATTCCCGTTTTTCACATTAAACTCGTAAAAACTGGAAATTCCCATTCTCCTGTTCAGTATCTCCTGATAGTCTTCCGCGTCCAGTGTCAGGTAAGGCTGCACTGGGGTTACAATCTTCTTGTCTTCCATAGGCTCAGCTCCTGAATTTTATCCCTGCGAGAGCCATCCCAGGGAGCTGACCTGCCAGACTTCCTTTCAGAAGTATTCTGCGCCAGCTTACTTTGGCATAAGCTTTCCTCACGCCATCTCGGGTTTGTCCCACAGCGGTAATTTTATTCCGATGCCAAGCTTCACTGCATTGCGATAAACGGTTCCACCCCAGGCAATATCCTCAACAGGCATGCCTCCAACAGAATATACGATAATCTCATCATCACTTGTTCTTCCCGGATGTCTCTTCTCAATGATGTCTGTGATGTCGATAATGTCTTCCGCCTCTATTTTTCCATCATGCTTCAGATCCGTGAACTTGGTTCCAATGATCTGCACCTGCGGATAGGTGGGATAAGGATACTCTTCCTCCCAGGCCTCATAAAGCTTGGAGTTATCCACCACCAGCTTGCAGCCAGCAAGAAAATCATCGTCAAATCTTGCAGCTGACGGCATGCTGATCAGTGCACCCTTTTTGATCCAGTCCCCGCTGATATAAGGGAAGGAAGAAACATCGTCGCGGACAGTTGTGGTAAAGCTGATGATATCGCTGTCCTTTACTGCTGCCTCCACAGAATCACAGATCTCAATATTTTTGATCTGTGGCAGTTCCTCCCGGATAAACTTGGTAAAAGCATCCAGAGACCGCTGGCTTCTGCCCTTGATCTTCACCGTATCCAGGTTCGGGCAAACGCTGACAAAAGCTGCCAGAGATGTTTTTCCCATAACACCAGGTCCGATAATGGAAACTACCTTTGAGTCTTTTCTTGCCAGATATTTGGCTCCCACTCCTGGAATTCCGCCGGTACGGTAAGCACTTACCAGGTTCGCTGACATCAGCGCCAGCGGAGCACCGGTATCCTTATCGTTCAGCATCATCATCAGAATGGAACGGGGCAGGCCCACCTTCTTGTTATCTACGTTGGAGCCATACCACTTCATTCCAGCCAGCTGATAACTGCCGCCCAGGTACGCCGGCATTGCCATAAATCTTCTGTCATCTGCGTTCTTCGGCATTCCAGGGAACTGGGGATCATCTGGGAACATGATCATGCAGCCATGGGAATTGTGGTTTGCACCTCCCATTACGTAGTCACCTTTGTACAATGTAACCAAAAGATCCTCCATCACATCCACGCAGGATTTCATATCCTTTACGCCTGCTTTGATCATATCCGGTTCACTTAAATATAAGAAATCAATCTTGGAATCCATATCGCAAATCTCCTTTCTGAGTCTGTATCTGTCATATATACTCATCCAGGAGCCGCTTTATTTCGCTTGGCTTCGCTAGGATGGAGTATAGCACATCTTTTTATTTTTGTACACTGCCATTTTAACGTGTGAAATTTTTAACTTTTTCCAATTTATCCAAACATGTTATCAGAATTTGGGCAATGGTTATTGCGCCGGCGGGTGAGTAATAACCATTGTCCGAATGCGTCCGCCTTGAATCCCCTAAATTGCCGCATGAAACCTATCATACCTGAATGCTGATAAATCCAACTTTGTCTCCTCCTCCAATGCGGTCTCTGCCAGCAATTTTCCTACGACCGGTGAAATTCCAAATCCATGTCCGGTAAACGCACAGGCCACGATCAGCCCCGGCACCTCGTCCACATTTCCCAGAACCGGCACACCGTCAATGCAAACATCCTCATAACCAGCCCAGGTTCTCACGATCTTTGCATTTGCCAGCTTCGGGATATACTTCATAATTCCACGGCAGATACAAGGTGCTGTGATCCCCGAAGTCATATTATGTCCATTATCCTTATTCACCGTCTCAAAACCGGAAGCCCCGCCAAATACGAAGGAACCGTGATCTGTCTGATGTCCATAGAAATCAGCATCCGCTGTGCCCAGCATCTGCCCGAACATTTTTGGCTCTGCCTCAGTAACCAGCGCCTCGATCAGATCATTTGACATAGGAATGTCAATCCCTACAGTGCCAAGAATCTTTCTGCTTGCGTAACCAGCTGCCACAATTACCTTATCGCCCTGGTAAACGTTTTTCCGGGTAATAACCTTTCTCAGTTTTCCCTTCACCTTCTGAAGCTCTACCACTTCTTCCCCGGTGAAAAACTGAACGCCCAGCCGCCTTGCTGCCCTGTAATAGCCCAAAGTAGTCAAAAGCGGGTTCGCATGTCCATCTGTGGCACACCAGCTGGCTCCAATTACCTCATCACTTAAGAAAGGATTGATCTCCCGGACCTCTTTTCCGTCGATCATCCTTACATCCAGTCCGCAGGCCGTTGCCCGGTCTGTAAGTCCCTGAAGGATTTCCATATGATGAGCCGTTTTTCCTAGTCTCAGGTTGCCTTCCTTATGATATTCCACATTGATCCCCAGTTCTTCTGAAAGAACCGGCCACATATTTTTTACCGCATACATTGCCAGCGGCAGCTCCCTTGGATCTCGTCCGGACTGGCGGACACCACCGCCATTTCTTGCAGAGCCGCCATTTCCAATACTCTCGTCACGGTCAAGGACGATAACGGAAGTTCCTTTTTTCGCCAGATAATAGGCGGTAGCGCATCCAATTACGCCGCTTCCCACAATGATCACATCTGCTGTCTTACTCATCGTCCTCACCTTCCTTTGCGTAAATTTTCATCTCTAAAGGTCTAATAGGTGCTCTTGAAGTTGCTGGTTCCAGAAGTGCCGGAGAAACTCCAAGCTCCGTCGCCACGATCCTTTTTACCAGTTTGGCACAGGTCTGTCCCTGGCAAAGCCCCATTCCACAGCGGAGATATCGCCGGATTTCTGTGATGGTAAACATTCCATCGTGAACAGCTCTTCTGATCTCTCCTTTTGTTACTTCCTCACATCTGCATATAATTCTGTCATCGTCAGGCTCCGGGACGTATTCTCCCAGCTGAACGGTTCTGTCATAAATACTTTCCATCATACAATCCCTCCGCCTTATTTTGCTCTGTAAAATCTGGCCTTCATTGCCATGTCTGCCGGAACCTTTATGGTAAGAAGACTGGTATGGTCAAAGGCTTTCGCACTCTTTACCGATACCACCTCTGCCTCACAAACCGGCTGGCCGTTCCTTCCAAGTCCCAATCCTTTTTCCCCTTTTTCCGGTAAAGGAAGGAATTCATACGGAATGGTGACTGTGGCAAAACCAGGTTCAAAGGTTTCATCTACCAGGAAGATTGCCTGTCCGGAACAGGATGCTACGCACATTCCGCAGCCCACACAGGCGGCGTTTTCTTCCACTGCCGGAAGCGAGGTAATGTGTGCTCCGATCTTGATGCAATGCTTTGGACATGCATCCTGACAGGGGTTACAGGGAATGTTCTGTGTGCACTCCATTACCGGGTGAACACCTGCTCTGTGGGTAACACCTGGGAAACGCTCGATTTCCTCATCTGCCACATAGCCTTTTGTGAGAAGATTCATGGAAACGTCGATTCCCTCCTCTGTCTTTTCGATCAGCTTGCCTCTGTTCTTTGGGGCAAACATGCCCTGGCGAAGTCCGTCAAGAGCTGCCTCGTTTACCTTTGCCCCTTCTTCCAGTTCTGCCTCATCTATGTAGCCCAGATATTTGGAAGCTGCGATTCCTGCAATTCTTCCTTCGATCATGGCGGAGCTTGCTTCCTCGATTCCGGATACATCACCTGCTACGAAAATTCCTTTAATAGAAGTCTCTCCATATTCATCTACGATCGGCACCTGACCGCCCCGCTTCGGATTGTCTTCCATCTCACAGCCAGCCATTTTTAACAGCTGGGACATTGGGGAAAGGCCAACTGCCAGGCAGATGGTATCCACATCAAAATGCTTTTCCGTACCTGGAATGAACTGGAAATGGCTGTCCACCTCTGCAATGGTAACTCCGGTCACATGATCCTTTCCTTCTGCTTTCACAATGGTATGGGAAAGATAAAAGGGAACTCCGGTTCTGGCAACCTTTGCGGCATGTACGCCGTAACCGCCGATTCTCGGTGCCGCATCCACCAGCGCAACCACGTCACAGCCACACTGTTTCAGCTGGAAGCTGACTACCAGACCAACATTTCCGCTTCCCAGCATCAGGATCCGGTTGCCAGGCTTTACGCCGTGAAGGTTCATCATGGTCTGGGCTGCGCCTGCTCCGATCACACCGGGAAGCGTCCAGCCTTCGAAGGTGACCATGTTTTCCGCTGCGCCTGTGGCAATGATGGTGGCATCTCCTTTATAATGGAAAATTTCCTCGCCCTTTTTTACCACGATTTCTTTGTCCTGATACATTCCAATTACGGTAGAATTCAGCTCTACATCAACACCTGCACTGGCTGCCTCTGCCAGAAGTTCTTCCCCGATGACAAAGCCTCTGATCTTCGCCTTGTGCTCTTTGGAGCCGAAGAATTTATGAATCTGCTTAAAAAGCTGTCCACCAGGCTTTTCATTCTCATCAAATACAACTACCTTCAGTCCTCTTTTTGCTGCCTCAATTGCCGCTGACAGACCAGACGGGCCTGCGCCAACTACGATCAAATCATATCTTTTCATCTTGTCTGCCCTCCTATTTCTGTTCCTCAAACGGCTCTGCTGATACACCGTATTGTGTCTGAACCTTCATTCCTGCCTTCAGCGGGGTTACACAGGTTCTCACGTTTGGAACTCCGTCTACCACCATGACACAGTCGGTACATCTTCCAATGGCACAAAAGATACCTCGCGGTGTGTGCTCTTTCTTTGTATAACGGTGGATCAGGATTCCAGCCGCCTTCAATGCCGCCGCGATCGGTTCCCCTTCATAGCCCTGGATTTTTTGTCCGTCATATGTGAAATTTACTAATCTGCCCTTCTGCGGGACTCCTAAGATCGGATGCTCCGTAATACGTGTGCCCATGGTATTTCCCCCTTTTCAAGTACGAAAAAAGGCGCCTGCAAAACGAATTGCAGACGCCTTTGTCTTTATTGTTGGTTATTTTTCTTAAGTTGTCCGTATTATAGTTTATGTGAATGGATATGTATTGTAAAAAACGATACTATCACCTTTTGCTTTCTCCAATTTCCACTCTCATCTATATATTCTTCTCCTGGTTTTCGCCAAGCTCCAGATGCATCTCTATACATATCTTCTACATCTCTCCATGCTCCAGAAGAATCCCTATACATATCATCACTTCTATGCCAGGCTCCGAATGCATCTACATAATCATCATCTGGCTCCCTCCAACTTCCTGTCGAATCCATATATTTTTCTTTTTTCCAATATGGCATATGTTTTCTCCTCCTAATAATAATATTTTTTAAATTGTATATAATCTCCCCCATCATGTCCGGGTTTCACTATTCCAAAAGAAAATGCCCATCCATCAATTTGATCTGCCTTTAAATCCCATTCTAAAATACCATCATATTTATTTTCATTTATTTCATAATATGGTCTAAATCCGTTTTCATAATATCCACTTATATATAAATACACTTCTCTACGACTAATTTCACTTATGCATTTCCATTCATCAGGTGAAGAATACTCAAAAATTCTTTTTTTTACCAGTTTCTCTACACCATCAACAATTACACAATCATTAAATATTCCTATTGCTTTTCCCTCAGCAGCATTTATAATTAAAAAAAATTTATTTTCAGGACCTTCAGATATATAATAATAGTTCCACTCATAGTACCACTCATCCAGATTTATATAGAGTGGTTTATTAAATGAAACATTGAAATAACTTTCAAACATTTCTCGACAACTCTTAATATTATGAAAACAAATCCGATTCAATTCCGCTTTCTTTTTTTCTTCCTCTTGTGAAGAAAAATAAAAATATACCCCACCTCCAATTACAAGCAACGCTAAAACAATTCCTACTATGGGATAATTTGAAATTATCACCAACAGAATAAATATCATAACAATCCAGCCCATGCACAAAACTCCTTTTCACTTTCATTTACAGTAAAAATTTTCAACTTCATCTATCTATTTACATTAGCATTTTCATCCTTACTCTCTTATCATTTATTCAGCTTATTTGAGTCTATAAGCATGTTTTCTATCTTAGACAACAACCTTATAATTACAAATTATTTTCTCCTTTTGGCATGCAAAGCTTTTGCTTTCAATCTTATTTTAGTACAAATGTTTACTATTTTTAATAGTAAACATTTGTACTATATCAAGGTTTCCGTAGCCTATTTAGGTAGAAGTAACATTTTTGAGTTATATCCAGCGCATTCGTGATCTTCGTGAAGATGCAGATCAATCTCAAACTCAAATTGCAGAATATTGAAGAACCTCTCAGACGATGTGTTCTAGATATGAGCGCATTGCCAATGAAATTTTTCTTTTGACCTCCTTCTTATTTTTCAATATAGTACCAAATTTCTACTATAGACAGCCCGTGAATGATGGTGTGTTAAGGACAGTTAGGTAAAAATCGGGATTTTGTGAGCATAGCTCAAGCCCCATAAACACTGTCTGAGCCTTTAGGCGAGTTTGTTTATGGGGCTTGAAATAAGTGGCGGAGCAAAATCCCGATTTTTGCCGTTGTCCGCAACACACCACCGTTCACGGGCGTCCGCCTGCCACACACCTACTTAAAGAGGGAAAAATTGCTGATTGCCGTATCTACATTCTTCATAACTGTATTTACATTATCCATAACACCATTCATACTTTCCAGCAAATCTCCAGTTTCGGAAAGCAGGGTATCCACCTTATCCAGCTTCTCCTCATAGGAGCTTACTTTCTCCTCATAAGCCTCCAGCTTTTCTGACAGCATCCGTTTCTCCTGAAAATTCACCACCAGCCCGGCGCCCTGGATAAGGATCAGAACCGATAGGCATAAAATGATAATTTTGTTATAATTTTTCATAATAAATTGCTCCTTATATGATTTTTTTATCATTTCTTTCCCTGTTTCCGCTTCTTTCGTTCAATACATATTCCATCTGTCACATACAGGAAACAAGGCAGAACAAATAATACTGCGATCATAGAACAAATAGTACCTTTTCCAAGGAAATATCCCAACTGGGACAATAGTCCATGGGTGGAAATAATTCCAAGCAGGAACCCAACTACCGTCAGGATCACACCTGAGGTCAGGATAGACACCGTTACATTGGAGACCGTCTCCACAATGCTCTCTTTTTTGTCCAACGTCTGCCTGTTTTCCTTATAACGCTCCGTGAACAAAATCGCATAATCCACAGTAGCACCCAGCTGAATGGAACTGATAATCAGGTATGCAATGTAGAAAATAGACTGTCCGGTAATATAGGGAATGGACAGGTTGATCCAGATCGCAGTCTCGATGGTCAGCACCAGGATCACTGGCAGAACCACCGATTTCATAGTCAGAAGCAGCACCACAAATACCGCACCGATGGCAAGCAGATTTACCTTCACCATATCCGCTGTGATGGTATCCATCAGGTCATAGGTACTTACACCCTCACCAGCCAGATAATATTCATCCGGGTAATACTCCTGGGCAATATCACGGATTTTTTCCACCAGGGAAAAGGTCTGGTCGCCCTCATAATCTACGGCTACGTTCAGAACAATACGGTCGTACTTGTCAGACTGCAGCTTTTTCAGAAGGGTATCCGGAATGGAGCTTGCCGGTACAGCCGGTCCAACCATCTCACGCAGGGCAGTCATGGAATTTAATTCCGGGAGATCATTCAGCTCATCGATCAGCTTCTGCTCCGTCACGGTGTCGTCCTTTGGAACCATCAGCACATAGTTATCACTTTTTCCAAATACATCCTCAATCTTGGCGGTATCTTTTCCCAGACGGGTCTCGCTTCCAAAAATATGGGAAGATCCATAGTAATAAGCATTGCTGTTGCTGCCTATGTAAGACGGAATGATCAGGCACACAAAGATGATTCCCACTGGGTACATAGCCTTGCTGATCACTTTTCCAAGACCTCTGAAGGACGGCATGAAAGATTTATGTCTGGTTTTGTCCATCCATTTAAAGCTGACCAGGATCAGGCCCGGCACGAAAAGAAATACAGTCAGAAGACTGATGGCAATACCTTTTGCCAGTGCCAGACCAAGGTCAGGACCGATTCCGAAACGCATCATCACCAGGGCCAGGAAACCGATTACGGTGGTCAGACCACTGGACAGAATGGAGCTTGTGGAAAGAGCCAGGGCTTCCTTTTTGTCCTCCACTTTTATCATTACACGGGCATTTGGGATGGCGCCGTCAAACTCTTCGTTCATCACATCCAGGGCCACCGTAGATGGGGAAGTCTCCGGAAGGTAGTCGTTCATGTCGTAATCAACTTTTACCAGGTTCCGGCAGTAACCGCCCAAAAGCGCCGCGATTACAAACAATACCATAATTCCATATCGGCATTTGATTACACCGCTGTAAAATTTTTTCATTTTCTTCTCCTTTACTATTTTTTCGTAATATCCGTTTTCTTTTTGATATCATCTTTTTAATATTTATTTGACATTTGTCTTTTAATTTATTATGATAATGATATGGAGAAAAAATGCAACGTACAGTTATCTGGTGATTGTAAGATAATTGACGTAGTATTGAAAATGTCCATTTCGAAATAAAGGAGATATTATGGCGAAGGATAAGGATTTAAGATTTGTAAGAACCAATCAAATGTTATGCAATGCCTTTATTGAGCTTCTCAGCAAGAAGAAATTCGAAGACATTACGGTGAACGAACTGTGTGAAAAGGCGCTGATCCGACGCGCCACCTTTTATACCCATTTTCTGGATAAATATGACTTTTTTGCCTACTTCGTCCGGCAGAACCGGGATAATTTTATCCAGAACTGGACGGAGCCCATGGAAAATAAAAATCTGCGGGAATTTTCCATCCACATGTTCCGGCAGGTAGTCCATTATCTGTCTGCTCATATGGCCATGGTCCAGAATGCGTTCAGCAGCAACGCATTTTCCATTCTGCTGGACATTCTGGCGGAGGAGATCCGGGTGTCCTTTCTGGAAGAGCTGTCCCGCTCAGGATCTGCAGACCATCTGCAGCAGATCCTTCCTGAAATCGCCGCCTCCTATTATTCCGGTGGGATCATTCAAATTTTAAGATACTGGATCACCGCCAAAGGCCAGGTTTCGGAGGATACGCTGGTGGAGCAGTATTCGGCTTTGTTGGGGACGTTTTTGGCGTAAAGGAAAGGGAAATCAAATTTGCAAAGCCAACGTTTCTTGTTCTGTGTACAATATAGTTTAACTTTCAAACCTGGCGATTTTTTCAAAAAAATTAAGAATCCATATTGAAATTACAAGATATCTATTGTATAATCCACCATGAAAAGAAAATTTCTTCGGGGCAGGGTGATCGAAATCCTTTGAGGTCGAAATTCCCTACCGGCGGTATAGTCCGCGACCCGCTACGGCGGCTGATTTGGTGAAATTCCAAAACCGACAGTAAAGTCTGGATGAGAGAAGAACGCGCAGAATATTTAGATCGGTTGATATTTATTTGTACGTGCTCATAGCCCTGGAAGAGATTCCGGGGCTTTTTTATGTGGTTGGAATCATTTTCTATGCATTGGAAAAATGCCGTGTAAACAGTAACAACTATTTTCCTGCATGCTGAAGTAGATTTTAACCCATACTTGCAGAAATTTTCTTTAAATATTATAATTTAAGGAGCGATGAGTATGAGCGAACAAGTAATCAGAAATGGAAACGTAATGGAGCGAAGCCGCACCAGAACCATTGCACAGGTGGCAATGTTAGGTGCTGTGGCAGGTGTGTTGATGAATTTTGAGGTGCCGCTGCCATTTCTTGCACCGTCCTTTTACCAGCTGGATTTCTCCGAGATTCCAGCATTGATCGGTTCTTTTGCAATGGGACCTGTAGCAGGTATGCTGATCGAACTGGTGAAGATCCTGGTACATCTGGTAACCAAAGGAACTATGACAGCAGGTGTTGGTGATGTGGCAAACTTCCTCTTCGGTTGTTCTTATGTAATTCCTGCCGGGCTGATCTATCGTTATCAGCATAAGAAGACAAGAGCACACGCAGTAGCAGGTATGGCCGTTGGTGTAATTCTTACCACGATCCTTGCTTGTTTTGTAAATGCATTTGTACTGCTTCCTGCTTACGGCAAAGCATTTGGAATGCCAGTGCAGGCCTTTATTGAAATGGGTGCAGCAGTCCACAGCGGTGTAACCAACCTTCTTACTTTTGCAATTATGATCCTTGTACCATTCAACTTATTTAAATACACATTAACCTCAGTGATCGTGTTCTTTATTTATAAAAGAATCCGTGTGATTCTCCGCGGTGACTGATGAAGCTGTTCCAGGTTAGATTCGCGGGGCTTGCTGTCCAGATCGATAAGTAACTTCGTCAGACCTCTGCATTGAACAGCAACAACTGACGAAAAGAGGTTCCTATGGGAAAAATCAACAGCATTACCAAACAGACAGATAATCGTTATGTAAACCTTTATAATGTAAAAGCCACCAGCGTACACAACACCCCGGTAAACTATTTTGTAGCTTCTCGTGCCAAAGACGTAGACAGCTTGAAAATGGTAACTCGGAAGAATAATCCGGATGGTGTGATCATTTACAGTATTTATGGCGAAAAGCATGATAAAGTGGTTTTAATCCGCCAGTATCGTTATACTTTGGGCGATTATATTTATGAATTTCCAGCAGGTCTTGTAGAGCCAAACGAGAATTACCATGAAGGTGCCGTCCGGGAAATGTATGAAGAAACAGGTTTGAAACTTGATCCAATTCCGGTAGCAGAAGCTTACCAGAAGCCTTATTTTACCACGGTTGGAATGACAGACGAATCCTGTGCAACTGTATACGGCTATGCCAGCGGCGAGATCAGTTCCAAGGCGCAGGAAGACACCGAAGAGATCGAAGTGGTTCTGGCTGACCGTGAGGAAGTAAAGCGAATTCTGAAAGAAGAGAATGTAGCAATCATGACAGCATATATGCTGATGCATTTTCTGGAAGATAAGGAACCCTTTGAATTTTTGAATAAGATAAAATAAAAGCAGGGAAATCAGATTTTGATATGAAAGCTGAAGTTTTCATAATGTAAAATAAGATTAACTTGTAAAAAGATCCCCGAAATCATATCTCAGTATTATAGACTGGTTAAGTCTTTAAGAGGTAGAAGTTTCGGGGATTTTATTATTAATGTTCACGCTTTTCGGTTACGACAATGCAACTTCCCAATCAAGTATACGTATCGGTAAATACATTTATTCGTAATATTCAATATCCTGATCAGAAGTATCCTCTGTATAGTCTCCATTATCGGAACTGGTATCACCGCCATTGTCAATATAATCCCAGTTCTCACTGTCATCCTGTCCGGAATCATCGGAGGTATCTTCTGTATAATCCGGGATATCGGATGTGTCACTTCCTGAGCCATCTTCAGAATCATCTGTAGGATAAGTGATCTGGTCACTATCAGAAGAATCGCTGTCCGAAGAATCATAGCTGTCATCGTAGGAACTATCGTCCTGACTGTAATCGTAAGAATCATCATAATTACTGTCCTGACTGTAAATTGGAAATTCTTCCTGCTGTGCAGCCTCTGCTTCTGCGGCTGTTTCTGGAGCCTCTGTTAACGTAGTTTTAGCAGTCGGAACTCTGCTCTCCTTGGGAACGACTACGGAAATTCCAACCATAGCTACACTGAGCAGAATTGCAGTGGATGCAATGTGGAACTCATCTCTGTATTTCATAAACTTTACACCTCGTAAGTATCTTTTTTAACGGTTATTCAACAGATGTCCACATTATAACACATTTGCGGCAGGTTTTGTAATAAATAATCCTGGGAATTATCTCATGTTTATTAAGTGTTTCTAAAAAATCACCAGTATTGTCTCACATATCCCACAGCTTTCTCCTCCTTATTCCTGGCAGCAATCTCATTATATTCTTTTAAGTAAGAAAAAGAATCCCCAAGCATATGGCGAAGAGGCATGGCATAATGGATCTTATTCTGGTCTTCCAGCCCCCAAAGCACAAACTCCGTTCCATACGCGGTCTTCTTCACCACATCATATATCTTCTGTACTGTCTGGGCATGATTATTAAATTTCACTATGGAAGAAACGTCTGTGTCGCACTCCATAAGATCGTCTGGATTTAGTACCTGTCTGCCATCAAATAATGCAGCATTAAATAAATCTGCAAAGCGTGCATTATCTCTCCAGAAATTCTTTAGTATGATATCCAGTTTTACTTTGACTTTTCCTGCCGTTTCGGGCACCTCCCTGTGCTGCAGAAGATGTCCTGTTGACGGGCTTACACTTTTCGCGTCTGCATTCAGATCTTCTGCTTTTAAATTAAGATTATCGGGTTAAAAGCATGAATTTCTGAAATGAAATAGATATTATAGGACGCATAAAATGCCTTGAATATTAGTAGAAATATGCTTTGTTAATATACTAGCATACTTTCTATCAATATACAAGGCATTTATAAATTTTTTTCATATTTTATATTGTCAAAGTATTAACCGTTTTATTTGGAACTTTTCTCCACAGTAGTTGTCTCCACCACATGCACATCCATCTGTGGATAAGGAATGGAGATTCCGTTGGCGTCGAAGGACTCTTTGATCTTTTCGTTGAGGCGCCATTTGGTCTTCCAGTACTTGTCGGTGGGAACCCAGACGCGGAGGCCCATGACTACGGCGCTGTCGGCAAGTTCATCTACGAAGACGATCATGTCTTTGTCGGACTTGGTTCCGGGATCTTCCTGTAAAATGTGCTGCAGAAGCTTTTTGGCTTTTTTAATGTCGGAATCGTAGGAAATTCCCACTTTGATCTCCAGGTTGCGCAAATTCCGGGCAGTTACATTAATAATGGTGCTGTTGGACAGCTTTCCATTGGGAATGATCACATGTTTATTGTCAATGGTGATCAGAGTAGTGTAAAAGATTTCAATCTTATACACAGTTCCCTCTGTACCGTCAGCCTGATCCTGAATAATATAATCTCCTACCTGAAAAGGTTTGAACAAAAGCAGCATCACACCGCCTGCCAGATTCTCCAGACCGCCCTGCAGGGCAAGACCGATGGTAACACCGGCAGTTCCCAAAAGAGCAGCCACTGAGGATTCCTTCACACCGAAATTGGTTGCAATGTTAAATACCAGGATCAGATAGAGAAGAAATCTTCCAAAAGAGCAGATAAACTGGGCTACGCCTTTATCTATTCCTGCCTTTTCCATAGAACGCCTGGCAAGCTTCAGAAACCACTTGATCAGTTTGGTTCCCACATAAAAAGCCACAATGGAAAGAACCACTTTCATTCCGAAGCTGATCAAATCCGGAATATGACCGTTAAAGTAAGTCTTGATCTGTTCCCAGTTGGAGCTTACCTTATCCACTGTTTCCTGCACAGTCTCCTGGACTGCGTTTTCTATTACCTGTCCTTCCAAATTCTCATCTCCTTTTCGTCAGTCCTTTCCCTGAGCATGTTTGATTTTGCCCGAATAAGGGCACCGCAGCGGGCTGTGGTAACCGAATTCGGGTGAACTATACTGCAAAGTGGGACGTGCAGATTGCAGGAATGATTTTTCAAACGGACTCTAACACGTTTTCCACCGGCAATTCATTTTTTCGCTAAATTATCCACCGTCTACTGCAAGACTCTCCACAGTATCAACTGCACCGCCAGGATCAGCGGCACGCCCAGGCGGAATTTCCACTTTCTGGTCTTATGATGGAAAAACTGCATTCCAAGAAGGGCGCCGGCGGAGCCGCCAATGGCAGCCACCGCCAGAAGCTGGGCTTCCGGGATGCGCCACTGCTTTTTGATTGCTTTCTGCTTGTCTATGCCATACATCCCGAAAGCTATAATATTAATTATAATTAGATATACAAAAAGTATATTTTCCAACATTTTTTATCCAACTCTCTAATAACTCATACCCGGCATGAAACCTATGAGAATTAAGTTTGCGTCTTTCTATGCAGCGCGAAGCGTGTTGCTGTGAACAAAGTGAACAGTAATAATCTATAGTCTGCAGGGCATTGCCAGAAAGGAGAGAACTAGATTTTTCCCTCTTCTCTTTATTTATTCAGCCCTTTCATAGAAAGGCTGATCCGGTTCTTCTTCTCATCTACGCCAAGGACGCGAACCTCCACAACATCTCCAACGCTGACTGCTTCCAGCGGATGCTTGATAAATTTCTCACTCATCTGGGAAATGTGAACCAGTCCGTCCTGGTGAACTCCGATATCAACAAAAGCACCGAAATCAATTACGTTGCGGACCGTTCCCTTCAGGATCATGCCCTCTTTCAGGTCCTTGATATCCAGTACATCGGTACGAAGGATCGGCTTCGGCATCTCATCACGTGGGTCACGGGCCGGTTTCTCCAGCTCTTTTACAATATCGCGGAGTGTGATCTCACCGATTTCCAGCTCTTCTGCTGTCTTCTTGTAATCCTTGATCTGTCTGGAAAGTCCAGCCAGCTTGCCGCCAGCAATATCCTCAGCGGAATATCCAAGCTTCTCGAGGAGCTTAGAAGCTGCCTCATAGCTCTCCGGATGAACGCTTGTAGCATCCAGAGGATTGGAGCCGCCTGTTGTAATACGCATGAAACCAGCACACTGCTCAAATGCCTTCGGTCCAAGCTTCGCTACCTTCAAAAGCTCTTTTCTGCTTGTGAAGCGGCCGTTCTCCTCACGGTAAACAACGATGTTCTTTGCAATGGCCTTGGAAACACCGGAAATATACTCAAGAAGGGATGCAGATGCAGTATTTAAGTCTACACCGACTTTATTTACAGAATCCTCAACCACACCAGTCAAAGCCTCGCCCAGCTTCTTCTGGTTCATGTCATGCTGGTACTGGCCAACGCCAATAGACTTCGGATCGATCTTAACCAGCTCTGCCAGCGGATCCTGCACACGTCTTGCAATGGAGGTCGCACTTCTCTGTCCTACATCAAAATTCGGGAACTCTTCTGTCGCAAGCTTACTTGCAGAATAAACAGAAGCACCAGCCTCATTTGTGATCACATACTGAACCTTTGCCTCCGGGATCTCCTTCAGCATATCTACGATCACCTGCTCAGACTCTCTGGAAGCAGTACCATTTCCAACAGAGATCAGGGAAATACCGTATTTCCTGATCATAGCTTCCACCGTATCCTTTGCCGCGCGGATCTTCTTCTCATTGGTAGGAGCAGTAGGATAAACAACTGTAGTATCCAGAACTTTTCCAGTTGGATCTACAACAGCCAGCTTACAGCCAGTACGGAAAGCCGGGTCCCAGCCAAGTACAGTCTGTCCAGCGATTGGAGGCTGCATAAGAAGCTGCTCCAGGTTTTTGCCAAAGACTTTGATGGCGCCGTCCTCTGCTTTCTCGGTCAGATCACTTCTGATCTCACGCTCGATTGCAGGAGCGATCAGACGCTTGTAGCTGTCCTCTGTCACTTCCTTCAGGATTGGTGTGGTAAACGGGTTTTCACGGGTGATCACCTGCTTCTCCAGGTAACGGAGGATGTCTTCCTCCGGAGCTGCCACTTTGATCGTGAGGATTTTCTCCTTCTCACCACGGTTCAGGGCAAGCACACGATGTCCGGCCAGCTTCTTCACCGGCTCCTCGAAATCATAGTACATTTCATAAACAGACTGTGCCTCCGGATCCTTTGCCACAGAACTGATGGTTCCTTTCTTCGCAGTAAGGTCGCGGATGTGGATTCGGTAATCTGCCTCGTCAGAAATATGCTCGGCAATAATATCCTTCGCACCAGCGATGGCATCTGCCACAGAAGCCACCTCTTTTTCCTCAGAAACAAAGGCTTCTGCCTCTTCTTCAATAGACTTGTTGGTCATCTGGAGCATAATGATATTTGCCAGCGGCTCCAGGCCTTTTTCCTTGGCAATGGTTGCTCGTGTACGTCTCTTCGGACGGTACGGGCGGTAAAGGTCCTCTACGACTACCAGTGTCTGTGCTGCCAGGATCTGTGCCTTCAGCTCTTCTGTCAGCTTGCCCTGGTCCTCAATGCTGGAAAGGACCTGGTTCTTCTTGTCTTCCAGATTTCGAAGATAAGTCAGTCTCTCGTTCAGGTTACGAAGCTGCTCGTCATTTAAGGTTCCGGTAGCTTCTTTTCTATATCGTGAAATAAAAGGGATGGTGTTTCCCTCATCGATCAATTTAACAGCAGCTTCTACCTGCCATTTCTGCACCCCAAGTTCCTGGGTGATTGCCTGTAAAATATCCATTTTTTCAATCTCCTCTTGTTGCTTGTATTTCTAATTTCTGTAACCGTCATTATTTTCTGTATCATATCCGTTTCCAGAATCATTGGTCCAGTTATGAAAGCCGCCGTCAGCAGCTCCATCTCCTGGCAGTCTGTAGTCCAGTTCCCCATCCAGATCCCGGTAAAATGCCACCATGGACATTTCCATATAAGGCATGATCCAGAAAAGTGCAATATAGAACGTGAACACAGATAATAACAAAAGCGGGATAAAGCTGAGATTCAGCTTCACATATCTCCAGATATTTCCCTTCATCAGCCTTGCGCTCTCTTTCAGTGCCTGGATTCCTCCAAGCTCTGTGTCATCCGCCATGAGAAAATAGGTCATGGCAAATGGAAGGGAAATAAGAAATTTCAGCAAAGTGCTTACAGCCAGCAGTCCCAGAGTCATGGAAAGCCACTGGATCTGGGAATCCACAGTCAGTCCCGGATCTGTGGTAAAGCTCACATAATAGTAAGGGATCGCTGTGACCAGCTGGATCAGCGCCAGCACAAAGCCTGCAACGATCACCCTGTCTGGCTGGTTTTTGAAAAAGTAGCCCAGATCTCCCAGAGAAAACTCCTTTCCCCTGGAAATATTCAAAAGCATATACCCCAGACCAGCGGAAATGATTCCCACGATCAGTGACACCACCAGCATAAATACTTCGCTGAGAACCAGATCCAGCGCGGATGTGCCAGAAAATAAATTGGTAGAAAGGATTGTTCCTAAAGTATTCAGACCATACACTGCCAGAAGCCCAAGGATCACAGTTCCAACATGTCCCTGCAATGCCTTTTTTGCCTGCAGTTTGATTTCCTTCGTACTTCTTTTTTTCATAATCATCATTCTCCTTTACAGTGAAACAGCAGGCCGGGATTCTGATGCATCCCGGCCAGATATATTGCAGCACCATTTCGCTGTTTTCACTTTTGCTCCATTAAGCCATGCCAGTTGTTCCCAATATAGCATTCTTCCATCTGACATCTGTAATTTTTTAATTACGCCGTCCTCTTGCTTCCCCAGAAAAACAGCGCTACCGTACCAGGACCTGTATGGCTTCCGATGGTGGTTCCGATGTTGTTAATCTCTACTTTCCCATTTAATTTCGGGAAACGCTCTTCCACCAGCCTTGCCACTTCCCTGGCATCCTCTATGCACGCAGACTGGGAAATATAACATTTCCCATTATAGTCAAGTCCGCCCTCAGCGTACTCTTCCATTTTGTCTACAATAGCCCGGATCACCTTTTTCTTGGTACGGATCTTAAATCTTGGGATCAGTTTCCCCTGATCATCCATATTCAGCAGCGGGCAGATATTCAGCATAGTGCCGAAAAAGCCGCTGGCCTTGGAAATACGGCCTCCTCTGATATAAAACGTAAGGTCTGTGGAAAAGAACCAGTGATGCAGGTTCAGCTTGTGTTCCTCCGCCCAGGCATGAACTTCCTCAATGGATCTGCCCTCATCCCGAAGGTCTGCAAGTTTATCCATAAAAAGCCCATATCCGGAGGATGCTCCCAGAGAATCCACCACCAGGATCTTACGCCCCGGATATTTCTCCTCCAGATCCTCTTTTGCAACGTTAGCTGAATTGATAACACCAGAAATTCCCGAAGACAGGCAGATGTGGAGCACATCTTTGCCCTCTTTCAGAAATCCTTCGAAATATTCTTCAAATTCATCTGCATTTACCTGGGAAGTCTTGGTGGATGCACCATCCTGCATGGCCTTATAAAATTGGTCAAATGGCATAGACTGTCCCAGATCATCTGCATATTCTTTTCCATTTAATTCATAATGAAAGCAGATATAGGAAATATTTCTTTTCTCAAAATGTTCTTTCGTAAGGTCTGCTGTAGAACAGCAGCTGATCACATAGTCGCTCATATTTCCCCTCCTGTTACTAATTTCTGCAAAACCTCCAGATCGCGTTCTCCCTTAT
Source organism: Blautia sp. Sow4_E7 (assembly GCF_052116245.1). Lineage (NCBI taxonomy): Bacteria > Bacillati > Bacillota > Clostridia > Lachnospirales > Lachnospiraceae > Blautia > Blautia sp. Sow4_E7. The sequence goes on from NZ_JBQKLL010000001.1 coordinate 262,013, forward strand.
TCCGGAAGAATTTCATTTCTGTACGCAACACTTGCCACTGTATCCGGATCTTCATCCTTGTTAAACCAGAACTGTGCCCGGTTGTCAATCTTGGTATCTGCAGTCTTATAAATATTCAGGTAATCTCCGTCCTCATCACACGCATAGCCCTTTTCCTCAGCAGCTGCGATCAGGTCCGCCTTCTTCGCACCCAGGGTAAATCCGCCGGAAAGGGTAAGGGTAAGAGCATCACTGTCGTAATTTCCTACCTCAAGCTCCCGTACAAAACAGTTCTCGATGGCAGTTGCATTCTGGGTAAAATTGTAAACACTGAAATGCACACTCTGGTTATTCTTCATCATGTCTACAAATTCCAGATCCCGGCCAGCCACATAAGCACCGTCTTCCACGTCCTGAAGCTCCCAGCCATTCTCAAGGAATGCAGATACCGGAGCTGGAAGGGAATAAAGATCTCCGCAGAATTCCACCTGTGGGGCCAGCAGATCATCTCCAAGCTCTGTAGGATCGGTATAGGAAGATACGATTTCCGGAACTTCTTCGCTTACACTTCCCTTGTCATATCCTTCTGGCTCTACGAAGTTTCGCATATCTACCTGCTTCAGAGTATTGTCGTCCTTATATACATAGAAGTGAACTTCCTCGTAATAATCTTTCGAGTAGGAATACTTGGTATACAGGTCTCCCTCGTAAGTATCGCTTGGATCACCATAAGCAGCTTTGATATCATCAAAATTGGATTTTCCCATTACGATTCCGCCAGGCAGTTCTACAGGAGTAGCCGCCACATCGAAATCATAGCTTGCATCAATATCAATTCCTGCCACCAGACACTGGTTTAATGGCAGCTGATTGATTCCAAGATTGATCACATCTACGGAAACGCGGTCGTCCCCTTTGTAAAAACTGATGGAACCATAGGAATTAGTTCCAACGCCCATCTCCGGGTCCTCGTTCTTGCCAAGTGTCCAGTCTGCTACAAAATCCTCGTAATACATAGGGAACTGGTAAACCTTATCCCCGATCTTCACCTGAAAATCGTACAGGCTGTCGGACAACTCTGTAACCGTTTCTGCACCAGCCTCAGGCTCATCCGCAGCCTCTCCTGCTGCCTCTGTATTTTCGGCTTCCTGTGCCTCTGCATAAGCCGCGGACGGAACCGCACACAGGCACATTGCTGTAAAAAGCACTCCCAATACTTTTCTTTTCATACAGAAATTCCTCCTTAGAATGTATATTCGATCAGTCGGCAAGGCCGAAAGCATCGTGTACTGCATTCATAGCCCGGATTCCGTCTTTTTCGTTGATGAGGACGGTAATACGGATTTCGGATGTGGAGATCATGTTGATGTTTACCCCTTCATTGTAAAGGCTCTCAAACATCTTGGCAGCCACGCCAGGATTGCTGAGCATACCGGAGCCAACAATAGAAAGCTTGGCAATATTGCGCTCAGAGTGAAGCTCCTTGAAGCCAAGGCGCTCCTGGTTCTCCTCCAGAGTGGCAACTGCATCATCCAGATCATCCTTATTTACTGTAAAAGAGATGTCCTTTGTTCCTGCACGTCCGATAGACTGCAGGATAACATCTACGTTAATATTTTTCTTTGCAAGGGTATCAAATACCTTAAATGCAACACCAGGCACATCACGAAGTCCCAGTACTGCGATCCTCACAGCGTCTGTATCCAGCGCAACACCGCTGATCAGCATTCTTTCCACGCTAACAACCTCCTTAACTACCGTTCCTTCACTGTTATTCAGGCTGGAGCGGACCACAAGGGGCACTCCGTATTTCTTCGCCATTTCCACAGAACGGTTGTGAAGTACACCCGCTCCTGATGTTGCCAGATCCAGCATCTCATCGTATGTGATCTCTTTCAGCTTTCTGGCATTTGGAACCTTACGCGGGTCGGCAGTGTAAACGCCGTCCACATCTGTATAAATCTCGCAGGCGTCTGCATGAAGCGCTGCTGCCAGTGCCACGGCAGTGGTATCAGAACCGCCTCGTCCCAGGGTAGTATAGTCATCATACTTATCCACTCCCTGGAATCCGGTAACGATGACAATCCTGCGGACATCCAGCTCACGGCGGATACGCTCTGTGTCGATTCTTTTTAATCTTGCATTCTGATGGCTGCTTGTGGTATGCATGGTCACCTGAAAAGCATTCAGGGAAATTGCCGGAACGCCCAGCTTATGCATTACCATTGCCATCAGAGATACGGACATCTGCTCCCCAATGGTAAGAAGCATATCCATCTCACGCTTTGGCGGCTTGTCGTCCATATCATGAGCCATACTGATAAGCTCATCTGTGTATTTTCCCATGGCGGACAAAACAACCACCACGTCATTTCCTTTTTTATATTCTTCGATACAACGGTTGGCTACATTGTACATTCTCTCTTTGTCACCAACGGAGGTACCGCCGAATTTCTTAACTATCAGCATAGTTTATCCTTTCACGCTGTCAGTTTTATTTTTATCTGCACAGGCAGATAACCTGGCGCAGCTGTCCATCACCTGAACAGCTGCAGCTTAATCCTATCAGTCTTTCACACGGATCATGCCCAGAACGTTCTCTCCAAGCGCTTTCACACGCTCTTTGTACTCGCCCTGTGTCATAAGTCCGGTAACAAAACCAAATTCTTCCGGAAGGGAATCTGGCTCGATCACAGTCTCCACCTTGCCAAAGGCCTTATCCACTTCATCCAGGGAAGTATCCTTCACACGGACAAAGAAACGGCCTTCTACAGAATCTGGCTCCATGAGCGTCATCTCTTCATTATTCCAGTTATTGGGAATGGTATCATGAAGGTGCTTTGCAGCCTCCACAACGTCTGCTACAACTGCACTTGCAGTAGGAAGTTTGCCAGCTCCGCTTCCGTAGAACATAGCGTCGCCCAGCATATTTCCATGTACAAAAATACTGTTGAATACGCCGTTTACGCTGTAAAGAGGGTTCTCCTGTCCTACCAGGAAAGGTGCAACCAGTGCGTAGAAGGAATCTTCTCCTACTCTCTTGCTTGTACCAAGAAGTTTAATGCTTTTTCCCATCTCTCTTGCGTACTCCATGTCCTCTGGTGTGATCGTAGTAATTCCTTCTGTGTAAACATTCTCAAAATTCAGGAATTTTCCATATGCCAGAGAGGAAAGAATGGCGATCTTGCGGCATGCATCCTGTCCTTCCACATCAGCAGTAGGGTCTGCCTCTGCATAGCCCTTCTCCTGCGCTTCCTTCAGAACGGTGTTAAAATCAGCACCCTCTGTATTCATCTTATCCAGCATAAAGTTGGTGGTTCCATTTAAAATTCCAGTAACCTCGTCGATCTCATCTGCTGTAAGAGAACCGTTGATGGCGCGGATGATGGGAATTCCACCGCCGCAGCTTGCTTCGAAAAGGAAATTGATTTCCTTCTCCTTCGCGATTTCCATAAGCTCAGGGCCGTATTTGGCAACCAGTGCTTTATTGGAGGTACACACACTCTTGCCAGCCTCAAGTGCTCTCCTGGCAAAGGTATAGGCAGCACCGGTTCCACCCATTACTTCTACTACGATCTCAACTTCCGGATCATTTACGATCTGCTCAAAATCATGAACCAGGATCTCTTCTACCGGATCTCCCGGAAACTCGCGAAGATCCAGAACATACTTGATCTTAAGCTCTTCCCCGGCTCTTTTGTTAATCAGCTCATGGTTGGTGCGGATGACTTCTACTACCCCGCTTCCAACTGTGCCATATCCTAACACTGCAATATTTATCATCTGTCCGTTACTCCCTGCCTAATATTTTTAAATAATGGATTCCCTCCATCTGTTCAATGTCATCCACCATTGCCTCTGCGTCCCCTTCACCCTGAAGGATCTGCACACTTAAGGTAAGAGTGGCAATCCCACTGATGGGAATACTCTGATGTATGGTCAGAATATTGCCATGGTTTTCTGCAATAGCCCGAAGAACATTGGATAAAATTCCCGGCTCATCATCCATCTGTATAATAAATGTGATAGTTTTTCCTTTGGCTTCCTCGTGGAAGGGAAAAATATCATCTTTGTATTTATAGAAAGAACTCCGGCTGATCCCAACTGCATCTGCTGCCTCCTGAACAGTGGCCGCACGCTTGGATTCCAGCAGCTTCTTCGCAGCAACTACGTTCAGAAGTACTTCTGGTACCGCCCGTTCCCTTACTACAAAATACTTATTCTTATCTGTTGTCTTTGGCATCCTGCATTTCCTTCCACTTTCACTGCGCCCTGCAAATTCCTGCCGTCACAGCCGCCATTTTCATTTACTGCTGCTGCACTGGCTTCTTTGCAAGTGCGATCCATTTCAGATATGCATTAATAAAGATATCAATGGCACCATCCATAACTGCATCTACATTTCCGGTCTCCTCGTTGGTACGATGATCCTTGACCATGGTGTATGGCTGCATAACGTAAGAACGGATCTGGTTGCCCCAGCCGATATCGGTTACTTCGCCCCGGATTCCGGAAAGCTTGGCTTCTGCTTCCTGCTGTTTCAGAAGATACAGCTTCGCTTTCAGCATCTGCATAGCCTTGTCTTTATTCATATGCTGAGAACGCTCATTCTGACATTGTACCACGATTCCAGTTGGGAAATGGGTGATACGGATAGCGGATGAGGTCTTGTTGATGTGCTGTCCACCAGCACCACTGCTTCGGTAGGTATCAATACGGATATCTTCGTCGTTGATCTCTACATCCAGGTCTTTCTCAATATCCGGCATTACATCGCAGGATACGAAAGAGGTCTGACGCTTTCCAGCCGCATTGAACGGGGAAATACGAACCAGACGGTGGACACCTTTCTCGGATTTCAGAAGACCGTATGCGTTCTCTCCATTTACCTGGAAAGTAACGGATTTCACGCCAGCTTCATCGCCGTCCAGATAATCCAGCACCTCAATGGAAAAGCCTTTCCGTTCAGCCCAGCGTGTGTACATACGGTATAACATGCTGCACCAGTCGCAGGCTTCTGTTCCACCGGCTCCTGCATTCAGCTTGATGATCGCATTCTCGCTGTCGTACTCTCCGGAGAGAAGTGTCTTCACACGGATGCTGTCAAACTGTGCCTGGAACTCGTCTAACATTTCCTGGATCTCTTCGATCATGGACGGATCATTTTCCTCATAGCTCATCTCGATCAGGGTTTCCATATCTTCTTTCTGGGTTACCAGATTCTGATAGGTCTCCATGTCGTCCTTCATGCTCTTTAATTCTTTCATTTTCTTCTGGGAAACTTCTGCATTATCCCAGAAATCAGGCGCTTCCATTTCGCGCTCTAATTCTTCAACCCGCTTTTCTTTGTTAGCCAGGTCAAAGTGAATCCCTCACTTCCACTAATGGTTCTGTGTATGTTGCAAGAATGCTCTTGAACTGGTCTAATTCAACCATAGCTTCACCTTCTTTCTTATATTTCTCTGTAACTGTGGAGTATCTTCACAGCTACATTTCTTCAACAATGCCGCCAACTTAAAGCAATTGCCCCGGCGGCACACAGACTTTCAAACTATACAATAGCATATTCGGGGGGAAATTACAATAAAAAGCGGCGTGGGGCGGGGCAGATTCCCAGGTTTGGACCTTTCTGGCTGCGTTCTTAGACGATTCATCTGCCTGTTGCAATTTTTTCTCAAAAATGGATTTTAGAATGGGTTGAAAAATGTTTCGATTTCTTTTATCATTAACTGGTGTTTATGGAAAACGGGCTAAAGTGCTACAGAAAAATCTCTATAGAATTCTTCGGATTGCAGCAGTTTGGTTCTCTAAGAGAGGTATTTATTTGAAGAAAAAAGAAGCGTTATTTATTGGCGCATTGCTGGTTATTTCAGTGGTGCTTTGTATTTTCGTTTATGTGGTTCCCCATGGGACTCATGGTTCTATCCAGATCACGGTGGATGGGGAGCTTTATGGGACGTATTCACTGGACGAGGATCAGGTGATCCAGATCGGGGATACCAATGTGTGTGAAATTAAGGACGGCGAAGTGAAGATGACGGAGGCGGACTGCCCGGATCATCTTTGTATGAAGCAGCCGGCAGTTGGCAGTGCAGGCGGATATATTGTGTGCCTGCCCAACAGAGTAGTCATTCATGGAGAGGGCGATTCAGATTCACAGGGTTCTGATGGTGGATTTGACGCAGTGGTGTAAGTTTATGGATCAGAAGAAGACGGCGTATCTTGGGCTGTTTGCGGCCATTGCGATTATTTTTGGGTATGTGGAGTCGTTGATTCCGTTTTTTGCGGGAATTCCCGGGATGAAGCTGGGGCTTGCGAACCTGGCGGTGCTTTTTGTGCTGGAAAGGTATACCTGGAAAGAGGCGGCGTTGGTTTCATTGGTGAGGATTTTTATTATCGGATTCATGTTTGGAAGCGGCTCCAGTATTATGTATAGTCTGGCGGGGGCAACTGTCAGCCTGATGGTGATGGTTTTTGTGAAAAATAAGGTGGGCTTCGGGCACCTGGGCGTAAGTGTGGCCGGCGGTGTTTCCCACAATATTGGGCAGCTGCTGGTGGCGATTCCTGCCACGCATACCATGGGACTGTTGTATTATTACACTCCGGCGCTGATGGTGTCGGGAGTTGTGACAGGACTGCTCATTGGAGTGCTGACGAAAGAGGTTTTAAAAAGAATTCCGTAAGGTATTAATACCGAACGTGTTTGGACTGGGTATATTCCAGTCCAAATGCTGTTGGTTGAAAAAGAGCTGCAAACGATAGTTCCCTGACTATTGCTTGCAGCTCTTTCTATTGTTTTAATTTATTTTACGTTTCCAAAATATCCTATGCTTCGTTTACTGTGTATCCATCTTTCATGAGTTCAAATTTGTCCATCAAACCACTTGTCACATATATATTCTTATCTTCATCCACAAATACGGCTTCGGCACTGTATTTTTCCAGGAGGGACTTGGCGGCGTCCAGACCCAGGACGAAGCAGGCGGTGGAGAGACCGTCGGCCAGGTAGCCCTGGTCGCAGACGATGGTGACGGAGGTAAGACCATTCTGGACGGGGTAGCCAGTCTTGGGATCCAGGATGTGGTGGTAGCGGATTCCATCTTCTATAAAGTATTTCTCGTAGTCGCCGGAGGTGGAAAGGAACTGATTGGCGTCCAGGGTGATGGCGCCAAGATAGTCACCTTCAGTATCCCTGGGATCGGTGAGGGCTACTTTCCAGGGGGAGCCGTCAGGCTTTTCGCCGTAGGTCATGACGCTGCTGCCGCCCAGGTTCAGGATCATGCCGGAGACCTCTGGCTGGGTTTTCAGGTAATCCATGATAAGATCACAGCCCATGCCTTTTCCAACTGCTCCAAGATCCAGGGTACAGCCATCCAGAAGGGTTACCTGGTTCCCATCCAGCTGGATTTTCCCGTAGCCCACTTCGGGAAGAAGGGCGTCTATCTCAGACTGGTCTGGTACGTGAGGACTCTCGCCATCGATGTCCCACAGGCGGATGATCTTTCCAAGAGTGGGATCAAAGGCTCCGTCTGAGTCCTGGGAAAGCTGACGAATTTTCGCAAGGTCTGCGGCAAGATCAGTGTCAACCTCCACGGTCCCTCCGTCGGCATTGTTCAGCCGGGAAATCTGGGAGTTTTCGTCAGTCCAGGAAAGGAGGGTGGTTTCCATTTCGCGGAGTTTTTCCCCGATCTGGGTGTTGAGGTCCTCGCCAGAGGTATAGAGGGTTTCGGAAACTACCGTGTCCATTGCAAAGTCCGCATTGGTATATTTTTCAATATCAGCTGCATAAACAACTGTAGTTGTTTTTCCAGGCATTATTCCCGAGGCACCACTAAGCAGCAGACTGCTGCATAGAACTCCAACCACGCTTCTCTGTCTTAAATGAATTCCCCCACTAACCGAACTCAAACAACCATGTAACAAACCTTTCACTGGTTTCTTTTCACAATATACCTTATTTAAATCAATTTCATTCTGAAATTTCGCTTTTCTTCTTCTCTTACTCATATCCTGTTCTTTCTGCTGTTATTTTAATCTACTGTTCTCAAACTTTTGCTGCATTCTCCTGTACTGCTTCCCTCTCTTCCTTCACCTTCGGGATCCCGATCCGGATATTTTTCTTCGGACAGATTCCCTGGCAGGCGTGGCAGCAGATACATTCTCCGGAAAGAGGGGTATCTCCGTCAATGTCAAGGTGGGCCGGGCAGCGTTTTTTGCAGGCGCCGCATTTCGCCGGACAGGTGTTTCGGTCACGGTTAAATAGTGCGGAGGGTGCTATAGGCATTATAGCAAAAATTGCGCCCATTGGGCAGAGGAACTGGCAGAAAAACCGTTCCTGTGTACACATTCCGATCATGATCAGGATCAGCAGGATGATGCCAATCTTATAAGTGGCTCCAGGCAGTCTTCCCGCAGTCAGCATGGAAAATACGTCCCATGGGCTCATGCCCTGAAGCTGTCCATACCAGCCGGTAAGAATGGAAATCAGCAAAACTGCCAGCCAGATATACTTCACTTTCTGAAGAATGCGGATCGTCTTCCCAGAATAACCGTGGCGTCCCTTCTTATGAAATACTTTCTGTCTCACAAACACGGTCAGCTCATACAACGCATCTCCCAGCGAGCCAAATGCACATGCATATCCACAGAAATGCCGTCCAAACAGACTGGTTACCACAAGCAGTACGGCTGTCACATCCAGGAAAGAGTTCCAGGTGACCGCCTGATGCGCTGCGATTGCCTGGAAAATGGATTTTACACCGGCAAAGGCTGTGGAAAAAAGTGCCGGGGCAAAAATGAAAAACAGAAGCTGGATTCCGGCGCGGATCAGCCGGATTTTTCTCTGCCTTTTTTTCATTGATTTTCCGCCTTTCCAAGTGCATCATTTACAGCATTGATAATTCCAGTGGAGCTGAAGGTTGCACCGGAAATGGTATCCACATCCGTGCTCTGGGTAGCCAGAATGGTGCTGATCACGCCCTGTCCCTGGGAAAGATATGCGGAGTCCTCACCTGGCGCACTTACCACCTGAATGTCTGTGATGGTGTCATTTTCAAGAGTGACCTGAACCTGGATGTTTCCGCCAAAGCCCTGGCCGTCTCCTGTATAAGTTCCGTTTTTGTATGCAAGTTCTTCACTTTCCTCCGCTTCATCAGAAGAATCAGCTTCACTATCTGCATCAGCCTGATTTTCTGCATCTTTATCAGCATCAGCTTCCTCTTTCGCAGCACTGTCCTTCTTGTTCTTTGCTTCTTCCTCTGCTTTCTTCTTCGCCTCTTCCTGGGCTTTGGCAGCTTCCTCAATTGCACTTAAGATCTCGTCCTGCTGCTTTTCCAAAGCCTCCACTCTTGTGGTCAGGCTGGCAATCTGCTGGTCTTTTTCTGTATCACTGTCCTTTTTCTGCATGGAATTGTAGCCAAGTACCGCTCCAATGATCAGGATCAGACATAAAACTCTCATAATAAAACTCTGGTATTTCATGGGTTATGCTCCTTTTGCCTGGTTTAATGCATTTCTAAATGCCTGGATAATTCCCTGGGAAGAATAGGTGCAGCCAGATACGGTATCTATACTGTCCGCAGACTGGCTTCCCAGCACCTGTCCAATAATTCCGTTCCAGGCCTCATCCACATAGTCCTCGTCATCATAGGAGGTATAGGTTGCACTGACGATCTGACCACCGGAAATAATCACCGTTACCTGCACACTGTCCGGACCATCATTGCCCTCCCCAATGCCAGTATAGGTTCCATCCTTATAAAGTCCAGCCGGAGTTGGCTCCGGAGTACTGGTTGGTTCTGGCGCTCCTGTTAGCTGTGGTGCACTGGTTGGTTCCGGGGTTTCATCCGGTACTGGGGTACTGGTTGGTTCCGGGGTACTGGTTGGCTCCGGGATAATGGTTGGTTCTGGTGCTTCTGTCGGCTGCGGCGCTTCTGTCGGTTTTGGTGTGCTTGTAGGCTTCGGAGTTACAATAGGCTCCACTTCAGTAATTTTCGCCTGTTCAAGCGCCGATTTTGACGCATCCAGGATTCCTGTAGAGGAAAAGGTTGCACCGGAAACCGTATCGATTCCTTCTGCGGTCTGTTTTTCCAGAATCTGTGGCTGGATTTTTCTCCATGCTTTATTAAAAAAGCTTCTTGTATCCGAATTTGTATTTGTGATTTCAATAATTTTTCCATCTTTTACGGTCAAGGTTATATTAACAAGACCTGAATATCCATAGGCAGAGGCCATATAAGTGCCATCTTTCAATGTCTTCACTTCAGATGGTGTATCCGGATCATCGGAAGGATCATCAGATGGTATATCTGGGGAAACTGTGGGCTGCGGGGTTACTGTCGGCGCTTCATCGGATGGCGTCTGTGTTGGAACTGGCGTGATTTCGCCATTTTCCCCGGAGTCAGGATCTGCAGACGCCTGGGAAAGTGCCTGGGAAATAGCTCCAAGAATACCATTGGAAGAAAATGTTGCGCCACTGACCGCATCTACACCGGACAGACTTTGTCTTGCAAGCACATCTGCTTTAATATTTTTCCATGCCTTGTTAAAGAATTCCGGAGTATCTGTATTGGTATTTGTTATTTTTTTGATCTTTCCTTTTTTTATGGTGACTTTTACCGTTACAGGCCCGTCAACGCCTTCTGCCTGTCCCTCATAAACACCGTCTTTATAATGAACAGAAGTATCCTGCTGTGGCTTTTTTGTTGGCTTTGGAGTCGGGGTTACTTTCTTCTTACTGTTTGCAGCTTTTCCTAAGGCATTTTGTACCGCCTGGATGATTCCATTGGAAGAATAAGTAGCACCACTGACCGCATCCACATTGGGAGACTGGCTGGAAAGGATCCTGCTGATCACCCCTGTAGCATTGGATAAATAAGAGCCTGTTTCTCCAGAAGCACTTATGATATCTATTTCCGTAATTTTTCCCCCAGATACTGTTACCTGTACTGTGATAGTTCCTCCAAAACCAGTTCCGCTTCCCTGATAGGTGCCATCTTTGTAACCGTATTTCGGAACTTCTGTGGTAGGCGTGGTGGTTGTTCCCTGCCCCTGTCCTGATGCTTCTGCAGACTTTACAGGCAGAGTCTTGGCAGAGCCTTTTTTGATTCCACCTGTTTTCAATGTTGTTTTGGATTTCTTTTTCTTACTGGAAGAAGACTGATTTCCATTACTTTTCAGTATTTCGTCTTCGTCCTCTTCTTCATATGTATAAGCTGTTTTCAGCCAGTTTTCTACCTCTATTGATTTTACAATGCTTTTTTCATCTGCTGTCTGACTGGTCTTTGCATCCATATTCCGGGCACCTGCGGCGGCTGCCACTGCTGCGATCACTACCACAGCCGGGGCTAATTTAACCAGATTCTTTTTTCAAAGTGATTCTTATTGTCGTCTGTTTTTTTCATGCTGTCTCCTGCCTGGTACATCTTAAATTGCTTTGTAAAATTACTTTCCATTTACAAGTAAAAGCAGGGGCTGTTAACAAACGGCCCCCGTTTCTGCTTTTACCTTATTTAATGATACCAGTGTCAAAAGGTCAAAAAGCCGTTCGTGCTTGCACGATAAGGCGTTTGAACTTTGGACACGCCAAATATGAGAAAGTAGCGATTTACACAGTAAATCAGCGGATTTCGAATATTTGGAGGATTGCGGGAGCAGCGTAGCTGCTGAGCAATCCGGGGTATCAAATGAGTGGCAAAAGACCTTTTGACACTCATATCATTTAATGGTTGTGTGTAAAACAGCAGCCATTATTTTGTTACTGGTCACGGAATGAACGGTAACATTATTTTACTTTTACTTTGAATTTCTTAGATACGCCATTGCATGTAACTGTAATGGTTGCTGTACCCTTCTTCTTACCTGTTACAACACCCTTAGTGGAAACAGTTGCAACCTTCTTGTTGCTGGATGTGTATTTTGCAGTTCCGCTGATACCATTCTTTGTTACCGTAAGGTTTGTTGATTTCTGTCCCTTTGTATAGATCACTGCGCTATTTGCTTTTGCGGTAACGCCAGCCTTCGCAACAATGATGTCAACTTTTGCGGTAAGTTTTCCAGCAGTTACTGTGATAGTTGCTTTTCCTGCTTTCTTTGCAGTTACTTTACCGTTCGCATCTACAGTTGCTACTGCTGTGTTGCTGCTTGTAAATTTAGCAGCTTCTGTGATTCCGCTCTTTGTTACATTAATAGTAGTTGTATTTCCTGTAGTTCCACCAGCGTAAATAGTTGCGGCCTGTGCTTTTGCTGTAAGAACCGGAGCTGGAGTTGGAGTTACCGGTTTTGGAGTTGGGGTTGGCTTTACAACTTCTTTAACAGTAACGGTGCAGGCTGCGCTCTTCAAGCCCAGTGTTGCTGTGATAGTTGCGGTACCAGCCTTTACAGCTGTTACTTTACCGTTTTTATCAACAGTTGCCACTTTTTCATTGCTGCTCTTCCAGGTAACATCACCTGTCATGTTGGTAGTAACTTTCAGTGTTGTTGTTTTGTTCTTGTCTGTATCCAGAGACGCTTTTTCTGCACTCAGCTTGAATTCCGCTTTTACAAGGCTGTCAATAGCTTCTCTTAAATGTCCGATCTGCTCTTCTACACCGTAAGTTGTCTGCTGGCTGATGTTTGCAAGCATGTCCTCGCACTCTTCCAGCTCGTTTACAATATTGTCTTTTGCAGCAGCCCAGCTCTCAGGAGTGTAATCAGCCTCATTTAAAGCTTTTGCTTCTGCGATAATGTTTTCCAGTGGAGCGGAATCTGCATCGCCTGCAGGTTTTGCAATATTTTCAGATGCAGCCTGGAATTTTACAGTGTAATCTGCATAGCCAAGTCCGTAAACTGTCAGTGTCCAGTATCCGGTTTCATCATATCCTTCTGGAAGCTGGCATCTTAAGGAATCACTAAGTCCAAGCTGTACTCCCATCTTTCTATGCATCCAGTTATCTGCTGCAAACTTAGTTCCATAAGACTGGAGCGGAGTGCTGTATGTGCTGTCATTTCCATAATAGGTCCATTTTACAGCCTGCATGGCCTCACCAAGACCACCATAGTTTCCGGTAAGGTCAACTCTGAGGAACTCACCATAGGAACCATTTCCAGGTTTTACAGTAGCTGTAATGCCATCTGCTGTTTTCTGTGCAGTATCCTTCAGTCCGGAATCGGAACCGTTTGCTCTTGCGCTGAAAGTAAAGGAGCCATCCTCCGCTTTCACAGCTGTCTTTAATCCATTGGTACTTCCGGTTACTGCCGCAGTTGCTGTATAGGCCTGTAAGTTATCTTCTCCAAAACCTCCGAATAAGGTTCCGCCATTTTCCACAACTGTATAAGCATCTTTAAATGCGCTATAGTCTGCTCTCTTCACTTTTACAGGAACGTATTTCAGTCCGGATACTACATAATGATCAATATTTTCTCCATTTACAGTGCCTCTTCCAAAAGAAGCTGTACTTCCATCCGTAAGGATCATTGTTGATTTATCCTTCCAGCCTGCTAAGTTGTATGAGTTTCCAGCTGTTGTATAAATTGTTGCGATTGTCTGGAAGCTTCCTCTATGAAGTCCATGATTGGAAGTTGCTCTTGTTACTGCGTCAAATGCGCCAAGGTCTTTCTCGCCTCTTCTGTCTGCAGTATCAGAGGAAGCTGTGCTTCCTGCATTGAGAACATTTTCAGCAGCCCAGTACTGAGCCCATGTAAGACCTGCGTATGCATAAACGTTTTCGCTGTAAGTAAAGGTTACATTTTCATATCCTGTTGCATATACAGTTACTGTATCACCTTCATTTACATCCGCCTTGGAAAAATCAAAGGAACCGTCTTCCTTAACAACTGTCACAGCTCCTCTTCCGGTTGCTGCATACTCTTTTTCCCCAACTTTTACTTTGGAAATTGCTTTGATGTATGCTGCAAACTGCTCAGCTGTAATGTCTGTAGCTGCTGTCAGCTTCAGATCATATTCGTTATATACAGCTGGCTTAACATCTGTTTTTGCCTCAAATGCTGTGCTGATAGGGGCATATTTTCCGTTTGCATCAGAAACAACAACCTCATGCTGTCCCATTGTCAGCTTGTCAATTGTTACAACACCATCTTTTCCTTCAGCCTTTACGCCGTCTACGGTATAAGAAACTGCAAAATCGGAAGGAAGCGCAGCGGAAAGCTCTACCTTAAGAGCTGTATCAGATGTTTTTACATCTGCTGCTGTTGCTGTGATTCCAGTTGTTACCGGAACATAGGTATCCTCAATATCAAAATTGATGATTCCCTTGCTTGTATAGTAGGTTACACTGGAAATGGTTTTGCCCATCATGGATACGTAATGCGCTGAGCTTACCGGACCGCCGTGAACGGTTGTGGTAAATCCGGTGCTCCATGCCAGATGGCCGCCTCTCCAGATATTTTCAAGATGGCGGAGAGCATAAGTAGTTCCGTCTGTTGTATTGATCACAGCGCCGTAAACACTGTCAAGAACTGCATTTGAATCACTAGACTGTAAAGTGATATACTTTCCAAAGGTGTCATCATTCAGATCTAACTCATAATCGCCATATGATGTATCTGTTGTAAATGTAGATGCAATAGAAACTGTCTGTGCATCCATTCCCTGAACTGGTCCAAATGAGAAGTTTCCAGCCTCATCTACGGTCAGCTCTTTATAATAAGAAGGAGCTTCTGTTAAGATATAATAAGAATAATCAGCACTTTCGATCAGTGCATTTTTTCCAGTGTAGGTGTTGTTGCTGGTCTGTCCTCTGTTTGTAACAGAAATGGTTACGGAAGTATCATCGGTAACCTGTTTCAGGTTTGCAAGGACAGATGGATCACTGATCTTTACTGGGAACGTTACACCAGCAAGATTGGTTCCTGCTGCATCTGTATGATAAGCTGCATTACCGTTCATCATACCAGCTGTTCTGGATTTATTTAAGGTAGCTGAGGTAAAAGCATCTACTATTACATTGTTGTTGCTAAGCTGGGATCTGTAAAAAGCCTCATATGGGATGTTCATTAAAACATACTCCACACCTTCAACAGACTGTGTTTCCACCTCTGTCTCTCCGTCAGAGAACAGCGCTGCTTCGGAATCAGAAGTAAATTCATCTTCTGTTTCTCCATCGCCAAAACCGTCCTCTTCCTCTGCTGCTTCAAAGCCACTTTCAGCAGCATCTTCAGAAGCTACGCCCTCAGAATACCCGTCATAAGTATCTGTCTCCTCCTGGGTATATTCCTCTACAACGGCAACATCACCAGAGGTAAAGTCTTCTGCCATTACTCCGACAGGTGAGCTGGTCATTGCAACAACCACGCTCATGATAATCGGAGCAATTTTTCTAAATAACTTTTTATCAGTCATTTTCTTCCTCCTCTTTAACTTTCATTAGTGTTTTCTAACATTTGTTAATTTAACACATTTGTGTTAGATGTGTCTATCTTTTTTTATGTGACACATTGTACTTTTTTTATCAATAAGAAGGAAGAACTGGACTTTAGCTCGTTGCCCGCGAAAAAAAAAGGATTCAGATGCAGAAGTCTTCTTACTTCTATACCTGAATCCTTACTCACTTTTTCCAATATTTTGCTGCTGCCTTACATTTTATTACAACTCAGATTACGAATGCAGTCACACCAGTGGGAAAGCTATAGGCGCGGAACAGCAAACTTTCCTATATGATGACGGTACCAATAGGCGACATATTCTTTTTATGAGAAAAAGCTCTCCGCCACACTGATCTCCGCAATATATCCAACTGTGCCGGTCATAAAAATGGTTCCGTCGTCCTGGATGTCGATCTGGATCATGCCGCCGGGCTGGTTTACATTAATCCGGTTCTCCATGAAGCCTTTTCGGTAAGCTGCAATGGCTGCTGCACAGCTGCCTGTACCAGATGCTTTCGTGTATCCGCTTCCCCTCTCCCAGATTTCAATATCCAGATTGCCCTTGTCGATCTGGCGGCAGATCTGCAGGTTCACTCTTTCCGGGAAATCATCTGCATTTTCCACATATGGTCCAAGCTCCCGCACTTTTTCCGGGGATACCTGGTCCATAAAAATAATGCAGTGTGGGTTTCCTACGGTAAGGCAGGTCGCCTTGTATTCCTTCTGGTTGAAGGTAAATGGCTCATCGATCACCTCGCGAATCTCACCCGTTACTGGAATTTCTTTGGAAAGGAAAGAGGCCTTTCCCATGTTTACACGGAACTCTGTGGCTCTGGCGTTTAGGCACTCTACCTCAATTGTTCCGGATAAAGTCTCAATGGCAAATTTTTTCTCTGTCACATACTCATTGTCCATAAGATATTTTGCAAAAATACAGACACCGTTTCCACTGATAGCGACTTCGCTTCCGTCGGAATTGAAAATGCGCATTCCCATTTTTCCATTAATCTCAACTGGTCCGTAAAGCACGCCGTCTGCGCCAAGGCCAAATCCACGCTGGCAAAGAAGAGCTACTTTTTTGCCCTGCAGCTGCAGTTGGTTTTTCTTTGCATCCAGTACCAGATAATCGTTTCCAAAGCCCTGATATTTTGTCATGATAATGCTGTCTCTCATTGTTTTCAATTCCTTTCTTCGTAAAACCCATCTTATGTATCCAGTATATCGTTTATTTTTCCAATGTATATAGAAGAACTTGCGAAATATATTGCAAAAAATGCGGTTATTATTTTATAATAGAGACATCTTACGAAGGAGCTGCTGCCTATGAACTATTTCAACGAACCCACGGAAAAAACCGGCTATCTGGAGCAGGACTTCCGGCTTTTTCACATCAAAGACCAGACCAAACGGGAATTTGCCTACCATTACCACGACTTTCACAAGGTGATCATCTTTCTCTCAGGAAAAGCAGCCTATCACATTGAGGGAAAGTCCTACTACCTAAAGCCCTGGGACATCCTTCTGGTAAACCGCCACGCCATCCACAAGCCGGAAATCGACTTCTCGGTTCCCTACGAGCGCTTCGTCCTGTGGATCCGGGACGATATCGCCCAGGCTGACCTGCTCCGCTGCTTCCAGAAAGCCATCGACCGAAGCTTCAACCTGATCCGCCTGGATTCTGATACCCAGGAAAAATTAAAGCAGCTTCTCTATGAATTAGAAGCCGCCCTAAAAGACGAAAAATTAGGGAGCGACCTCCTTGGAACTGCCCTCTTCACCCAGTTCATGGTTTATGTAAACCGCATTTTCCTGGAGAAACAGTACATCTACGACGCCCGCTCCTACAGCAGCGACTCCCAGGTGGAAGAGCTTCTCCGGTACATCAACCACAATCTGACCGAAGATCTCTCCATCGAAACCCTGGCCCGGAAATACTACCTGAGCAAGTACCATATGATGCGCAAATTCAAAGAAGAGACCGGCTACACCATCCACAACTACATTATCAACAAGCGTCTCCTCCTGGCCCGCACCAAAATTGCCGAAGGCATCCCCGTCTTAAAATCCGCCCAATTAAGCGGCTTTTCCGACTACACCACCTTCTCCCGGGCATATAAGAAGCAGTTCGGAACTGCGCCCAGCCAGATGCCATAAATTTTTCAGCTTCAAAAATTATAAAAAAGAACGGAATTCAGATCTTTTTCATTCTGAATTCCGTTCTTTAATTTTACGTGGACAGAACTCGCGAGGCATGTTCTGTTCCCTTTAAGATTCTATAAAGGCTGTTTTATTAAACATTCGCGGTCTTTCTACCACAGCACTGTTTGTACTTCTTACCGCTTCCGCAAGGACACGGATCGTTCGGATAAACCTTGATCTCTTTTCTCTGAACCGGCTTACGAACGCTGGAATCGTCCTTATTGGTACCAGTAACCTTAGCCACCTGCTCACGCTCGATCTTCTGCTCAACATGTACATGATACAGCATTCTGACAGTATCTTCCTGAATAGAAGTGATCATGCTGTTAAACATATCAAATGCAGCCATCTTGTACTCAACAACCGGATCTCTCTGGCCATAAGCAGTCAGGCCAATACCCTGACGAAGGATCTCCATGTCATCAATGTGATCCATCCACTTGCTGTCAATGCTCTTCAGAAGGATAACACGCTCAAGCTCACGCAGCTGCTCTGGCTCCGGGAACTCTGACTCTTTTGCTTCGTAAAGCTTCACAGCCTCTTCCTTGATGAGATGCTTCATCTCGTTCTTTTTCTTGCCCTTCACCTTCTCAGTGGTAAGCGGTTCGATAGGGATGATCTGACGGAGAACGCTGTTAAACTCGTCCAGATCCCACTCTTCGGAATCTACATCATCGGAAAAACACATATCTACTGCATTATCTACAATATCTGTGATCATCTTATAGATGGCATCACGCATGTTCTCACCGTCAAGTACCTGGCGGCGCTCTTTGTAGATGATCTCACGCTGCTCGTTATTAACCTGATCATAATCAAGAAGGTTTTTACGGATACCAAAGTTGTTAAACTCAATCTTCTCCTGTGCCTTCTCAATTGCATTGGAAAGCATCTTATGCTCAATCTGCTCATTCTCAGCTACGCCAAGGGAGGTGAACACCTTCATCAGACGCTCAGATCCGAACAGACGCATCAGGTCGTCCTCAAGGGAAATGTAGAAACGGGATTCTCCCGGATCTCCCTGACGTCCGGAACGTCCACGCAGCTGGTTATCAATACGTCTGGACTCATGACGCTCTGTACCGATGATCTTCAGACCGCCGGCAGCTCTTGCCACGTCATCAAGCTTAATATCTGTACCACGACCTGCCATGTTGGTTGCGATGGTAACTGCACCTGCCTGACCAGCCTGTGCTACGATCTCAGCCTCAAGCTCATGGAACTTGGCATTCAGTACGTTGTGCTGGATGCCCTCTCTCTTCAGCATACGGCTGAGGAGCTCAGAAGTCTCAATGGTAATAGTACCAACCAGTACAGGTTGCTGTTTCTCATGAGCTTCCTTAACGGACTGGACAACTGCATTAAATTTTTCTTTCTTTGTCATGTATACGGCATCGTCTAAATCCTTACGCTGAACCGGCTTGTTAGTCGGGATCTCAACAACGTCCATTGCATAGATATCACGGAACTCTTTCTCCTCGGTAAGGGCAGTACCGGTCATACCACCTTTCTTATCGTATTTGTTAAAGAAGTTCTGGAAGGTGATGGTTGCAAGGGTTTTGCTCTCGCGTTTTACCTTAACATGCTCTTTCGCCTCGATTGCCTGGTGGAGACCATCGGAATAACGACGGCCTGGCATGATACGTCCGGTAAACTCATCGACGATCATAACCTCGTCATCTTTTACAACGTAATCCTGGTCACGGTGCATCAGATTGTGGGCACGAAGTGCAAGGATAATGTTGTGCTGGATCTCAAGGTTCTCCGGATCTGCAAGGTTCTCAATATTAAAGAATTTCTCAACCTTCTTCACACCCTGCTCGGTAAGGTTAACGATCTTATCTTTCTCATTTACAACAAAGTCACCGGTCTCGATAACTTCCTCGCCCATGATCGCTGCCATCTTAGTCATCTCATGGCTGGCTTCTCCACGCTCTAACTGCTGTGCAAGGATGTCACAAACCTCGTACAGCTTGGTGGACTTGCCGCTCTGACCGGAAATGATCAGAGGAGTACGGGCCTCATCGATCAAAATGGAGTCGACCTCATCGATGATACAGTAGTGAAGGTCACGCTGTACCAGCTGCTCCTTGTAGATAACCATGTTATCACGAAGATAGTCGAATCCAAGTTCGTTATTGGTTACATAAGTAATATCACAGTTATAGGCTTCGCGGCGCTCCTCCGGCTTCATATCGTTCAGAACCACGCCTACGGTCAGTCCAAGGAATCTGTGAACCTGTCCCATCTCATCGGCATCACGCTTTGCCAGGTAATCATTGACTGTGACAACGTGAACCCCTTTACCCTCCAGGGCGTTTAAGTAGGATGGCAAGGTAGCTACAAGGGTCTTACCTTCACCAGTTTTCATCTCGGCGATACGGCCCTGATGAAGTACAATACCACCGATAAGCTGTACTTCGAAATGCTCCATTCCAAGTACACGCTTAGCCGCCTCACGGACAGTCGCAAATGCCTCTGGTAAAAGGTCATCCAGGGTAGCTCCTTCTTCCAGGCGTTTCTTAAATTCTCTAGTCTTACCGCGAAGCTCTTCGTCGGTTAATTTCTGCATTTCGGGACGCAGATCCTCGATTTTCTTAACGAGAGGCATGATACGCTTTACCTCACGCTGGCTGCGGGTTCCGAAAACTTTTGAAAACATGTTCATTTAGCTTTTATACTCCTGTCTATCTTTTTAGATGCTATATTGTGTAATATAACGAATTACATTTTTTGTAGAATTATACATTTTGTTTAACATACCAGTTTATTCTATCACTTTTTGGCATGGAAAACAATAAATATTTGGTGAACAAAATATGTCTGAAATCGCGCCTTGTTTTTATAAAATAGCCTGACGGGATTTACCAGAAAGATGCAAATGTGCTATAGTAAAGTAAGCGCGGCCATCTGAGGTTTGCAGTTACCAATGACAAGACATTCCAGTTCACCTTTGATGATAACATTTTGATCAGCCCCAATTTCAGGAGAATTTTATTTATGATCTATCTTTTTCAGGAACTTCGTACATTTTCAGTGCAATCCTTTGAGCGAAGCCTGCAGTTACTCCCGCCAGAACGCAGGGAATATGCGTTCCATTTCAAACATCCAGAGGACCAGAAGCGTTCTGCCCTGGCGTGGCTGCTTCTGGCATACGGATTGCGGAAAGAATATGGAATGGAAGCGGTTCCAAAATTTCGGAAAGCAGCTTCCGGGAAGCCTTTTCTCCTGGGTGCGCATATGCCTTTTTTTAGTCTCAGCCACAGCGGAGATTTCGTCGGATGTGCGCTTCATGACCAGGAAATCGGACTGGACATCCAGAAAATTACGGAGCCCAGGGATTCTCTGATCCGCAGGGTCTGCACCCAGGAGGAACTTGCCTCCTTAAAGTCTTCCCAGGATTTCTGCCGGATCTGGGCGATGAAGGAAAGCGCGGTCAAGCTTACTGGGGAGGGGATTACCGGAAACTTCCGGGATATTCTTACCCTGCATCCGGATATGCGCACCCACGCAGTTCCTTTGGAAAATGGGGCCGGTTTTCTGGCTTACAGTGTTTATGGCGAAACCGAACTTCCAATTCAAATAATTTCGACTGCGGAATTATTCTTAACCTCTTCCAGGTCGCTTATGTAAACCACTCTTTAGAGTTGCTCTTCCGCCCACAAGTCATATATCCAGTTGATTTCTTCTCCTGGATTAGCGTAATAATCCCGGAGACATATGCCTCCGGGACTCCATTGTTTCACATATTTAATTTTCAAAAAGCAGTTCTGCTTAATCCTCCGGCTCGATCAGTCCGTAGGTGTTGCCTTTACGTTTGTAAACCACATTCACCTGATCGGTCTCTGCATTGCAGAATACGAAGAAATTATGTCCAAGAAGCTCCATCTGAACGCATGCATCTTCTGGATACATCGGCTTGATATCGAATTTCTTGGTACGGATGATCTTAACTTCCTCATCCTCTTCGTAGTCCTTGTCCAGGTATGCCTTCTGGAAGTTGGCAGCTGACTGCTGCTTGTCCACGATCTTGTTCTTGTATTTCCTGAGCTGACGTTCGATTACTTCCTCTACAAGGTCGATTGATACATACATATCGTTGCTGACCTGCTCGGAACGGATGATGTTGCCCTTAACCGGGATCGTCACCTCAATTTTCTGTCTTTCTTTTTCTACACTAAGAGTTACGACAACTTCAGTGTCAGGAGTGAAATACCTTTCCAGTTTACCGAGCTTATCTTCTACTGCTGTACGAAGCCCGTCTGTCACTGTGATGTTCTTTCCGCTGATAATGAATTTCATGCTTCCATCCCCTTTGCTGTTTGATGGGTATATTATAACACATTATTCTTAAAATTAACATCATTTTCTGAAAAAATTACGAATTTTTTCACATTTATAAGTTGCCTATCAATTTTTCAAAAGGTATGGTGCCGCCAAACAGATCCAGGGCACTTCCCACGGTCACGTCCACTTTTCCGCCTGCTGCCATTTTCAGGTTCTGGATATCCTCCATGCTGCCAACGCCGCCAGCGTAAGTGACTGGATGTCCATTGTATTCACCAAGCAGCTTCGCCAGCGGGACTTCTATACCTTTTGCCTTGCCTTCTACGTCCACTGCGTGAATGAGGAATTCATCACAGTAAGCTCCCAGTTTTTCCATCAGTTCCAGAGTTACTTTTTCCTCTGTAAATTTCTGCCAACGGTCTGTGACCACGTAGTAGGCAGCGTCTTTTTTACGGCAGCTAAGGTCAAGAACAAGGTGTTCTTTTCCTACTGCTTCCACCATTTTTTCCAGGTTTTCCCAGGAAATGTGACCGTCGCGGAAGACGTAAGAGGTGACGATCACATGGCTGGCACCGGCAACAAGATAATCGGCAGCATTATCCGTGTTTACACCGCCGCCAATCTGAAGACCGCCTGGATAGGCTCCAAGGGCCAGCATCGCCTGGGCTTTCGTAGCCTGGAAATATTCAGAATCCGCACTGTTCAGAAGGATAATATGTCCTCCCTTCAGCCCCTTTTCTTTATACAAAGAAGCATAAAAAGCCCCATCCTGCTCCGACACAAAATTCTCCTGCGCCTGATTCCCCGCATCCTTCAGGCTTCCTCCTACGATTTGCTTTACTTTTCCATTATGTATATCTATGCATGGACGAAATTTCATGATGATCCTCCTTTTCTTGCATCTTTTTTCTAGAGCGTGTTTGAAAAAAGGCTTTCTGCAAGATGTATCTATCCTGTATTTTACTCACAAATTTATTGAAATCATATCACAAAAAGGCGTTGAATGAAACACCTCTCTTCATTCAACGCCTTTTCGTTTTACATCTATTTCTTATTATCTACCATTCGCCGCATTGTCCACAGCGTCTCCAACGCCTTCCACTGCATCGCCCACGCCATCCCCTACATCACGGACACCGTCAGCTACTCCATCGCCTAATTCTTCCACGCCTTCGCCGATTGCGCCGGAAACGGAGTTGTTATTTTCGGTCACATTATCTTCAGGAACAGCACCGTCACCTGCTGTACCAGCGTCATCCGGTACTGCGGTATCACCTGTCACATTGCCGTCTGTTACATTTCCATCTGTACCATTATCCCCTGCGTCATCCAGCATATTATCATCTTCTGCATTATCCATGACATCATTGGTGTTGTTTGGAACCTCGTCTGCCGCATTGTTATTGTCGTTTCCGCATGCTGTGAGCATACATAATGTAAACACCAGCAAAGTACCTATGAGCATACGTTTTACTTTTTTCATCTCATCTGTCTCCTTTTCTATAAGAATACTTTCAGCTGAAAATACTGCTGTGTATTCCTAATATGTGCAGATGAAGAAAAACTATTCTGGAAGAAATTTCTATTTTATTTTCAAAACTTAACCAAACAAGAATTAATTACTAAAGCAGCAGCGCCTCCATCACCGCATAATAGCATTCCACCGCCCCATAAAGCTGGTCCAGTTCTACATATTCATCCACAGTATGCGCCAGGTCCTCTCTGGACGGGCCAAGGCCGATGGTGGGGATGCCTTTTTCGCCGGCGTAATGGCTGCCGTTGGTGCAGAAGCTGTACTGGGTAAGTTTGGGATCGTAGCCTGCTTCCCGGACTTTCTTCAGGATTTTCTGGATGTAGTCCTGCTTTGGATCATAGTACCAGCCTGGGAAAAAGCGCTCGCCCTGGATTTCCTCATCTGTGTAGCACTTCTCGCTGCCTACGGAAAAAGAGGCCTTGGCAGAAAACTCCGGATCTTCCTTTTCCAGCTGGCGGATCAGCTCCTGGATGGGAGCCAGAACGCTCTCTCTGGTCTCCCCGGTAAGCAGTCTGCGGTCCAGGGTTGCCCTGCAATACTCCGGAACTACGGAAGCGCCAGGATAGGGGGAAGAAATAATATCGGTTACTTCCAGGATTCCCTTTCCCAGATGCTCATGGACAGGCGGCTGAAGCTTGTCAATTTCGCCAATGAGCCTGCACATTTTCTTTACTGCATTGATCCCCTTTTCCGGATTGGCGGAATGGGCTGCTTTTCCGAAGGTTTCCAGAATGATCTCCGCACGTCCACGCTGGCCGGTTTTGATGTTCAGTTCGGAAGCTTCACCGATCACCACATAGTCTGGTCTCACCAGCTCGCTGATGCTTCTGGCTGCCACGCCCTCGAAGCACTCCTCATGAACCACTCCCGCCGTATAAATTTCCCCGGCAAAATCCTTTCCATGATCCTCCATAAAGTAGGCAGCCGCGCAGAAAAAAGCAGCAACTGCCCCTTTCATATCTGAGGTTCCACGGCCATATAATCTGCCATTTTCCACTACCGGCACGAAAGGATCATGCTTCCAGGCCTCCTTATTATCAGCCGGAACCGTGTCCATATGTCCATCAAAAAGCACCTTGTTTCCAGGCCTGTCGCCTTTGATTTCCCCTACCACATTGCCGTATTGATCTGTGAAAAAATCGTCAAACTTCTTCTGGCGCATAAAGTATTTCAACGCTCCGGCGACCGCGTCTTCCTCACCGGAATAACTTCTATTGGAAATCAGTTTTTTGCAGAGGGCAAGAACCTCCGCTTTTCGCTCTTCTGTTAATTTCATAATGACCTTTCCTTCTTCCATTTGCAACCTTATACATTTTCCTATAATGCCATGGAAACGCTCCCACAAAGCCGAGAAACAAATTTCGCTTAAGCATTTCTCCGCACAATTCTGCCGCTTCTGGAATTTTTCCATTTATCCTGCTCTACCGCAATCTCTCCGCCCACCAGCACATAATCAAATCCTGTACAATACTGATCCGGGTTCTGGAAATCCGCGTGAACCTTTAACCGGTCCAGATGAAATACATTGATGTCTGCGGGCATTCCTTTTTCCAGGGTTCCCAGTGGAAGTCCCAGAACCTGGGCCGGTTTTGCCGTCATTTTGTATACTGCATCTTCAATAGAAAAAACTTTTTTATCCCGCACATAGTCGGTGAGCAGCTTGGGAAAAGCACCGTAAACTCTTGGGTGATATTTGCCGCCAGCAGGATAGATGGCATCAGAGATCAGATTTGCCCGGCTGTCTTTCAGAAAATACAGCATGTCCTCCTCTGAGGCAATGGTGTCCAGCATGGTGACCTGACAGCGCTCTGCCAGGAGGATATCATACAGGGTATCATAAGGATCCTGCCCAAACTGTTCTGCGATTTTTGCAATAGACTCCCCTGCAAAGCTTCTGAATTTCTCTGTATGTAAGGTGCTGGCATAGATCCTGTCAAAGCCAGCCAGCTCCACAATGTTCTCGAAAATATCAGAAGGCTGCCTCAGAACCTTTGTAATCTCTTTCCTGCAGGATGGATCTGCCAGCCTTGCACAGATGGCGTCTGTGCCCCCTTCCTGGAACTGTGGTGGAAGAAGATGCACCAGCTGGGTGGAACCAGTCAGATAGGGATACAGGTCAAAATCCACCTTCACGCCGCGCTCTGCGGCCTGGTCAAACAGCTTTAGGATCTTCACCGGTGTCTCTCCCCAGTTTTTTCTTCCGATGCATTTCATGTGGCTTACATGCAAAGGGATCTGTAGCTCTTCCGCCACAGAAATCACTTCCTGCAAAGCCAGAAGGATCCCGTCTCCTTCATTTCGGATATGGGTGGTAATGGGAATGTCAGTGCCCTTCAAGGGCTGCAGTGCCTCCACAAGCCCGTCTCTGTCATATTCAAATTCCGGGGCATAGGCAATTCCAAGGCTGATCCCAAGGGCTCCTGCTGCCAGGGATTCCTCCACTGCCTTCCATACCTGGTGTACTTCTTCCTTAGAGAGCTTCCCAGGGGCATAGCCTTTTACTCCGGCCCGGATGGTTCCATTTCCTGCAAGCATTCCGGTGTTGACGCTGCGCTTTTCCTTTGCCAGTGCGGACATGTAGGCAGACATGGTTGACATAATTTCAAGAGCATCTCTCTCACTTTCTTTCGCTGAAATTTTGCAAGACGCCTCTTTCTTTTTTGAGGAAAGTACGCTTTCAGTATCCTCTATAGTTCTATCTTTCCCCAAACGAAAATCCCCGGTCACGCTGCTGAGAAATCCGGCGATCTCTTTCCCAAACTTCTCTCCAGCCGGAGCCACCGAAAGCCCGCAGTTTCCATTCACCACAGTGGTCAGTCCCTGCCGGTTCAAAAGCTCGTCATCCCCGTTTCCAAATGCCTGCCAGTCCCCGTGTCTGTGAATGTCAATGAAGCCGGGGGTTATATAACCACCGGCTGCATTCAGCACACGCTCCTTCGGAAAATCGGCAGGAATCTCCACATGAGCTCCCACTTCCGCGATTTTCCCATTTTCTATTACAAGATCTCCATGAAATGGCTTTTCCTTTTTTCCATTTACGATCCAGCCATCTTTGATTATGTAGTCCATCCTGAATTACCTTTCCTCAACTTTCCTGATAAACTGACGAATACGATCATTCTTCGGATGCTCGAAAAACTCTTCCGGAGGCGCATCCTCCACGATCACGCCATCTTCCATAAACAAAATCCGGTCCGCTACTTCTCTGGCAAAATTCATCTCATGGGTGACGATCACCATGGAAACGCCCTCAGCCGCTACTTTACGGATAACGCTTAAGACCTCTCCAACCAGCTCCGGATCCAGTGCACTGGTAGGCTCATCGAAAAGGATCACCTCCGGGTTCATAGCCATTGCTCTTGCGATTGCAACTCTCTGCTGCTGTCCGCCGGAAAGATTCTTTGCCATGGCCTCTTCCCTGCCTTCCAGTCCAACCATTTTCAGCAGCTCTTTGGCCTTTGCAATAGCCTCCTGCCTGGGGACTTTCTTCACATGGACCGGTGCCTCGATCACATTCTGGAGCACACTCATATGGGTAAAAACATTGAACCTCTGGAAAACCATTCCAATATGCTGCCGCAGCTCATAAAGGGCCTGGCCGGAATTCACCGGTTTTCCCATATAATCAATCTCACCGCTGTCGTAGGTTTCCAGCTGGTTGATGCACCGGAGGATTGTGGATTTACCAGAACCGCTGGGGCCAAGGATCGCAATCTTTTCCCCTTTATGTATGTCAAAACTGATTCCCTTCAGTACCTGGAGATCACCAAAGCTTTTGCTGATATTTTTTACACTTAAAATAACATCTTCTGCCATTTATGCCATCCTCCTTTCCAAAATTCCTGCAATCTGTGTAAATACAGTTGTCAGGATCAGATATAATACCGCAACCGCTATGTACGGCTCAAAATAATGGAAAGAATTATAAGCAATCAGGGTTCCCTCTCTTGTCAGCTCTGTCAACGTGATGGCGGACAGGATCGAGGTATTTTTGATGGTGGCAATAAACTGGTTTACAAGAGGCAGAATACAGATCTTGGTTGCCTGTGGTGCCACGATCCGGAGCATTTCCAGATGCCAGGGCATTCCAAGTGCTTTGGCAGCTTCTCTCTGGCCCGGGTCAATAGCATGGATACCGGAACGGACGATTTCTGCAATGTATGCGCCTGTATTCAGGGACATGGAAAGCACACCAGCTGTCATAGCGCTAAGAGTAACGCCCAGGTTTGGCAAACCGAAGTAAATCAGAAATGCCTGCACCATCAGCGGAGTTCCTCTCCAGATCCAGATGTACAGCTGTGCGATCTTTGCAACCACCTTTATGCGGCTGTCCCTCATCAGGGCAAGCACAACGCCCAGAATCGTACCAAAAATAAGTGTAAGAACCGATATTTCCATCGTCACTGCACATCCATGGAGCAGTGATGACATTTTGTCAAATACAAGTGACCATTTCAATGTTACCATACTATTTCCCCTGTGACCAGTAATTATAGCCGGTTTATCCTTTCTTCCTTACTTTTCCGGTTACTGTTCACCTTGTTCACAGCAACTCGTTTCCTGCATAGAAGTATTTCCCTGTTTTATTCCGCGGTTTCCGTATCTTCTGCAGCAGCAACTTCTTCTCCCTCGCCGGAAGCGTCGATCCATTTTGTCCAGAGTGCATCATAAGTGCCGTCTGCATAATACTCGTCAATACACTCATTGATAAATGCAAGCAGATCGTCTTTTCCCTTCTGTACGGCGATGGCGTTCTCTGCATGGGTAAATGGATCACACACGATCTTGGTTCCTTCGTACTCCTGGGAAAGGATCTTCTGGTTCAGAAGGTCGTTTACAACAACGTCCACACGGCCTGCCAGAAGGTCTGATACACATCCTACTGTATCTTTGTACTGAACAATCTCATAAGAAACATCCGGATTCTCGTCCAGGAAGCTCTGTGCTACATTATAAGAAGTTGCGCCCTCTTTTACGGCAACCTTCAGGCCATCACAGTCAGCCAGGCTCTTAACCGTGTCTGCGTACTCGGAATCCTCTTTTACGGCAAGGATCATGCCACTGTCGCAATAGGATTTGGACATATCCACAACCTCGCATCTTTCATCTGTCTTATACATTGCTGCGATGGAAAAATCATATTCACCATTCTGGATAGAAGGAACAATGGACTGGAATTCCATATCTGTCACTTCCATGTCAACTCCAAGCTTGTCTGCAATGTACTGGGCCAGGTCAATATCAAAACCTACAATGTTGTTATCATCGTCCCTGTATTCAAAAGGTACGTAAGTTCCGGTTGCAACGGTGATCACACCTTTATCCTTGATTGCTTTAATATTTTCACCATTTTCCCAGTCAACTGCTGCAGTATCCTCCGTGTCTGTGCTCTCTGCGTAAACCGGGGTAAAGGCTGTCATGATCATAGAAGCTGCTGTAAGAAGTGCCATTGCTTTTGCTGTTTTTCTCATAATAATTTCTCCTCTCTGACTCTCGCCGATACAGATAGCCTGCTGTTGCGGTTCCCGAAGTGATTCACAACAGCCTGCGCAGTTATGCTATCCGGATTTCCAGCTTTACTAACGCAAAAAGGCCCGCCCTGTGGCAGCCCTTTCTGCATGGCAGAAATGCAATATCGCATTCCTCTCATATGAAGTTTCGGTACGTTATGGCGGCAGGTACAAAAATACTTCACCAATGTAGACTCTGGTCTGCCATTCCATAAACGCAAAAACGGAGCAAACTCTCTAAGTAGTTTGCTCCGTTGCAACTTATGGTGGAATTATAGCAAACAGATTGCTGTCTGTAAATCCATAAATTTAACAATTTTTTTGTATGTCTTTTACAATTTTTGTATATTTCTGTCAGCCTTCGATCACGTCGCTCATGTCATATATTCCAGCTGGTTTGCCAGCAAGGTATTTCGCTGCTTCTACAGCACCTTTGCCAAATACAGCCTTGGAATATGCGGTGTGCTTGAATTCAATCACTTCGTCCTGGCCTGCGAAGATCACCTCATGTTCGCCTACGATGGAACCGCCGCGGACTGCGGAAATACCGATTTCCCTGGCGTCACGTTTCTCTCTTCTCTGGCTGCGGTCATATACGTAATGATACTGGTTGTCCATTGCCTCGTTCAGACTGTCTGCAAGGGCAAGGGCAGTTCCGCTTGGAGCATCCACCTTCAGGTTATGGTGCTTCTCTACGATCTCCATGTCAAAACCAGCAGCTGCCAGAACCTTGGCTGCATCCTGAACCAGCTTCAGAAGGGTGTTGATTCCAAGGGACATGTTGGCGGATTTCAGAACTGCGATCTTCTTCGCACTCTCTTCTACTCTTGCAAGCTGCTCTTCGCTTAAACCTGTGGTGCAAAGAACTACCGGCATGTTTCTCTTCTCGCAGTAATCCATCAGCTTGTCAAAAGCCTTCGGGGAGGAAAAATCGATGACAGCGTCTGCTTCTACCTGGCAGTCATCAATGTTTGTGAATACCGGATAGCTGTTTTTCCCCTGGTCTGCGATGTCAATTCCTGCTACGATCTGGGCATTTGCATCTTTCTCAACGATATCGGAAATAACCTGTCCCATGTGACCGTTACATCCGTGCATGATAATTTTAACCATTTTCATTACTTCCTTTCTTATGTATACAAACTACAAAGAAATCCCGACAGTCAACTGTCAGACGGTATGCTGCCGCACACCAGAGCTGACAGGCGACCTCCGGGATTTCAACATTATTTATGCAAGCTTAATTCCATACTCAACAAGAGCCTTCTTCAGTCTCTCCTCGTTCTCCGGCTCCATCTCGCAAAGAGGCATACGGGTCGGTCCAACCTTCCATCCCATCAGATTCAGGGCTGTCTTAACCGGAATCGGGTTAACCTCGCAGAACAGGGCATTGATAAGGGAAATTGCCTCAAGCTGAAGCTTGGCAGCGCCTGCAAGATCACCTTCCATAAATTTCATAACCATGTCATGTGTGTTCTTCGGTGCAACATTGGATAAAACAGAAATTACACCAAGTCCGCCAAGGGAAAGGACCGGAAGTACCTGGTCATCATTTCCGGAATAAAGCTCAAGAGCACCATCTGCCATGGACATCATCTTCGCGATCTGGGAAAGATCCCCGCTTGCAGCCTTGATTCCCACGATGTTCTTCACATTTTTGGCAAGAGCCACTGCAGTCGCTGGCTGGATGTTGCAGCCTGTACGGCTTGGTACATTATACATAATGATCGGAGTCTCCGGTACGGAGTTGGCAATCTCTGTATAATGACGGATCAGCCCCTTCTGGCTTGCCTTGTTGTAATATGGGGTTACGATCAGGAGTGCGTCAGCGCCATAAGAAGCAGCCTCCTGGGACATCATGATCGCGGTCTCGGTACAGTTAGAGCCAGTACCTGCAATAACCGGAACTCTTCCTGCCACCTTGTCAATTGCAAATTTGATGGTCTGGAGATGCTCTCCATGTGTCAGTGTAGAAGACTCACCTGTAGTTCCGCAGATTACGATCGCATCTGTGCTGTTCGCAATCTGGTACTCCAGAAGCTCTTCCAGTTTCTCATAATTTACCTTTCCGTCTTCATGCATCGGGGTTACGATTGCAACGGCTGCACCTTTGAAAATTGCCATTTTAGTTCCTCCTATTCATCCTTCTGTATCATTCTGCTATCGCCGACAGGCGTTCTTTACATTTCTCTGCTACGGCTCGCTGGCAGCGTTCCATAGAGTGTATTGCTGCGGGCAAAGTGAACCGTAACATTTACTTAGCTGCCGGTAATGTCTGCTCTCTTCCAAGCGTTGTAATGGTAGTCACACTGTCTACGTAGTCCAGAAGACCGGGGTCTACCCTGTTTCCTGTAAGGATCACATGCATGGATTCATCCTTCTGCTTCAAAAGCTCCACAACCATATCCACAGTGGCGATATGCTTATCCAGAAGTCCCAGGATCTCATCCAGCACCAGGAAATCACATTCCTGGGTTGCAATTACCTTACGGGCAAAATTTAAACCATTGAGAATATTGCGCTTCTCCTCTGCCTGTTCTTCCTCGTTCAGCTGGTCGTAACAGGTCTCCATCTTTTCAAAACGGAAGATCTTAATATCCAGCTGATCCAGCTCCTCCAGAAAATCCAGCTCACGCCGTTCATTTCCCTTCAGAAACTGAATGATGATCACACTCTTTCCCTGAGAAGATGCCCGCAGAGCCTGACCAATTGCCAGTGTGGTCTTGCCTCTGCCATTGCCGCAATAAACTTCTGCCATTTCTTTTTCCATACTGATTCCTCTTGTTGTTAAAAATAATGTTACCGTCCTTTATTCTGCCAAAACTATCTACAGGACGATAACCGCAAATTGCGCCATTTTTAATATGCTTATATTACCGCAAAATGTAAAGAAATGCAAGCAGAAGAAACTGGGAGGAAAATGTTACTGTTCACACAGTTACTGTTCACTTCGTGACCAGTAACTTCACACATACTCCAGCTTGCTCACCGACACTTCATATGCGATCCGCTTCTGGGTTTCGTTTTCGCCGATCCGCTTCATATACTCCCGGCTCTGGATCCTGCCCCAGATCAGTACATGTCCGCCCACCTCAAAGGCAGAGGCATAGCGGGCATTTCTTCCCCAGCAGATACACGGTATGTAGTCCGATTTTCCATAAGGTCGGTTCACTGCAAGAAGCAGATCTGCAATTTCTCTTCCCAGCGGCGTTTTGCGGTAAACAGGCGGTTTGCAAATAAATCCGTCCAGAAAGATCTGGTTCACCGGTGCCAGGGAATCCTCTTCTTCCAGGAATTTCAGTTCCCGTGCAAAAGCGGAAAGCACCAGGCGGTTATGTTTTTCTTCATGACGGTTATAGGAACGGAACTGTCCGTGGATTTCCACATACTGTCCTACATAATCCTGGGTAACATCCACCAGTCTTTCCGACACCATCACAGGGATCCGGTCCTCAGAGTCACTGAGACGCTTTACCAGAAGCTCCATGGTGTAGAAGCCCTCTCCGTAAACCTGGTGGCTGAATGTGAAACCGGTTACGATTTTTCCTGTGATGGAAACCTGATTGTTTTCAATAATTTTATCTGCCATGATGTAGTTCTCCTTCCTTATTTTCACTTTTTCTGCAGACTTATGGGGTATCCTGGTCCATACCCGGATCCCTGCCGCCGCCCGCTTATGAACAGCAGCCATTACTTGTCTTACTTGTTGGTCTATAATATCTATGAGAAAATTACCCTGTTTAGAACCAGAAATTTAAAAAAAATTTTTTCAACACCTTGTAATCTGCGAAAATTGTGGTAAACTGGGAATTTGGTTACTGTTCATTTCATTCACAGCAACCACTTCGCGATGCACAGAAATCATGCAAGCATGATTTCGCGCTGCAATTCTCGGGTTTTCTGTGAACTTTGTTCACAAAAAACACCTCGCGGAACACATCCACGAACAGTATTTAGCTATAGACATTGTACAATACTCACATTATAATTAAGGAAAGAAAGCGGCAGAGAGTTGCTGTCGCGATAAAGAAAGGATTTCGATTTTTATGAAGACGAAACGCGAAGATGTACGTAACGTAGCCATCATTGCCCACGTTGACCATGGTAAAACCACTCTGGTAGACCAGCTTCTGAAACAGAGCGGTGTTTTCCGTGCCAATCAGGAGGTTCAGGAGCGTGTCATGGACTCCAACGATATCGAGAGAGAGCGTGGTATCACAATCCTCTCCAAGAACACAGCAGTTCATTACAAAGACACCAAAATCAACATTATCGATACCCCAGGACATGCTGACTTCGGCGGCGAGGTTGAGCGTGTACTGAAAATGGTAGACGGCGTTATCCTTCTGGTTGACGCTTTCGAAGGCGCTATGCCTCAGACCAAATTCGTTCTGAAAAAAGCTCTCGAGCTGGATCTGCACGTAATCGTCTGCATTAACAAGATAGACCGTCCAGAGGCAAGACCAGACGAGGTTGTGGACGAGGTTCTGGAGCTTCTTATGGATCTTGGTGCTTCCGACGAGCAGCTTGACTGCCCGTTCCTTTATGCTTCTGCAAAAACAGGACATGCTGTTCTGGATCTGAAGGATACACCAGAGAACATGGAGCCGCTGTTTGAGGCGATCCTGAAATACATCCCGGCTCCGGAAGGTGACCCGGATGCAGATACACAGGTACTGATCAGTACCATTGATTACAATGAGTATGTTGGACGTATTGGTGTTGGTAAGGTTGAAAGCGGTACTATTGCAGTAAACCAGGAGCTTACTCTTCTGAACCACCACGATCCGGACAAGAAACAGAAGGTTAAGATCAGCAAGCTTTATGAGTTTGACGGTTTGAACAAAGTTGAGGTAAAAGAAGCAACTATTGGATCAATTGTTGCAATTTCCGGTATTGCAGAGATCCATATTGGAGATACCCTTTGCGGTGGAGATAACCCGGAAGCAATTCCATTCCAAAAGATTTCTGAGCCGACGATTGCCATGAACTTCCTGGTAAATGACAGCCCGCTTGCTGGTCAGGAAGGTAAATATATCACTTCCCGTCATCTCCGTGACAGACTTTACAGAGAGCTGAACACAGATGTCAGCCTTCGTGTAGAGGATACTGAGACCACAGAGTGCTTTAAGGTTTCCGGACGTGGTGAGCTTCATCTTTCCGTTCTTATTGAGAATATGAGACGTGAGGGTTATGAGTTTGCAGTCAGCAAGCCAGAGGTTCTTTACAAAATTGACGAGCGTGGCAAGAAGTTAGAGCCAATGGAGATCGCTTATATTGATGTTCCGGAGGAATTTTCCGGTACTGTGATCCAGATGCTCAGCGAGCGTAAGGGTGAGCTTCAGGGCATGAGCACAGCCAGTGATGGTTCTGTTCGTCTTGAGTTCCATATTCCATCCCGTGGACTGATCGGTTTCCGTGGAAACTTCCTGACTTCCACTAAGGGTACTGGTATTATCAATACTATTTTTGATGGATATTCTCCATACAAGGGAGATTTCCAGTATCGTAAGCAGGGTTCCCTGATCGCTTTCGAGGGCGGCGAGGCTGTTACCTATGGTCTGTTTGCAGCTCAGGAGCGTGGTACTTTGTTTATTGGACCTGGTGCAAAGGTTTACAGTGGTATGGTTATCGGACAGAATGGTAAGGCAGAGGATATCGAGCTGAATGTCTGCAAGACAAAACATCTTACTAACACCCGTTCCTCTTCTGCTGATGAGGCACTGAAGCTGACTCCGCCTAGAGTCCTCAGCCTGGAGCAGGCCATCGAGTTTATCGATACCGATGAGCTTCTG
Source organism: Blautia sp. Sow4_E7 (assembly GCF_052116245.1). Lineage (NCBI taxonomy): Bacteria > Bacillati > Bacillota > Clostridia > Lachnospirales > Lachnospiraceae > Blautia > Blautia sp. Sow4_E7. The sequence continues at coordinate 296,677 of NZ_JBQKLL010000001.1, forward strand.
GAGGTTACTCCTAGCAGCCTTCGTATCCGTAAGAAGATTCTGGATTCACGTGATCGTAAGAGAGCTTCTATTAAGAAGAATGCGTAAGACGTTATAGAAAAAAATGGAGCAGATAGATCTTTGGAAAATAAGATTTATCTGCTCTTTTTATTAAACATCTTTAAAGCTCTTTCTTCAGTTTATAAAAGTCTTTTACTGCCTTCCAGCCGATTTTTACAATTTTCTTCACGTTGATGGAATTAGTTCCACCCTGTCGGGGTTTGAAGGTGATGTCGATGAATTTTACTCTTTCTTTGTAGTGAACAAAATAAGTGGTGAACATAATGTTCGGGATGTTGAAATCTTCTGGGAGCTTGTTGATGTATTTGGCTACCAGGTCTCTCTTCATCAGGCGGTATGGCGCATTGGCGTCGGATACTTTTACTCCGAAGATCATTCGCAGGAGAAGGCATACTACGTTCTCTACGAACTTTCGAGACTTGCCGTCGCCGCGGACGGAGCGGGTGCCGATTATGGCGTCGTAGCGGCCGCGCTGGTTCCAGAAGGGTTCGAATTCGTCGGGGTTGGTCTGTCCGTCGGAGTCGGTCTGGAAAATGTAGTCTGCTTTCTGCTGGATGGCGTAGCGGTAGCCGTAAAGGACGGTGGGGCCATGTCCACCGTTTGGCTTATCAAGAGGCACAAGAAGTGGTCTTGTAGCTGCACATTTCTGAAGGAGTTCGTAGGTGTTATCCTTGCTGCCGTCGTTGATGATCACCAGACGGGATTTTCCCTCGTCATTGTGACGCTCCACTACAGGATACCACTGGTCAATGGTTCTCTCGATATTTTCAGCTTCGTTGTAGGCTGGAATTACGATATATAAACTGGACATAACTTCCTCCATTTACTGAAATTATTTCAGCCCAAATTCCTCCGCCAGCTTCTTAAACTGCGGCAGGGAATTCACAATGGTCTCATAAGAGACACAATAAGCCAGTCTCACATATCCCGGGCAGGCGAAGGAACTGCCTGGTACCATGAGGATGTTGTATTTCTTGCCAGCTTCGCAGAAGGCGTTCTCATCTGCTACTGGGGATTTCACGAATAAGTAGAAGGCTCCCTGTGGCTTGATGCATTCGAAACCAAGTTCTTTCAGCCCATTGTAAAGAGCCAGTCGGTTCTTGTCGTAAGCTGCCACATCTACTTCGGCGTCTACGCATTTGGCGATGACCTTCTGGATCAGGGATGGAGCGTTGACACAGCCGATGGTGCGGTTGGCAATGGCTGCGGCTGCGATCAGTTCTTCGCTTCCGTCTGCTTCGTCTGGAATTACCAGATATCCGATACGCTCTCCTGGAAGGGAAAGGGATTTGCTGTAGGAGTAGCCTACGATCGTGTTGGCATAGTATTTGGTCAGATACGGTACCTGGACGCCGTCGTAAGCCAGTTCTCTGTATGGCTCATCGGAAATCAGGTAGATCACTGTGCCGAACTCCTTCTGCTTGGCTTCCAGAATTGCGGCAAGTTTCTTGATTGTTTCTTCTGAATATACAACTCCTGTTGGGTTATGTGGTGTGTTCACAATGACAGCACGTGTCTTTGGAGTAATTTTCTGCTCAAATTCCTCCAGGTTCGGCTGGAAGGTGGTGGTATCTGGTGAGATTTCCACAAGCTTGCCGTCATAATTGCGTACATATGCACCGTACTCCAGGAAATACGGTGCAAAAACAATTACTTCCTCCCCTGGATTCAGAATTGTCTTAAATGCTACGTTCAGTCCGCTTGCGGCACCGACTGTCATGATCAGGTTTTTCGCTGCAAAAGAAGTGCCAAATCTGCGGTTCAGGGACTCTGCAATTGTCTGGCGCACATCTTCAAAGCCTGCATTGCTCATGTAGCCATGAAGTACGGTAGGCTCTTCCTCGTTTACCAGGTCGATGATTGCCTGGCGCACGCAGTCCGGTGCCGGGACGCTTGGATTGCCAAGGCTGAAATCAAATACATTCTCCGGTCCGTAAATGGCACGAAGGCGATTGCCTTCCTCGAACATCATACGGATTGCAGAATTGTTTTTTACGTAAGGTTTCATTTTTTCCGCTATCATTTTATGTCACTCCTCTTTGCTTAATTTCATATCTTTTTCAACAACTTCATCTGATACTTCTGTACACTGACAAGGCCAGTAAAAATCATTATGCGCTTTCTTAACGCTTCGTCTTTTTCTTCCCAAAGATGATCCATCCCACAAAGCCCAGTACCAGCAGACTCACAATCATCCACACCGCCAGCACAGCCGGTCCTTTCGGGCTGAACATATCATAATACCCTTTCAGATAAATCACAACTACAACCGCCGGAATCACGTATAACATATATTTCTGCACATTTGTAGGGAATTTCAGGCCCTCTCCGGTGTCAGCTTCTTTAATAAAGTTCTTCCATCCCCAGCCATACTTTGATACGCAGAACATTACAAATACTACGGATCCCAGTGGAAGAATGTTATTGGACACAATGAAGTCCTCCAGATCCATAATGTTGGTTCCTGCACCCAGCGGCTGAATGCCAGACAGCACATTGAATCCCAGAACTGCAGGCAGGGAAAGAAGGATCATCGCCACCATATTTACTGCAACAGCTTTTCCACGGCTCCAGCCTTTTCGGTCCATGGAATAAGACAAAATATTCTCAAACACCGCAATTACAGTAGACAGGGAAGCAAAGGACATAAACAGGAAAAACAGTGCGCCCCATAATCTTCCGCCTGCCATCTGGTTAAATACATTTGGCAAAGTAATAAATACAAGTCCCGGGCCAGCGCCTGGCTCTACACCAAATGCAAAGCATGCCGGAATAATGATCAGTCCCGCCATCAGTGCCACAAAGGTATCCAGCACTGTAATGTGAATGGATTCTCCCAGAAGGGATCTGTCTTTTCCAAGGTAGCTTCCAAAAATCGTCATGGAACCGGCACCAATACTCAGTGTAAAGAATGCCTGAGACAAAGCGCCGAAGATCACATTTCCGATTCCGATTTCTTTCATAGAGGTGAAATCCGGTACCAGATAAAACTTCACGCCCTCCATTGCACCGTCAAGTGTAAGGGAATGGATAGCCAAAACTACAATAAGTGACAGGAGGCACAGCATCATTACTTTTGTAATTTTCTCCAGGCCACGCTGCACGCCTAAGGAGCACACACCAAAGGATAAAACAACTACAATAACCATCCATAAGGTCATTGTACCAGCTGATCCCTGAAGTCCTGTAAAATAGTCTGCTATCTGTGTGGAGTCTTTCCCGGCCAGCTTGCCTGCTGCCATGGCGTAACAATAATAGAGCATCCATCCAGCTACCATGGTATAAAACATCATCAGCACATAGTTGGAAACCATGCTCATGTAGCTGAAATTGTGAAAGTTCGCCCTCTCTGGCTCCAGATCGTGAAATGCCCTTGCCGTACTTTTACGGCTTGCACGTCCTACTGCAAATTCACATACCAGAACCGGCAGTCCCAACAGTACCAAAAATACCAGATAAATCAGAATAAATGCCGCTCCGCCGTATTTTCCCGCCATATACGGAAACTTCCACACGTTTCCAAGTCCAATGGCGCATCCAGCAGAAACCAGGATAAATCCCAGCCGCGATCCAAATGTTTCTCTTTCTTTCAAATCGTCCCCCTTATTTGCTTTTTCATTTTATAGTGCCTGGCTGTTGTAATTTCAGTTACTGTTTGTGACCTGCACAGTAACCCTCTTCGTCATATTCACATTTTCTCCTCCAGGCTTCGTTTTTGTTGGAAAGTAATAAAAGGACCGGTTCACTCCAGCCCTTTTTTCACATTTTTCCCGATACCTTATTGTAACGCCCCCACACTTTTATGTCAACGCTTTTATGTGATGGGAGTTTGACGTTTTAAAGCGGTACGTTTCATTTTTTCTTGCAAAATGAAACCAGCAGACGGGAAATTTTCAACTTCAAAAAGGACAGTCTCCCCTTTCATACTTTTCAGGTATAACTGTCCTTTTCCATCATTTCTTAACTTTTCACACTAAGTCTCACCAGCGCCCTCTGCAGCTTGGCTTCCACGATCTTATATTCTTTATCGGAAAGGCCGCCCTGGGCCAGTTTTTCCTGGGCGCGGTCTTTGGCTCTGCCGGCGCGGTCGGCGTCAATGTCTTCCTGCCATTCCCAGGTGGTTGCAAGAAGGCTGCAATTGCCGTCCATCACGGTGAGCATACCGCCGATACATGCTGCACTGCGGCTGGTGCCATCCTCCAGTATCACATGGGCCTCGCCCATTCCAAGAGCGGTACAGAAATTGCAGTGTCCTGCCAGGATTGCCAGATCACCGGTAATGCTGCGGCACACAATGCGCTGCACCTCTCCCTCAAAAAGCAGGCCGTCGGGGGTACCGATTCTAAGGGGAAATGTCCTCATAGGCAGCCTCCTTTACTGATTCTGGTTATTTTTTGCTTTCTCAAATACGTCATCAATGGTTCCTGCAAACAGGAAGCAGCTCTCTGGAATGCTGTCGCACTCGCCATCCAGGATCATCTTGAATCCACGGAGAGTCTCTTTCAGCGGAACATATTGTCCCGGCATACCTGTAAACTGCTCTGCAACAGAGAAGCTCTGTGACAGGAATCGCTGCACCTTACGTGCACGGCTGACTGTCAGCTTGTCCTCCTCAGACAGCTCATCCATACCCATGATAGCGATAATATCCTGCAGTTCTTTATAACGCTGCAGAACTCTCTGTACTGCACGTGCGATCTCATAATGCTCCTGTCCAACTACCTCCGGGGAAAGGATACGGCTGGTGGAATCAAGGGGATCCACTGCCGGATAAATACCCTGGCTGGCGATTTCACGAGAAAGTACGGTGGTCGCATCCAGATGGGTAAATGTGGTAGCCGGAGCCGGGTCTGTAAGGTCATCGGCAGGTACATAAACAGCCTGTACAGATGTGATGGAACCCTTTCTGGTAGAAGTGATACGCTCCTGAAGGGCACCCATCTCAGTCGCCAGTGTAGGCTGATAACCTACCGCAGAAGGCATACGTCCAAGAAGCGCGGAAACCTCTGAACCAGCCTGTGTAAAACGGAAAATATTGTCAATGAAAAGAAGCACATCCTGATTCTTTACATCACGGAAATACTCTGCCATGGTCAGCCCGGAAAGACCAACCCGCATACGTGCTCCCGGCGGCTCGTTCATCTGGCCATAAACCAGAGCCGTCTTGTCGATAACGCCGCTCTCCTTCATCTCATTATAAAGGTCATTTCCCTCACGGGTACGCTCTCCAACACCTGTAAATACTGAAAGTCCACCATGTGCTGTAGCAACGTTGTGGATCAGCTCCATGATAAGAACTGTTTTACCAACACCAGCACCTCCGAACAGACCGATCTTACCACCCTTTGCATAAGGGCAGATCAGGTCTACGACCTTGATACCAGTCTCCAGAATCTCGGTAGCTGGCATCTGCTCCTCATAGGATGGTGCCGGACGGTGGATCGCCCAGTGCTCCTTGGTCTCTGGTGCCGGAAGATTGTCTACCGGATCACCCAGAAGGTTAAATACTCGTCCCAGGCACTCTTCCCCAACCGGAACCTTGATTGGTTCACCGGTATCTACAGCCTTGGTGCCCCTTACCAGACCATCGGTGGAATTCATGGCGATACAGCGTACCGTATTATCCCCGATCTGCTGGGCAACCTCTGCTGTGAGCTTGGTGCCTTCATGATCAATTTCGATGGCATTGAGAAGTGCCGGCAGCTCATCATGGCCAAACCGGATATCCAGTACCGGTCCGATTACCTGCACCACCTCGCCAATGTGTTTTTCGCTCATTTAGCAGTCTCCTTATAGATTGAAGGATTCTATCCTTCATAATCATCATTATTTCTGTGACTGACGCTCTGAAAAATCTGTACAGTGATACTTCGTTATATTTTTCACTATACCACACTTTTTCACCTGTCAGCCAGCGGAAGAATATTGTATACTTGCAACTTATCAAGCGATATTTTGCACCTATCTTATACTCCTTCCGCACCTCCAACAATCTCTGTGATCTCCTGCGTGATGCTTGCCTGACGTGCCCGGTTGTAATGCAGATTCAGCTTCTCGATCATTTCCTCAGCATTATTGGTCGCAGCCTCCATGGCGGTACGTCTTGCTGCCAGCTCGCTGGCCACACTCTCGCACACAGCACCATAGATCAGTCCTGCCAGATACTCCGGAACAATGGCTTCAAATACCTCAGATGCATCTGGCTCATACAGGATCAGATTCCGGATGCTCTTTGTATCCTGCTCCTTGGTCAGGTCATTTAAAGGCAGCACCGGGATTGCCGATGGCTGCTGGGAAAGCATGGAAACAAATCTGGTATAACACAGATCAATGTGTCCGAACTCCCCTTTCTTAAATTCCCCGCAGAGCAGATTCGCCATCTCAAAGCAGTCTGCCACGGAAACATCAGCAATCTCGCCGAAGCTCTCCGTAACACAGGCAAATCCATTTCGCTTCGAATACTCCACAGCCTTTTTCCCAATGGGAAGGACAACAAAATCCTGTCCAGATGAGGCTGCTTCCAGACATTTAAACAGGTTGGTGTTATATCCGCCAGCCAGACCACGGTCGCCAGCGATCAGCACGTAGCAGCGCTTTTCATTCTGGGATTCTCTTGCATAGACAGAGGAAAAATCTGTATTTCCCTGTGCAATATCCGCCAGAGTCTGATGCATGGTCTCAAAATACGGCCTGCAGACTTCAGCCCTTTCTTTTGCTTTACGCAGTTTGGAGGATGCTACAAGTTCCATTGCCTTGGTAATCTGCATGGTGCTCTGCACACTTTTGATACGCAGCTTTACCGCTTTCATGTTTGCAGCCATAAAAAGTCCTCCTTGTCACAATTTATTTCTCAGGTCTTGTATTCACAAAATTCTCAGTATACTGTTCCAGCGCGCTCTTAAGCTTGCCTTCTGTCTCCGCAGATAACGCGCCTGTGGAGCGGATCTCCTGCATAGCAGCAGCGCCCTGTGCATCGCTGTCCAGCCAGGTATAAAGACCAGCCTCATAGCTTCTTACATCCTCTGTGGCAACCTTGGAAAGGATTCCCTTGGTTACCGCATAAAGGATCGCTACCTGCTTCTCAACTGGAACCGGTGCATTCTGGTTCTGTTTCAGAACCTCCACAATACGGGCACCCTGCTCCAGTCTGGCCTTGGTATCTGCATCCAGATCAGATCCAAACTGGGCAAAGCTCTGCAGCTCACGATACTGGGAATAAATCAGCTTCAAAGTACCGGCAACCTTCTTCATTGCCTTGATCTGTGCATTTCCACCAACTCGGGATACGGAAATACCAGGGTTTACAGCCGGCATAACGCCGGAATGGAACAGCTCTGTCTCCAGGAAGATCTGTCCGTCTGTAATGGAAATAACGTTAGTCGGAATATATGCGGAAACGTCTCCTGCCTGTGTTTCGATGATCGGAAGGGCAGTCAGGGAACCACCGCCGTGTGCTTCGTCCAGTCTGGCCGCACGCTCCAGAAGTCTGGAATGGAGATAGAAAACATCTCCAGGATATGCCTCACGTCCCGGTGGACGACGGATCAGCAGGGAAAGCGCACGGTAAGCAACTGCATGCTTACTTAAATCATCGTAAATGATCAGCACATCTTTTCCCTTATACATAAAGTATTCACCCATTGCACATCCGGAATATGGTGCAATGTACTGCAGCGGGCTGGCTTCAGAAGCAGTAGCCGCTACAACAATGGTGTAATCCATAGCGCCGTTTCTGGTAAGTGTCTCAACCAGGGAAGATACTGTAGAACGCTTCTGTCCGATTGCTACGTAGATACAGATCACGTCCTTGCCCTTCTGGTTGATAATGGTGTCTGCTGCCAGAGTGGTCTTACCAGTCTGACGGTCACCGATGATCAGCTCACGCTGGCCCCTTCCAATAGGAACCATGGAATCAATTGCCTTAATACCGGTCTGCAGAGGCTGGTTAACGCCCTGTCTCTCGCAGATACCTGGTGCCGGGCTCTCAATTGCCCTGTATTCACTTGTCACTACAGGTCCAGCACCGTCAATAGGCTGTCCCAGGGCATTTACAACACGCCCGATCATAGCCTCTCCAACCGGAACGGATACCACCTTTCCGGTGCGCTTTACGGTCTGACCTTCGCCAATGCCGGAATCATCACCAAATAATACGATAGAGACACTGTTCTCTTCCAGGTTCTGTGCCATTCCGAAGCTTCCGTCCTCAAATTCAAGAAGCTCGCCTGCCATACAGTTGATAAGACCGCTGGCTCTGGCAATACCATCACCAACCATGAGAACGGTACCGGTCTCATTCTGTTTGATGGCGTTATCGTAATATTTGATCTGACTGCGGATGACTTTTGAAATTTCTTCAGGTTTAAGCTGCATTTTCTCTATCCATCCTTATACTATAAGCTCGTTTAATTTCCTGGAAAGGCCATCCAGACGACTCTTTACCGTACCGTCCAGCTGTCTGCCCTCCAATTCCACTTTAAGACCTGCAAGCACTGTAGGATCTGTCTTCTGGGTCAGGGTAACGGTCTTGCCGCTAATCTTCTCCAGCTTGTCCTTAAGCGCTGCCATCTGCTCCTCTGTCAGTGCAACCGCGCTGGTCACCACTGCAGTAGCAATATTATGGTCCACATTGTACCGCCGTGTAAATTCCTCGCAGCACCCGGAATACTCTCCCAGGATTCCGCACTCACACAGCAGCTTCAGAAAATTTACCAGATACCGTTCTGCTTCTGTTCCAAATGCAATATCAAGAAGCTTTGTCCTCTCTTCTTTGGGAATAGAGGGTTCTGACAACAATTTCACATAATCGGGATTTTCCCGGAAAAGCTGCCGGATGGTCTGCATCTGCTCCAACACAGTGTCGGTAAGCTGTTCTTCGGCAGCAAGGTCATACATGCTGCCGCCATATAATCTGGCAATCTGCGTCATGATGCCTCACCTACATTCGAAATAAACTCGTCGATCAGTTTCGCGTGATCCTCTTCCTTGATCTCACGCTCGATCACCTTGCCGGCAATCTCCATTGCCATGCCGCCGATCTCATTTTTCACTTCATTGACAGCTTTGCGTTTCTCCTGTGCAATGTCGCTCTCAGCCTTCTCTTTCATAGCGCGGGCTTCAGAGGCTGCACTCTTTAGGATCTCCTCACTCTGGAGGGAAGCTGTCTTCTGTGCCTCTGTAACAATATCGCTGGCCTTCGCCTTGGCCTGCTGCATATTCTGTTCATACTCTGTCTTCATGGCAAGCGCCTCTTCCTTGGCCTTTGTGGCATCCTGGATCTCGGCATCTGCCATTGCTCTTCTCTTCTGGAGCATTTCATTGACAGGCTTGAACAGAAATCTTTTTATCAGATACATCTGGAGAAAAAGGTTGCAGATCTGTGCGACAAACGTCCACGGCACAATTCCTACAAGTTCCTGTACCTGCATGTTCTAACCTCCTGTTGTACTTGTCCTTAATTATCCAAGGAATTTCATGAAGGTACCAGGTGCAACGAAGATCAGAAGCAGACCGGTTACGAAACCGTAAATACCGGTGGTCTCTGCGATAGCACAACCAAGAAGCATGGTAGATGTTACATCACCTTTGCACTCCGGCTGACGTCCGATTGCTTCCAGAGCTTTCGCAACTGCGTTACCTTCTCCAATACCAGGTCCAATACCTGCGATCAGTGCAAGACCAGCACCAATTGCACAACCAGCCAGTGCGATACCTTTTGCCAATACTGTAAAATCCATAATCAAATCCTCCTGTTATTTATGATTTCTCTTTTTTAAAAACGTGCTTACTCTTCTGCAGCATTCGCTATATACATGACAGTCAGCATACAGAAAATAAATGCCTGCATGATTCCGGAGAACCAGTCAAAATAAACTGACAGGATTGCCGGAATACCAACATCCAGGAACGGGATCTTCGATAATACATCACCTACAATACCTGGAATCAGTCCGAACAGCTTGGAGCTTGCCAGCGCCAGTGCTGCATAGATCAGACCGTTGATAACTACACCGGAAAGGATATTTCCAAAATGACGGCATGCCATACTGATCGGTGTCGCGATCTCGGAAAGAATGTTAAACGGTGTCATAATGGGGATTGGAGTTGTAAATCCCTTCATATATCCGCCGAGACCATTTGTCTTGATCTTCTGCGCCGTGATCATGGTAAATACCACAATTGCCCATGCAGCTTCTGTAGAAAGGTCTGCTGTAGGGCTTCGAAGTCCCACAAGGCTGATCAGGTTGGATACCACACTGGTAGCAAAAAGTGCTGCCACAAAAGGAATCATATACCTGAATTTCTCGCCCATATTGCCAATCACGAACTTATTGGCTGTCTCCACCAGAAGCTCGGCCACTGCCTGTCTCTTGGATATCTTTTCCACCTTCAGATCATGTGTCAGCCAGATACATAAGCCTGTGATCAAAAGCATGACCAGCCAGCTTACCACCAGCGTCTCCGTGATCTGGAATTTCCCCAGGATCGGTACTTCAAAGGGAAACGTATAGAATATCCTGCCACCGGTTATTTCTATGTCCATGTACTCTCACCTCCTGTCATTTTAAATTTTACATATGGTTATGCAGCTTTCTTTCCGCCAATGATTCCCACGGTCTTGATCACAATGTTTGGGAAAAGCAATGGAAGAAGTCCTGCTACAAACTGAAAACAGGGAACTGCAATTGCCAGAATGCCCCAGAGGATCTGAAATGTCATTCGCTGGGTATAACTGGTCTTCATCTTCGCCGCAGCCTGTTTGTCATCCTCCATGGATACCACCTTCTGAACAGTCAGTCCCATAAGGAAAAAATTCAGTACTGCCACCACCCCGCCTATAAATCCGGCAAGGATCACTGTATAATCAAATGGAATCTGCTCCGGTGCTGCCAGATGCCCAATTCCAAATACAGCCCACATTAAAATCACGCATATAAATGTACCAATGGCAACCTTTTTCGTCTCTTTCTTCACGGCTGGCTGCACATCTGCAAACATTCTGCCCATAGAAAACTCCCTTCTGTTACTCTAATGATGTCGGTTAAATGAAACTTTATTCTTCTTTTTCTCTTTTTTCTGATGGCCGGTTACGGAGAGGTATAGCTTATAGGCTACTGTAAAGGAACCTCCCAGTCCGAAAATAAAGCCAGGAATAAAAATCCATGCTCCTATTCCCAGATTCGTACTCATCCACCAGCAGATCAGCAGGCATAAAAGCAGAGGAGTAATAAAAGATAAGCTAAATTGACTAAGCAAAGTCATATTCTTGATGATATCTCCCCATTTTTTCATAAAAGCCTCCTGTCTCAAGTCTCATTTTATAGACAGATTTTAACACAATCCTGGGTGGATAGCAACTTTTTTGTGCAAATTATTTAAAAATCAACTTCTATTTTATAGCATTTCGTCAATTTTTTCACACTTCAAAAAGTAATTACATGCTAACAAATTCCTGTTATTTTGTCGTTATACAATTGTTAAACATTGACTAAAATTCAGACACCCCCTGCCAATTTGTCTAAAATATGTCAAAAACTATGAAAAAAACTGCCTTGTATCAGCATTCCCATTCTCTGGTAAATCATGCTATACAAAGCAGTTTCTCTTTCGTAAATTAAGTATTGATTTCTTTCGTAACGAGTTACTGTTCACTCCATGACCAGCAACCGTAACGATTCTAGTTTCTGTACTGTTCCCTGATTTTCCCTTGTCAAAATCAGTTCGCATACAAATATGCACTATAAGCCGGATCGTCAATCACAGATCCATCGATCCATGCCGGATCGATCCGTACATTTCTGGTAATCTCCACACTCTTCTTCGGTGCTGTGGTCATAAGTGCTGTCCAGATTGTCTGATAGCCCATGGCATAAGGCTGCTGGGAAACCACACCTACCTCTTTATTATTGCGGATGGCATCCTGCTGCTTCGCCGTAGCATCAACTCCAACCATCACAACCGGATCCTTTGTCTCATCTTTCTCCATGTCTAAATACATGTCTGAAATATCTGCATTGGTACAGAATACGCCGTCTAACTGTGGATTCTTATCCAGAACCTCCTGCATGGCAGCGGTCATATCATCCACCTGATCCTGGTAGATCACATCCACAACCTCAATATCCGGATAATTGGCAATGTAATTGGTAAAGCCCGCTACACGCTCCTGAATGCTCTGTGTCTTCTCCTGGGCAGAAAATACAGCAACCTTTCCCATTTTTCCAATGGAGACTGCCAGTCTGTACGCTGCAATCTCGCCTACACGGGTATTATCGGTGCCTCGGAAGGCCCGGATCATCTTGCTGTCGCTGACGCCGGAGTCAAATGCCACAACCGGGATTCCATTCTCCTTGGCTGCCTCCAGCTGTGCCTGAAGGGAATCCATATCGCTTGCAGAAATGCAAAGGACATCCGGATTCTCTGCAATTACCGCATCCAGAGTATTTACCTGGCTCTCCACATCCTTCTCATCACTGGCTCCTTCGAAGGTCATGGTCACCTGGTCATCCTTCTGGAAACCATAAGCCTCATTTACATCTGCAATGGCCTGCTCCATGCCCTTCTTAACCAGGTTCCAGAATTCACCGCTTGTGCTCTTGCTGACAACTGCCACACGGGCTCCTGCCTGGATTTCTACTGTTGTATCAATCTCTGGAATCACAGGATCCGTCTCTTCCTGAACTTCCTCTGTGGATTCTGTAGTCTGCCCATCGGTTACCAGCGGGGCAATTACTTTCTGTACCTCTTCCTTCTTACACCCGGTCAAAGTGCATAATGCAGCCAGAAGAACAGCAGGTATCACTACTGCTTTTTTCATTTTATTCACTCCTCATCTGAATGTTGAATATTATCTACTTCACAGTCTTTTTTCTCAGTTTAATCTTGCTTTTACATTATACACATTTTCCGTTCCACGTCCATAGTTTTTAGATTTTTTTCACATTTGAAATTCTGCAAATTCCGTACCTTCTGGTTTAGTTTCAAATTTCATCTTCTTCCCGGTGAGTGGATGGGAAAAAGTAAGGCTTGCTGCACACAGTGCCAGGTTTCCAGCTCCTATCGTCACATTTCCGCCGGCTCCATATTTCCGGTCGCCTGCCAGGGGCATTCCGGCATGTGCCATCTGCACCCGTATCTGATGGTGGCGGCCTGTGTCCAGATGGATCCGAAGCAGCCATTTTTTCTTTCCCGAAATTTTATCCTTAGCTTCCCCAAGAACCTCGTAGGAAAGTCTGGCTTTCTTCGCACCCGGGGTTCCCGCATTTACAACTGCGGAGGTGTTAGTTCTGCCATCCTTTTTCAGGTAATCTTCCAGAACAACGGATTTACTTCCGTCTTCATTGTTACCGTTCTCCATTTCACATGCCCTTATATCCGGCTGCCCATATGTCACTGCCAGATAAATTTTCTCCATCTTTCCAGCTGTGATCTGCGCACTTAGCGCCTTCGCTGCCTTGGGTGTCTTTCCAAATACCAGAACACCCTCCACCGGCTGGTCCAGCCTGTGGATCACTGCCAGATACGGCATCTTTCTCCCATCCCCAGCCCTCATTGCAAGATAATTTTTCAGGCTGCTCTCCAGATCCATGGCACCGATCCTGGCATTCTGCACGGCTATTCCCGCCGGTTTGCGGCAAACGATAATCTCTTTATCTTCAAAAAGGATGTAATCCTCTATTTTTCCACTGAACATTCTTTTTATCCTTCCATTGATTCACTTATAGGCATTTCTTTGCCTAATTATAGCGGAACCCTCCCCGTTTTACAAGCATTTCCCTCTGTCAGCGCTATCTTCCGCGATGCAGATCATATGTCACTTTTCTTTCCAACACGCAGAAAAGGACGGTCATCATTTTACTTCGATTTCAAATGATGACCGTCCTAAAATTCTTCAGTATTCAATGGTCTTTTCCTCGTTTTTCAAATTGATTTACAATTTAATATTTACGTGGTCTTTATTCAGTTGTTCTATATTTAGTTGTTCTTTTATTTAAAATATCTTGACTTATTTCCTGCTCATAAACGATATGATGTTTATCATTCGGTTTATTTAGAAGTTTGATAGATTGAAATTATAATTTCACGGGTTATAATTTCGTTTGCAGAAATACCGGATACACTTCTTAAGCTCTGAATCATTATCATAAACAATTTCAAACTTAAATAGGTTAAATCCAAAACCACTTACTGGTTCATATGCTCTCTCATATGTATTATACGAAAAAAGTTTGAGCGGAAGTTCCAGATATATTTCTGACTGGAATATCAAATGTGATATTCTTCTAATGCAAAGCTTCGATTCATATTCTAAAGGTTCAATATGGATCTCAAAATATCGTTCTTATCTGTGATAAGGGTTATATTCTCTGGAGAAATGTTTCTTTACACAAGTTCCAGATCTTTGTATTAGTGGTGGACAGATATTCAATATAAGTGATCGCTTCTATTTACCTTTGATACGTTTCTAAGTATCAGCTGAATCAAGTGATACTAAATTCTCTATTTACACGGTTCTCGTATCAGGTCTTCTTGCAGGAAATGCAATCCCTGTCTCTCTTATATTGATTAGAAAGATTTTATGTTCCCATTGGAATCACGAAGCTCCTTTCTTTATGAAGTTGTTTTTTCTTTTTTCTCTTGTTTTCTTTTGATGAGCTTATATTACCATCTCGCCTTTGATTTGTCAATACTTTTTCGTGTATTTTTTCATTTATTTCTGTTTTATTTTATTATTCCATATTGTATTTCTGTGTATTTTATCAATTATTATAATTATTCAGAATATTTTGGAGAATAGAAAAAAAACAGGCCACTCTCTACAAAGAAAGAATGACCTGCCTCATAACAGTTCTATTTTCTATTGTAATTAATCAGACAGCCTTTCAGAATAATCTCTCTCTCATCATCTGTCAGCTCCCCAAGTGTAACTGTGAACGGTACCAGTCCGCTCTCTTTTACTACATAGCCTGTAATATTCTCTGTTTTTTCCTCAACAGCCTTGCGGATTTCCGGGAAAAACAGGTAGTCACCGTTTGCAAATGGAAGGTCTCCAGCCGGGATCAGGAATGGAAGCATTCCCCAGTTGATCAGGTTGGAGCGGTAACGCTTGGTAGCATATTCGTTGGCAATGTTTGCCCAGCCGCCCAGTACCTTCTGGCAGGAAGCTGCCTGCTCACGGGCGGAACCATCTCCTGGCTTCACAGCGAAAATGGTACTTCCTACTCCAAGGTTTCCTTTGCCAACCTCCGGATAATCCTTATGAACGATTTCCATAACCGGCTTCAGCTCCGGAACTGCCTCAACCGGACATTCGCCGTTTTCGATGGCATGCTCTGCCTTCTGGATCTCTTTCGCACGTCCTACATAAGCCGGATCCTTTCTGGAAAGGGTAAATTCAGCCAGTCCAAGAGGATTGGAACGGTAGGAAGAAGTCTCACCAGACGGGATCAGCTCATCTGTGGTGGTTACCGGATCGTGGATCTCGGATACAACCTTCAGTACCAGATTCTCTGCAAGTGCAGGCATCTTCGGCCAGTCCTTAATGTTCGGTCCAAACTGGATCTCCACAGACGGATCTGCCACACCCTTGCTGTCAAATACACGGTTGTCATAAATTGTCTTGTCAAAGAAGTATTTCTGGCCTCTGTACTCACCTGTAAAGTTCTCTGCTGAGGTAAGGAAGCCTTTGTTCGCAGCTGTAGCTGCGATAGAACGGGCATCCATAAGTGCAACGGAAGAAATCTGGCCGTTCTGGATCTTGGAGCCTTCACGGTTCGGGAAGTTTCTGGTAGTATGGCGGATACTGAAGGCATTGTTTGCCGGAGTATCACCAGCACCGAAGCATGGTCCGCAGAACGCAGTTTTCACAACTGCACCTGTCTCAAGAAGATCTGCCAGAACACCGTTCTTAGCCAGTTCCATATAAATCGGCGTACTTGCCGGATATACACTTAAGGTAAAAGCATCTGCACCAATGCTGCTGCCGCGGAGAATATCAGCAGCTGCACAGATATTTTCAAATCCGCCGCCAGCACAGCCTGCGATGATTCCCTGATCCACATAAAGCCTGCCATCTACCACCTTATTGCGAAGGGTATATGGAATTTTACCGTCCAGACTTACCTGTGCTCTTTTTTCAACATCGGCAAGAATATCATCCAGATTTGCATTTACTTCATCAATGGTATAGGTATTACTTGGATGGAACGGCATGGCGATCATTGGCTTGATCTCACCAAGGTCGATCTCCACACAGCCATCATAGTAAGCTACGTCGCCTGGCTTCAGTTCTTTGTAGCTTCCGGCTCTTCCATGGATCTCATAGAACTCCCGGATCTTCTCATCTGTCTGCCAGATAGAGGAAAGGCAGGTGGTCTCAGTGGTCATAACGTCAATACCGATACGGAAATCAGCACTTAAGTTTGCCACACCAGGTCCTACAAACTCCATTACTTTATTCTTCACATAGCCATTTGCAAATACTTTTCCAATAATTGCAAGAGCAACGTCCTGAGGTCCTACGCCTGGGCGAGGAGTGCCATTCAGATAAATGGCAACAACACCTGGCATATTAATGTCATAGGTCTGGGAAAGAAGCTGTTTCACAAGCTCCGGTCCTCCCTCACCCATAGCCATGGTTCCAAGTGCACCATAACGGGTATGGCTGTCTGAACCAAGGATCATCTTGCCGCATTCTGCCAGCATTTCACGGGCAAACTGATGGATAACGGCCTGATGAGGCGGAACATAGACACCACCATATTTCTTCGCACAGGTAAGGCCAAACATGTGGTCATCCTCATTGATGGTTCCGCCTACTGCGCAAAGGGAGTTATGGCAGTTCGTCAGAACATAAGGTACCGGAAAGCGCTCCAGCCCTGATGCGCGGGCAGTCTGAATAATTCCAACAAAGGTAATATCATGAGATGTCAATTTATCAAATTTAATCTGAAGCTTGTCCATATTACCGGAAGTATTATGAGCTTTCAAAATAGAATAGGCAATGGTATTTCCCGCTGCTTCTTCCTTTGAAACAGGGAGCTGCGCTTCCTCTGCCGGAATAATCGTCTTTCCGTTCTGCAGATACACGCCGGTATCATATAATTTCATAATAAAAATCCTCCTCATTTGGATGTAATTAGTTGGTGACAAATATTACCGTTAATTATAGTAGATTTCCGCGCAAGAATCAAGCTAAAACACTTTAGCGTGCTAAAAAGTATTTTTGCTGTATTTTATAAAAAAATAGTCTGAAATTTCGCCCCACTTTCCTGTTGCAACTTTTCCCAAACAGTGTTAAGGTAAAAGTCACGAATTTCCAAAATGATGGGGAGGTGTTCGAAAATGTTTCGTCTTTGGGGCCGGATCTGGAAAAATAACCACATGTTAAAAGATACCGTGATCTGTGATGACCGCCAGGAAACCCGAACCCATAAGGTTTTCCACTGTCTGGAGCAGATCTGCTACGAACTGGATCTTGGAAATCCCATCTGGCTTGATACCACAGTCCGGGATTTCAAGAAGCACAGCAAGGCACGGTTTTATCAGGATAATTTTATAGAAGAGATCGATTTCGATTATTTGGAAATACAGGTGATCGAGGAAGATTGAGTATAATATGGGTAGCTTTAAGTTATCAGCTTATTTTTATGGAGGCGATTTATATGAAAAAGAAAAAAACACTTATCCTGCTCTTCACGACTGCCGTACTTACACTGACACCCACATCTGCATTTGCAGCTGAAACGGCAGTCTCACAGCCCACACAAGTGGTTACCACCGCACCTGCAGCCCCTACTCCCGCACCTAAGAAACAGGGCTGGGAAACAATAAAAGGCGGCAAAAAAAGATATTACAAAGATGGCAAGCGTCTTACCGGTTTCCAGAAAATTGGGAAAAACTATTTTTATTTCAATGCCAATGGAACCATGCTAAAGAACAAAACCGTAAAACGTGGGACCAAAAACTTCACCTACTTTATCGATAAAAAAGGACACGTGATCGGTAAGAAAAAGGGTTCCACTTACTACAATGCCAATGGAAAGAAGATGTCCCAGACACAGATTGCAGACCTTCGTTCCAAGCAGATTGTTGCCGAGATCACCAATTCCCGCATGTCCAAATCCCAGAAGCTTCGTACCTGTTTTAACTGGGTAATGAAGAAATACTATTACACCTGGCGGCGCTTTGACCAGGGCGGCAAGAACTGGCCGGCAGTCAATGCCAACGACCATTTTCTCCGCGGAAGAGGCGACTGTATCGCAGATGCCTCTGCATTTGCTTACTTAGCCAAGGCAATCGGCTATAAGAAGGTTTATGTTTGTGCAGACGCCAAGCAAAGCAACAACAACGCCCATGCATGGGCAGAGATCAACGGCTACGTTTATGATCCTCTTTTTGCAGAAGCCAAAAGCTATAGCAGATATTACGGTCTTCCAAGAAGATCTTATGAGCTCTCAGCAGTTCTCAGATATAAATTGTCTTAGTTCTCATGATTGCGGCATCTGCCAGAGGGTTCATGCAGACATGTGCTTTGACTCGATTGCCGCATATGCCCAAAAGCTCCCGGGATCCTTTACAGGATTCCGAGAGCTTTTTTTGCAAGCTGATCCGCCATGTCGTTGTATTTATCATTGGAATGGCCTTTTACTTTTACGAAATGGATCTTTACTTTCTGGGATGCCTTCTGGTAAAACTCCTGGTAGGCTTTCGTTCCGGTTTTGTTGGCTTTCCAGGCACCGGTACACCATTTGGCAATTCCTTCATAGTCATGGTAAATGACAATTTCCGGAATATTGTGATCCATGGCATATTGCATGGCAGCTTCTGAGCCCTTGATCTCTCCAGCCACATTATGCATCAGAGCCAGATCCGGATCTGTCATTTTCTGGCAAAAGGTATGCTCTTCTCCATCCTGCAGGATCACCATTCCATAGGAAAACTCGCCAGTACCGGAGTGGTAACTGCCGTCTACATAGGCAACGACTTTTCCTTCTGCCAGCAAGCTTTCATGAGTCACATTTCCTGCAATGTAATTTCCTGGTACTGCTGCGTTTTGCAGTTCAGACTCGTTATTCGTCCTCCCCGGCGCTGCACCCGGTACTTCCTGCGGGGGCTCTTCCCCCACACCGGCAAAAGCTCTCGCCTCTTCCATAGTAGGAAAGCTTTTAAATTCTGCACCGGAAAATCCGGTAGTCTGTTTCTGGCATTCTGCCCAGGTTAAAAATACTCCTGTTTTTCTGCCTTTTCGTACTGCATAATATTTTTTTGCCATGTATCCTCCATAATCAATTCAAAATGAGCCAAAACACGCTCTGCCAGTTTTACATCAATCTTCTTTAATATACCCGGTTTACAGAATCACCATTCTGAAACCTCTGGATATTTTTCACAACCTCATCTACCACACGGAATCTGGTCTCTTTTGCAGCCCAGGCGATATGCGGTGTAATGATCAGTTTATTGCTGTCCTGGATCTTAAGCAGCGGATTCTCCGGATCCATGGGCTCTTTGCAAAGAACATCAAGGCCTGCACCGGCAATGGAGCCTTCGGTAAGAGCAGTATACAGATCCTGCTCATTTACAATGGCGCCTCGGGCAAGATTCAGGAAAATAGCGGATTTCTTCATCTTGCGGAATTTTTCCAGTGTCATCAGATTCTCTGTGTACGGATTCAGCGGCGCATGTACAGAAAGGATGTCAGAACGGGAAAGAAGCTCATCCAGGCTTACCTGCTCATATTCTGTATGATATTTCTTCCCGGAAGCGGAATAGCAGATAATATGGCAGCCAAATGCCTGCGCGATCTGCGCCACCCTGTTTCCGATCGCACCAAGGCCAATGATTCCCCATGTTTTCCCATCCAGCTCAAAGAAATTCTGGCCGAAGTGGGAGAAGCAGGTTCCTCTTGCATATTCTCCGGATTTTACATAATTGTCGTAATAATTCATTTTTTCCAGAATATAGAAAAGAAGGGCAAAGGTATGCTGTGCCACACCGTTTGTGGAATAACCGGCAACGTTGTAGGCTGCGATTCCCCTCTTTTTCAGATAATCTCCATCCAGGTTGTTAATGCCTGTGGCGGTCAGGCATACCAGCTTCAGATTCTGAGCCTTTCCTATGGTAGCCTCACAGATGGGAACCTTGTTGGCTACGATCACGTCTGCATCTTTTGTCCGCTCTTCCATCTCCTCTGTAGTTGTGGTGGGATAAATAACCACCTCTCCCAGTGCCTCAAATGGCGTAAATATCATATCCTGTCCCAGGCTGTCTGCCTCCAGAATCACAATTTTCATAATGCACTCCTCGCTTTCTCATAGTAAAAGGGCGCAGGAAAAATCCTGTGCCCTGATTTTACTACTTTTATGTGCGGATATCAAACCATAAATTCCCGGATGATCTCCCGCATGATCTTCTCTTCCTCCGGTGTGAGCATTTTGCTGAAATGGCTTCCGGAAGCGGCCGTCTGCCGGATGCTGCTGGTGATCTTGTCCACGATCTCCTCCTGCAAAACAGGGTCCGCCTTTTTCGCTGCCGGAATTTCTTCTGACCAGGCCCGGATCTGTTCCACATAATCCACCAGAGTGTTCATCACCAATTCTTCCTTATAGGAGAAATCCAGTCCCTGGCGCAAAAGCAGCAGAACAACGGGAACCGCCGCCCCCACATACAGGTAAGTCAGAGGCAGTCCCTCTTCCATCCTCAAAACAGTGGAAAAATAAATGGCACAGCCAAGAAGGGCGGTGGAAAAAAGTGCCGGATACCACACCAGCCGGTTCATCCTGTGAAGAAGCCTGTCCCGCGTTTTCCACAGGTTCAGCCACTTTTCCTTCAGGTTCACTTTCATGCCGCTGCCTGATCCTGTGTTTTTTCTGGTGCCAGTCATCTTGCTTCCGGTACTTTTCAGCATTCTTCTGTAGGTGAGGTGTGTTGCCAGCATTCCCATTGCTCCCAAGGCCCCAAGAGCCGCCATACTGTAGAGCAATATATGCAGGTTCATGATTTTCTCCAGCATAATGTCCTCCCATACTTTCATTTATGATGCCCGCCTATGGACGGAGCATCCTGTTGAAAACATTATACCTCTCACATCGTTTCTGTGAAACATAAATCGTTCGTCAAATTCTGGGGGGATTCCACTTATTCTGTGGTTTCTCTGCATATTCCTATTTATGGGTTGAAAGTTCGTCTAAATGGGACGCATTCGGACAATGGGTATTACATTCTTTACATTTCCTGCAATGCAGCGACTACTTTCTCGAACTGCATAAAATGTGATGCTTTTACCAGGATGGTGTCGCCGGTCTCTACGTAGGTGGACAGGTGGGACAGAAGGCTGTCGCGGTCTGGTTCTTCGATAACGGTAAGATCCGGATTCTTTCTGGCCATCTTGGCAATGTTTGCGGAAAGAGGACCTGTGCAGATACAAACATCAATTCCACACTGGGCTGCATGCTCTCCAACCTCAGCGTGAAGCTTGACTTCATTCTCCCCAAGCTCTCCCATATCTCCCAGAATCGCCACTCTTCTGCCAGCACCGTCTTTCAGCACATCCAGAGAAGCTTTCATGGACATTGGGTTGGCATTGTAGCAGTCATCCACGATCAGGAAACGGTCGGTCTCGATCATATGGAATCTTCCGCTGATAGCCTCTAACGTCTCAATTCCGCGACGGATCTGCTCCAGGGTCAGTCCATAAACGCGGCCAACTGCAGTAGCAGCCAGTGCATTGTACACCATATGACGTCCCGGCATTGGAATATCCACAGTAAAGGACTCCCCGCCAACATGGATGCGGCAGGTCATTCCTTTCAGTCCTCTGCTTACGATCTCATCTGCATAAATATCCTTGTCATCTTCCATGCCAAAGAATACCGGCTTGATTCCCTCATACTCTTTTACTGTGCAAAGCTTGTCATCATCACCATTTAATACAATGTGACCGTCTTTTTTCAGATATTTGAAAATCTCGGTCTTCGCTTTCAGCACACCGTCTCTGTCTCCCAGATTCTCCAGGTGGCAGGTACCGATATTGGTGATCACGCAGGTGTCTGGTCTTGCGATCTTTGCCAGACGTGTCATCTCGCCAAAATCGCTGATTCCCATTTCCAGAACTGCAATCTCATCCTCGTCACGAAGGCGGAAAACAGTGAGGGGAAGTCCCAGCTCATTGTTAAAGTTTCCCTGGGTTTTCAGGGTACGGTATTTCTCTTTCAGGACAGAAGCAATTACCTCTTTTGTGCTTGTTTTTCCAACACTTCCGGTAATTCCGACAACTGGAATCTGAAGCTGCTGCAGATAAAATTCTGCGATATCCTTCACTGCCTGAAGGGAAGATTCCACTTTGATGTATGGAAAGTCCGCATTCTCCAATGTACGCTCAGATAAGGTGGCAAGGGCACCGGCTTCCATCACCTGTGGAATAAATCTGTGGGCATCTACACGCTCCCCTACGATAGGTACAAATAAGGTTCCGGCTTCTGCCTTGCGGCTGTCAGTTGTAATAGAGGAAACTTCCTGATCCAGTTTGTCGGCTGGTCCGAAATAGATGCCGCCGCAGGCTTTGGTCAGGTTTTCCAGGGTAAGATTTTTCATATAATTTGATCCTTATGCTATTTTTTACTATTTATTTTCTACTTCTCTTAATGCAATATATTCCCATACCAGACACACACTCCAAATAAAGTCCTGTCTGATATGGGAAATAATAATTTTGCGATACCAATAGGGCACCTCATGCTTTTTCGTTATATCTTTATTCGTACTTCTTTAAAGAAATACGGATCAGTTCCTCACAAAGTGTCGGATAATCCATGCCAAGCACCTTAGCCTCCTGAGGGATCAGGCTGGTCGGAGTCATTCCCGGAAGGGTGTTTGCCTCCAGACAGTACATATCTCCGTTCTCTTTCATCATGAAATCCAGACGGCTGTAACCGGTAAGTCCAAGTGCCTTCGCTGCCTTTACTGCGTTTTCCTGCATTTTTGCAGTCAGCTCAGGGGAAATCTCAGCCGGGCAGGTCTCTACAGTAGAACCAGCCTGGTATTTATTCTTGTAGTCATAGAAGCCCTGGATTGGTGCGATCTCAATGATCGGGTAAGCCTTGTCATCTACCACTGCCACAGAGAACTCACGTCCCTTAATATATTCTTCAACTACAATATCAGCTCCGTACTGGCTTGCGTCTGCAAGCGCATCCTCGTACTCCTTCTGATCCTTTACAATATAAACACCAACGCTGGAGCCGCCGCAGCTGGTCTTTACAACAACTGGGAACTGAAGATCATGTTTGGCAATGTCTTTCTCCAGATTGTCTCTTGTCATGGTAAATCCGCCTGGTGTTGGAACATGGTTCATCAGGAACACTTCCTTTGTGATGCGCTTATCCATAGCCATGGCACTGCTGAGATAGCCAGTTCCTGTATAACGGATTCCCATCAGGTCAAAGGCCGCCTGTACCTTGCCATCCTCACCATTTGCACCGTGAAGGCCAAGGAATACAATGTCGCATTTTTCACAAAGTTCCAGAACATTTGGGCCAAAAAAGCTTCTTCTGGTTTTCTCCATCTCTTTGATCTGCGGATTAAAGCTGCTCATATATGCTGCTGCCTTTTCCACATCATACTCATCTGGGAAAGGATTTTCCCAGTCAACGTTCTCTACACCACAGAAAATATCTACAAGAATTGCCTCATGGCCCTTCTGACGAAGTGCTCCGCAGATTCCGGTACCAGATACGATGGAAATCTCTCTCTCTGTACTGGTTCCACCAGCCAAAACTACTATCTTCATGATTTTATATCTCCTTTGTTTTATTCATATACGAAACGGTTCAGTTCCTTCACAGTTACACCCTTCGCGATGCACAGAAATCATGCATTCGCATAATTTTGCACCGTGGTTCCCGGGTTTTCTGTGAATTTTGTTCACAAAAAACACCTCGCGGAATATTACCTGCTGAATAGTTACTCATAAACAACCACCGGCATGCCAACCTCAATATTCGCATAAATCTCGGAAGCCTTGTCATATGGGACATTCACACATCCATGGGAGCCCTCCCACAGATAAAGGTTTCCTCCAAACTCAGAACGCCAGGAAGCATCATGGATTCCCACATTTCCAGCAAAAGGCATCCAGTAGGTCACATTTGCCTCGTAGTCCTCTCCGGTAAGTACTGCCGGGGATTCCTTGGCATCCAGTGCGTAACAGCCTGTAGGAGTACCGCAGCCTTCAATATCAGGGTTTCCGCTTACGATCGGGGTATCCACGATCGGAGTTCCCTTCTGGTAAAAAACCAGGCGCTGGTTTGTCAGATCAATTTCTACATAGGTGGAGCCAATATCATTGGTTCCACGGCTGTAACCGGAATAAAGATAAACAGGCTCACGTACCTGGGTTACACCGCTTTCAATGGCGCTGATCAGGGCTTTTACTTCCTCATCCTGGTCGATCACCCAGCCGTAATCGCCGCCTTTTACTTCCACTTCCCGGTTATCGTAAGTCAGAAATGTACGTGTCTGTCCCATGGTATCATATTTCATGCCAAGATCCGCCACATATTGTCTCACCAGAGTTTCATCCAGGATCACATTTCCGTCCTCATCATAGCCGAACCAGTTCCTAATCACGCTCCGGTCCACAGTCTCCGTGCGGTCCGCAAAATCATAGGTTATGATCACCTTAGCCAGCTGGTTCATTTTATCACAGTTGGATTTCAGCTGCTCATCAGAGCTGTACACAGATGGTTTCCGGTAACAGCTTTCGTCCTCCAGATTTACAGAAGTTTTCCCACGGAGCATTGCTGCGGCAATCACTTCTTCTGTCTTGGTGCGGTCCAGGGCATTTCCAACCACCTCGGGAACGATTTCGAAGGAATCTCCGGTATCCTGAATCTGGGCGT
Source organism: Blautia sp. Sow4_E7 (assembly GCF_052116245.1). NCBI lineage: Bacteria > Bacillati > Bacillota > Clostridia > Lachnospirales > Lachnospiraceae > Blautia > Blautia sp. Sow4_E7. The sequence goes on from NZ_JBQKLL010000001.1 coordinate 321,636, forward strand.
CCACAGGCTGGACCACGTTCTCTGCCTGCATACAGTTCAGATTGTCCACAGCCTGCTGCAGCTGCTCCACATTATAGCTGAGAGATTCTGAAATATCGTAATTTTTATCCTGGTTAAAGGCCAGAAACCAGGTAAAACGGTCCTGATCCCTGATCAGCTGCTTCACAATGCCAGTAGACACATAGGAAAGCCCCACATCCTGGGCGGAAATGGCTTCCTGGCCGTTTTTCATGGTCTCCACAGCAAGAACATAAGCACTCACACGCTGGTTCAAAAGCTTCTCGGTATCTTCTGAAGTCATGTAGGAACAATTAAAGCCATTCACCATAGAGCCTGGAAGAAAATGACTGGAAAAGTAGTACACGCCATATCCATAAGCGCCTGCTGTAAAAAGCAGCAGCAAAACCACAAGTAAAATAACAATCGTTCTTCCTGCGCCTGCTTTTTCCTTATTTTTTGCCATAAATTCCTCCCTGATTATGCTGAATTCTTATTGCCTTTACACGACCACATCTTCTATTTACCTTATGCGGGAAATAAACTCCATAGCCGGTATTTATTTCTGCCTTCCAAATGCAGACGGGTAAAGACAATAAAAAGCAGATGCTTACTGTTCACAGATAACAGTAGATTACTCTGCCTCTTTTTATATGCCAGACCAGGTACTTTTCCTGATCTGGCATGGTTACATTCTATGCGCGAATTTCCGGTTTCAGAGCCTGTTAGAAAATTATGGCCCACCTTTTACGGAAAGGCTGCCGTTCACAGCAGCACGCTTTTAGCCGAGAAGTTTTTCTACACTGACAAGCTTCACACAAAGTACGAATACCTGTGCTGCTTTGCCAAGATCCTCAAGTGTAGGGAAGGATGGAGCAATACGGATGTTGGAGTCTTTCGGATCCTTGCCGTATGGATAAGTAGCACCTGCGCCAGTAAGGACAACGCCAGCCTCTTTTGCTCTGGCTACAATTGCCTTTGCGCAGCCATCCATGGAATCAAAAGAGATGAAGTATCCGCCGTGCGGCTTTGTCCACTCACCGATTCCAAGTCCGGAAAGCTCTTTGTCAAGGGTATCCAGCACCAGCTCAAATTTCGGGCGGAGGATATCTGCATGCTTTCTCATGTGGGCGTGAAGTCCGTCAAGATCCTTGAAGAATCTTACGTGACGGAGCTGGTTCAGCTTATCATGACCGATGGTCTGAACCTGCATATATCTGCGGAAATCATCCAGGTTTGCCTTGGAAGCTGCTACAGCTGCGATACCGGAGCCAGGGAAGCTTACCTTGGAAGTGGATGTGAATTTGTAAACAAGATCAGGGTTGCCAGCCTTCGCACACTCCCCAAGAATCTCAACCAGGAAATCCTGATTATCATCATAGAGATGATGGATGCTGTAGGCATTATCCCAGTAAATACGGAAGTCCGGTGCTGCCGGTTTCAGTCTTGCGAAACGCTCTACAGTTTCTTTCGAGTAGGTGTAGCCCTGTGGGTTGGAGTATTTCGGAACACACCAGATTCCCTTGATGGCTGCATCCTCACTTACCAGCTTCTCTACCATATCCATATCCGGTCCCTGTGGAGTCATCGGAACATTGATCATCTCGATTCCGAAAAATTCGGTGATCTTGAAGTGGCGGTCATAACCTGGTACAGGACAGAGGAATTTCACCTTGTCAAGCTTGCACCATGGAGTATTTCCCATTACACCCTGAGTCATGGAACGTGCAATACTGTCGAACATAACGTTCAGGCTTGAGTTTCCATATATGATAATGTGTTCCGGATCTACCTCAGACATTTCTCCAAGAAGACGCTTGGCTTCCGGAATACCATCGATCACACCGTAGTTACGGCAATCTACTCCGGTCTCGCATTTCAGATCTGAATCGCCCCTCAGAACGTCCATCATTTCCATAGAAAGCGCCAGCTGCGCATTGCTTGGCTTTCCTCTTGACATATCAAGGGCAAGTCCCTGTGCCTTGATCTCCTCGAATTCTTTATCCAGCTCTTTTTTCAGCGCCAGAAGCTCTTCATGATTCATTTCGGTATATTTTTTCATAAATTCCTCCTTTGGCAGTTGCCTGTTTGGTGTATCCTCCTCGTATATCTTTTCCATTTTAGTATGCTAAATTGTCGGTTGTCAAGTGTTTGGCTCTATTTTATGTAAAAACCCCTTTAAACCGCTTCCCATCTTCCAGAAGCACCGCATGGCAGTACCAGCCCGTTTGCCTTCACCGGAAGGCCGATCTCCTGGGAATCTACATGTCCCTTATACTTCTGCATTTCCGTTGCAAGCATATAAGTAAGCACAGCCGGGGCAAGTCCGGTAGTGTAGGAATTGATCAGGAAAAACAGGGGATCGTCACTGAGGATCTTTGTGCAAAGCTTCACAAGTGGATGAATGGCATCCTCAATCTTCCAGATCTCGCCTTTCGGGCCTCTTCCATAGGAAGGAGGATCCATGATAATTGCGTCATAGTGATTACCCCGGCGGATTTCACGCTCTACAAACTTCACACAGTCATCTACCAGCCAGCGGATTGGTGCATCAGCAAGACCACTTGCTGCCGCATTCTCCTTCGCCCAGGTCACCATTCCCTTAGAAGCATCCACATGTGTAACAGCTGCCCCCGCAGCTGCTGCCGCAAGAGTTGCACCGCCTGTATATGCAAACAGGTTCAGCACCTTGACCGGTCTGCCTGCCTTGCGGATCTTATCCCCAAACCAGTCCCAGTTTACAGCCTGCTCCGGAAAAAGTCCGGTATGCTTGAAACTAAACGGTTTCAGATGGAAAGTAAGATCCTTATAATGGAGATCCCACTGCTGTGGAAGATCGAAAAATTCCCATTCCCCGCCGCCCTTGGAGCTGCGGTGGTAATGGGCATTCATCTTGCGCCATCCCGGCTCAGTCTTCGGTGTATCCCAGATTACCTGCGGATCCGGACGGACAAGGAGATATTTTCCCCATCTCTCCAGCTTCTCGCCGCAGGAAGTATCAATTACTTCGTATTCTTTCCAGTCATTTGCTATCCACATTTTATTTTTACCTCATTTTCTATTGTTTCGCACAAGAATCGCCACAAACGCAATGTAACTGACTTTCATTTCGCCTAATATCAAATAACAGATTTATGATAGCAGAAAACTGTACCCACGTCAATTTTGTTAATCTTCTTCCCTGAAAAAGTGCCTAAAAATCCGTCTTACTTTTTTCGGATTTTTCCCATTGAACCGCATATTTTTTCGCACTATAATCACATTAAAAAGGAGCGTGATCCAAATGTCAGAAAAGACTACCGATAATAAACTGCCTTACACCTGTACCTCCGCCTATGACCGCGACGCCTGCAGGAACTGCGTCTGTTCCACCTGCTATGAGCAGGAATTCTGCGACCGGTGCAGCAGCTGTGAGAAGCAGTCCAAGCGCAAGGAGCGCTGCAATGCTTACGAAGGCGCATATAATTATTAACGCCTTATCTTCAAAAATCTATGGCAGACAAAAAGCCTGGGTATAGAGACCGTCACAAGCGGCACTCTATACCCAGACTTTATTTTGCAATTATTTTCAAGGCAGCTTCCTGTGCCAGGCCATTAGCAGCCAGCCTTCTCAGCCTTCTCCTTCTGTCTCTCATCCCACAGCTGATCCGCTCTTTCTTTCCAGCAGGCTGCATATTTATCACATTTGCCGCAAAGATGATCTGCGCTCTCCGGGGACTGCAGGTCTGTAGACTTCGCGCCAGTCTCCTCAACCAGGCGTCGCAGGATCTCCGGATTCTCCAGCATCGGACATGGACGGAGCATGTTCTCATTAAATGGCTGGTTGTCGTGATAAGCCTGGAAAATCGGGCTCTTCAGTGCATCCAGAAGAGAAGTATCCTTGATGTTGCAGTTTGAATAATGGATAAATACACAAGGCTCCACATCACCATTTGCATTAATATGCAGATAATGTCTTCCTCCTGCAATACATCCGTGAACAAATTCGGCATCGTTCTGGAAGTCCAGTGTAAAGATTGCTTTTGTACTTCTGAATTTACGGATTGCACGATACATTTCTTCCCGCTGGTCCGGTGTCAGAAGAAGCTCCGGTGAAGCGTCATTTCCAACTGGCATATAATGGAAGAACCATGCAAATAATGCACCACAGTCAATCAGCTTGTCGAAATATTCCTCGCTGCTTACACTGTCTACGTTCATACCTGTATAGCAGGTAGAAACACCAAATGGAAGTCCTCTGTCCTTCAACAGCTTCATTGCGTGCATAACCTTCTGATAGATTCCCTCACCACGACGTCCGTCATTGGCTTCCTCGGAGCCCTCCAGGCTGAATGCAGGAACGAAGTTCTTTACTCTTAAGATTTCATCACAGAATTCCTCATCAAAAAGTGTTCCGTTTGAGAAGGAAAGGAACTCACAGTCCGGATGCATCTCACAAAGTTTGATCAGATCTTTCTTACGGACTGTAGGCTCACCGCCTGTATAAATGTACATATAAACGCCAAGCTCTTTCCCCTGTCTGATAATGGAATCAATGGTATCCAGATCCAGGTTCAGCTTGTGGCCATACTCTGCTGCCCAGCATCCTGTGCAGTGCAGGTTACAGGCACTGGTAGGATCCAGAAGGACCGCCCACGGAACGTTACAGTTGTTCTGTGCGGCCACCTCTTCCTGTCTTGCGCTTCCCTTTAAGCTGGCATTTACAATAAAGTTCTGGAAAAATACCTTTCGAACACCTGGATCCAGCTGATACAGGTTCATGATCAGCTTATACCAGTTGCTGCTTGTATCCTGGATTGCATTACGAATGGCATCCCTCTGGCCTTTATACCAGTCCTGCGGAGTAAATTTGTCAACCAGCTCCATCAGCTTTGGAATATTTGTCTCCGGATCCTTTTCCAGATATTCTAATGCTTTTGTTACTGCACCTTCCATAGCTGCCTGTTTTGCCTTGTCAATCAGTTTCATAATGCTCCTCCTTTGTTTAAGCTATGATACCAATCCCATGGACATGTATTTTTTTCCGTGGAATCTATTTTTTTATATAGTAACGTGGCTGTCTGCCCCGCTGCTGCCGTTATAGTAACCTGTTGAAATTTCTGATTACCTTTTTACATTGTACTTACAGCTTATCTGCATCATTAATGTCCAACCTCTGTGAATTTCTCCTCATAAACCACATTGCCGTCATTCCGAAGCTTTACCGTGTAAATAACCACACATAACTTCAAAATTCCTTCCAGCAAAAATGCAATTCCTGTGAAAATCACCGTCAGCCTTGCACCGCCTGCCGGATCTATGAGAAGCAGCATTCCAAACACGCCTGTCACTACAGCAACGATCAAAATTGCCCACCACAGATTCAGCCCGAATTTTTTTGCTTCCACCGACATCTGGATTCGAAGCAGGGCATCTGCCAGGATCAGCAGTCCGAAGACTACAAAGACCAGTTTAAAAATAGCTTCTCTTCTCACCAGGATCAGCACTCCCATGGCAATCATCAGAATTCCAAATCCTAAATCGAACTGAAAAGCCAGGCAGTAGAAATCCCTGGAAAAATAACCGATGATCTTAATGATCCCGTCTGCAATGAATAAAGCTCCAGCCAGCACGCAGATAGTTTTCATGGCACCTTCCGGATTTGCCATAAGAAAAATTCCCAGTGCACAGAAGATAACCGCCATTACAATATATCCACTTCGCGCAATTTTCAAAGTACCTGACGTCTTCATACAGATCCTCCTTTCTTCTGCCTCTTTTCATGCCCCTTATTATAATGAGAAAAATTCCCAAAAGGAACAGGCAAAAAAGGGACTGTGTCTGAAATTCAGACACAATCCCTTTTTTGTCTAAACGGATATGTCGCCTGCGGCAACCGGATCCGGGTAGAATTTATATGATTTTCTGATGCGCTGGCTTTGTTCCTGCTGCCTTTTCCAATGTTTTCTCGAAGGTATTTCCATAGAGGCTTCGAAGCTTCCCTGCATATTCGGTCAGGTCATAGGACATCCGGTGATCCATCCAGTCCAGAATCACTCCGGTCATCACACATTTATAAAAATGCATCAACGCCTTCATATCCTCTTTTTCCATAATTTCTTCTTCAAAATTATGGATGATATACTGCTTCACAATGTACTGGCACATCTTATCCAGCGCACTGGTAAAAGTCTCCCTCTGCACAGAACAATAAATATGCAGCATAGCTTTCTTCTTCTCTCCGATCAGATTTACCAGTACTTCAAGACATTCCAGAACAGAATCCACTTCCACCGGACGCTCAAAGACCTGATCCACTTCCCGAAGAAGTGCACATTCCACAACATCGGAAATATCCCGGAAATGATAATAAAAGGTATTCCGGTTCACGCCGCAGCGTTCTACAATATCTTTCACTGTAATTTTCGCTAAGGGCTTCTCATTCAGCAATTCAAACAAAGTCCTGATAATAATTTCTTTGGTAAAGCCAGACATTTTCTCACCTGTCATTTTTGAAATAAAGTCGGAAAAAAGCCCGATGGCTGCTGTTTCCGATCGTTAAGTTATTATCACAGATTATGCCACAAACTTTCTGAAATTGCAAGCGCCCGTTATTTTGCCAGACCTTACCAGGTCAGGCGCTGTTATAAATCACATGGAAGCTTATTTTCCCTGATAAGCCATCAGCTTCTGGAACTGGTTCATCTCCTCGGTCACATCCCGGACAGCGCCGTAGAACATCTGGTGTCCATCCTGCTCTCTCAGGAAAAAGGCCTTGATATTGATCCACATATACTGACCGTTCTTCCGCCTGCGGCGCACAGTGCCCTCTGCACCTTCCGCCAGCCGCTGGAAAGCTCTCTGGAAAATATTCTGCATCTTGCGCCGGTCATCGGGATAAATATCTTGAAGCACCTGTACATTCTCAGCCAGGTCTACCGGATCCTGTCCGATCAGAAGACAATATTTGTCATTTACCTGCACCAGTTCTACATTGTCTTTGTACACGTCATAGATAGCGATCGGTCCCAGAATATTGTTCAGAATGCTGTCACTTGCCAGCTCCGACTGGAAAAGATCCTTGAAGCGCACATGCTCGATCTTCCGCGCCTGAATGCCGCGGTAGTCTACATTGTTCTCATCCAGAAGGATCCTCTTGATTTCTTCCACAGGTAAAGGCTTGTAGAAGAAATAGCCCTGTCCATAAATACAGCCCATATTCAGCAGATAATTGATCTGATCCTCCGTCTCTACACCCTCTGCGATCATGCGGAGTCCCATGATATTGGCCATTCTGGTAACAGCCTCCAGGATACCCATTCCTTTTCCCATGGTGTTCTCGTCCATTTTCAGGAACTTCATATCGATCTTCAGAACGTCTACATTAACATCCTTCAGCATATTTAAAGAAGAATAACCGCTTCCAAAGTCATCCATCAGAACGGTAAAGCCAGCATTCCGCAGTTCCTCTGCCACTCCGGTGATCACCTTGTATTCCTCCACATAAGCACTCTCTGTGATCTCCAGCTCTACATATTCCGGCGGAAGCCCATATTTCTTCACCAGATGTTTGAAGTGCTCTACCACGTCGATTGCATAAATATCCACACTTGATACATTGACCGAAATGGGGATCACCCGGTGTCCGGCTTTGATCCAGCCCTGCAGGGTCTGGCATACCTGCTCCCATACCTTTTTGTCCAGTTCCGTGACCAGACCATTGCTCTCCATAACCGGAATGAAATATCCAGGTGCCACGATTCCCTTGTCTGGGTGATTCCAGCGCACCAGTGATTCCAGTCCCACAATCTTGCCAGTGTTCAGATTTACCTTTGGCTGAAGATAATAGATAAACTCATTCCTCTCCAGACCTTCCTGAACCTGGGTAAGGAGTACATGATTGTTCTCCAGCCTGGTCTTCATATCTGCACTGTAATAGGCTGAACGTATTGCATAATTTCCCTTCACAGTCTCCTGGGCAAGGATCGCACGGTCGTACATCAGGGAAATACTCACATCCAGATCATCGATCACATAAAATCCAAAAGCGGGAAGAAATCCGGTATGTCCGCCATATGCACGTACGAAGCCTGTGATTCTGCGCTTCAGACTCTCCAGGATTTCTTCGGAATTTGGAAGTACAATGGTGAAATCATCACCTCCCATATATCCTGCAATCCCCCCAACTTCCTGGCGCATTTTCTGAAGGTGGGCACCGATTTCTCCAAGAAGCCTGTCTCCTGCTTCCTGTCCGTACCACTCATTGAAAAGCTTAAAATGCTCAATATCAATGGCAGCCACACAATATTCTCCTGGCTGTATATCATTTACACTGAGAAAAGCTTCGGTCTGCCGGAAAAACGGCTCTCTGGAAAATAGTCCTGTAAGCTTATTCCGCTCGACTTTACAGGAGTTCTTTCGCTCCACTACTTCCTTCTTCATATTTACAAAACGGCAAAGCTCATCCAGATTCTTCTCTGTCACCTCTCTGGTGAGAATAACGTGGCAGCCTGTGGCTCCTGGCCACTCAATCTCGCCTGCATTGATCTTCATCCACTTCTGTTCGTCTTCATTATAGAACATGTCCATCTTGCGGTTCTTATGTGCCAGCGGACAATTGCGGCATGGATTCTCTTTTCTCCGGAATTTCTCATAACAGACATCCCCGAGCTTCAGATCAGGAAATCTCTTCTTAAGATTCTTACCGATATACTGAAGCCTGTATTCTCTGTCTACTACGTATGTATTTGTCTCAGTATTCTTTTTCATACACAACTCGCTTCCGTTTTTATATACATAAATTCCCACTTTTTCTATATTATAAGGCATTCTTTTCCATTACGCAACAAAACTGGCTTCGAAAGTTTTTCTGATTTCCTGCTTTTTTTTTGACATTATTGTTATATTTGGAGAAGCCTTCTTTTACACTCATATTTATGGTGTAACTGTTCCATGCACTTACAGTTATACGCTTCGCAATACATCAAGGCTCTCCCGAACGCATTAGTCGCAGTTGGCGATCAGTTCGCTGGAGCGTTGCTCTGGCGAGTGACTAATACACATTGTCCGAATGCGTCCCTCCTCGACAAACTTTTCAACACACAAAATACGCCTGCATAGCGGCTTACTCATTCGCTACGCAGGCGCAATCTTAACTATTAGTATTCCAGCTTCGGCATACTCTTAAATTTCTCAAACTCCGCATCGGTACATTTCACATAATGCGTACCGCTAATATGGTGATAAGTACCATCCCCATAATTCATTCCAGAGGTCTTATAATCATAGGTCTCAGCCACACGGTTCTTCTCCACTGCCGGGTTCGGGGACGGGATGGCGGAAAGAAGGCTTCGTGTGTATGGGTGCATTGGATTCTCGAAAATCTCCTCTGTGGTACCAGTCTCCAGAAGATGTCCCAGATGCAGAACCCCAATACGGTCAGAAATATACTTAACCATGGAAAGGTCATGAGCGATAAACAGATACGCAGTACCGGTCTCCTGCTGGATATCCTTCATCAGATTGACAACCTGCGCCTGAATGGACACATCAAGAGCAGAAATACACTCATCTGCAATGATCAGCTTCGGGTTCATGATCAGCGCACGTGCAATACCAACACGCTGTCTCTGTCCACCAGAAAACTGGTGCGGATATCTGGCCGCATGTTCCGGAGCCAGACCAACCTTTGCCAGAATCGCTTTGATCTTCTCCTCACGCTCTTCCTTATTCTTATACATATGATGAATATCAAGGCCCTCGCCAAGAATATCCCTTACCTTTTTACGCGGATTCAAAGATGCCATAGGATCCTGGAAAATCATCTGCATCTGTGTTCTCAGAGCCTTATTGGTCTCCTTATTCATCTTTCCGCTGATATCCATACCGTTAAACTTGATAGTTCCAGCGGTAGGATCGTAAAGTCTGATAACACTACGTCCGATAGTAGATTTTCCGGAACCGGACTCTCCAACCAGTCCATAGGTTTCCCCAGGGTAAATTTTGAAGGAAACATCTTCTACTGCATGTACGGTAAAGCTGCTGCTTACCTTAAAATACTGCTTTAATCCATCCACAGTAAGGATCGGCTCAGCATCATAATTTACTGCCATGTTCCTCGGCCTCCTTCTTCATTCTTTCGATTCGGTTCTTTAACTCCACTGGCATTTCCACCTTAGGAGCTCTTGGATCAAGAAGCCAGGTAGCTGCGAAATGATCCTTTGTGATCTGGAACATCGGTGGCTCCAGCTTGTCATCAATCTCCAGCGCATAACGGTTACGCGGTGCAAAAGCATCGCCAGGCTTCTCGTGAAGCAGGTTTGGCGGAGATCCCGGGATGGTATACAGTCTCTCGTCGTCTGTATTTAAATCAGGCATGGAGGAAAGAAGTCCCCAGGTATATGGATGGCGTGGATCGTAGAAAATTTCATCAGTTGTTCCTCTTTCCACGATTTTTCCAGCATACATAACATTTACGAAATCTGCCACCTTGGCAACAACGCCCAGGTCATGAGTAATATAGATAACAGAAATTCCACGTTCCTTCTGAACCTTCTTGATCAGCTCAATGATCTTCGCCTGGATCGTTACATCAAGAGCGGTGGTCGGCTCATCACAGATCAGAAGATCCGGGTTGCAGGCCAGGGCAATGGCGATAACCACACGCTGACGCATACCACCGGAAAGCTGGTGTGGATAGTTCTTCATACGCTTCTCAGCGTCCTCGATACCAACCTCTTTCAAAAGCTCAACAGCGCGGTTCCATGCCTCCTGCTTCGGAGTCTTGAAATGCCAGCGCATACCCTCCATGATCTGTTTTCCAATGGTCATGGTCGGGTCAAGGCTTGTCATAGGATCCTGGAAAACCATGGCGATTCTTTTTCCATTAATGTGTCTGCGGATCCATTTTTTATCTTTTGTCAGGATATCAACTGTCTCTGGAGTTCCGTCTGCATGATGATAGCTGAACTCAATTGTTCCTTTTTCCACCTTTGCGTTGGAAGCCAGGATACCCATTGCAGCTTTCATGGTAACGGATTTACCGGAACCGGATTCACCTACGATTGCAACCGTCTCCCCTTTATAAAGGTCAATGTTGATGCCTCGGATAGCGTGTACCGTTCCTGCAGTTGTGGAAAAGGTGATATCCAGGTCTTTGATATTAAGAATTCTTTCATCTGACATTGAAAATCACCTCACATTTCTTTTAATTTCGGATCAAGTGCCTCACGAAGACCGTCAGCAACCAGGTTGAAGCTGAGCATCAGAAGTGCCATCACAATGATCGGCGGGATGATCTGATACGGATGAGTGGTAAAAAAGTTAAATCCGTCAGAGATCAAAGATCCCAGGGAACACTGCGGTACCGGAATTCCAAGTCCTACGAAGCTTAAGAATGCCTCTGTGAAAATCGCGGTAGGAATGGAGAACATAACCTGTGTAATGATCGGTCCGATAATGTTCGGAAGTACTTCTTTAAAGATAATGAAGAAACTGCCTGCACCAAGTGTTCTGGATGCAAGAACGAACTCCTGCTCTTTTAATTTCAGCATCTCAGCACGGGCGATACGGCTCATACCGATCCACTCCGTCAGCATTAGGGCGATAACGATAGTCAAAATACCAGGTTTGAAAACCAGGAGCATCAGGGTTACGATAACAAGTCTGGGGATACCGTTGGCAACCTCCAGGATACGCTGCATGACCATATCCACTCTGCCGCCGAAGTAACCGGAGATCAGACCATAGCTCATACCGATCAGCATATCGATAATAGCTGCTGCAATGGCAATGATCAGGGAAACACGGGCTCCGGACCAGGTTCTTGTCCAGATATCACGGCCCAGGTTATCGCTTCCAAACCAATAATAAACATCTGTGAGACCTTTTTCCTCGTAGTTATTGATGGTCTTGGTACCTTTGGAAGTGTTGAAGTTCTCATCACCATTAAAAATACCAAATTTCTCAAGAGCTTTTACACGAGGTGCACAGTTCTTTTCATTTAAGTTCTGACCGGAATATGTATAGTCATTCATGCCAGGACCGATTGCTGCCATGATGGTGATAAGGATGATCAGAACCAGACCAACAATGGCACTTGTTTTTTTCACGAAGCGGAGCAGGACATCTTTCCAGAAGCTCTGTGCCGCAAAGTTGGAATCAATGCCGATCTCTTCAGCATTGTTTTTCAGGCGGAAATCAGATTCCACTGGAACGTATGCTGCCTGAACAGTTTCTGCTGCGGTGCTTTTTTCCATGATGTCAGTCTCCTTTCTTTGCAAGTCGGATTCTCGGGTCGATCACACCATAGAGAATATCTACAACCAGCATGATTACAATATACATTGCGGAATAAATAAAGCTTAAGGCAATAACCACGTTGTAGTCGTTTGACTGGATGGCATTTACCAGAAGGCTTCCAACTCCGGGAATTGCGAAGATTTTTTCTACTACCAGAGAACCGGTCATCAGGTCAACGATCAGCGGAGCCAGAACGGTGATGATGGGGATCAGGGCATTTCGAAGTGCATGGCGGAAGATCAGTGCAGATCCGGAAATACCTTTGCTCTCTGCCAGAAGCATGTAGTCACTTCCCAGAACCTCCAGCATCTCGCTTCGGGTAAAACGTGCGATGGATGCCATGGTGAACATGGAAAGAGCTATACTTGGGAGCACGCTGGACATGCCCGCGTTGTTTGCTTTATACAGCATTGGGAACCACTGGAGACGGAAACCAAGGCTATAGCTAAGGCCAAGGGCAAATACGTAGGATGGCACCGACACACCGATTACCGATATGATGGTGGCCAGGGAATCCCATATGGTGTTATGCTTCAAGGCCGCCAATAGTCCCAATAGCAACCCGACTATGGCTCCAATGGTGACGGCAAGTCCTCCGATTCCGATAGAGATTGGAAGTCTTGTCTGGATCATCTGGGAAATAGGGGTGTTCTTGGAAATGTTGTAGCTGACACCAAGATCGCCTTTTAACATATTCTTGGCGTAGTTTGCAAACTGGACAACTACCGGTTGGTCCAGACCGTATTTTACGTACAGCGCTGCACGCTGGTCATCATTTAACTTCTCATCATTGAACGGGGAACCTGGCATGAGCTGCATGAGGACAAACAGCACCAGCAGGATTACCAGTAGGGTGAAGAAGGAAGTTAAAACTCGTTTGAGCGTATATTTTTTCACGACAGTTCCTCCTTGGGTTTTGTTCGTTGCAATCCACAGAATAAACAGCAATTCTTTCATTACGATTCATTTCCGAATCAGTAACTTTCTTTTTCTCTGCTGCAAAGTAATTCGCAGCTCTATCATTGTTTGTTCTGCGGATGGCAACGGCAATATGTAACGATTCCGTTCTTTTGGAATGGGATTTGCCGAATCGTTACGGCAATATTACTTCAAAAGCCGCACCGGGTAAAACCCTGGTGCGGCTGAAGTTATTCAATTACAACTTATTCAGATTTTACTGCATTTTTGTATACACGGTTCAGTGCGCATGGATGGAAGTCTACGCCAGTTACTGCGCTGGACATCATCTCTGCGTTTGCCTGTGTGTAAAGTGGGAAGATTACAGCGTCATCCATAACAAGTTTCTCTGCGTCATACATTCTAGCCCAACGTCCTTCAGCATCTGTGCAAAGGTCACCAGTTGTGCACTCTGCGATGATGGAGTCATAATCTGCATTGCTCCACAGACCATAGTTGTTGGAGTTGTCTGTAATCCACATTCCAAGATATGTCATCGGGTCTGCATAGTCTGGTCCCCAACGGGTAAGAGCTACCTCGTAGGTTCCGTTCTGCATATCCTCAACACGCTGTTTCTTAGGCTCTACTGTAAGGTTTACAGTTAATCCTGGAAGAGCTGTCTCCCACTGCTCTTTCAGAACCTGTGCAACTTTCTGAGGTGCATCATCAGCGTCAACGATCATATCAAGCTCGATCTCTGTCTCGCCAAGTTCCTCAAGACCTTTTGCCCAGTAATCAGCAGCTTTCTCTGTGTCATATGCGCAAACATCGGAGAATTTCTCCTGATCTGCGGAGAAGTCAGATCCGTCAGGACCTGCTGCAAACTGCATAGGAACTGCTGTATAAGTCGGAAGGGAACCATCTTTCAGAACGTCTGTTGTGATGGATTCACGATCGATTGCCATTGTCATTGCCATACGGATATTTAAATTTGCAAGCTCTGGAACAGCTGAGATGTTAGGGCTTACATACCAAAGATATCCAGCACCGATTGTCATGAACTCAGGATCATCTTCAACCTGGTCAACCTGCTCACCGTTTACAAGTGTAAGGTCAAGGTCGCCTGTCTGATAACTCATAAGAGCCTGCTGGGAATCCTGAATTACCTGATAGTTAAGTCCCGGAAGGGAAATATTGTCTGCATCGTAGTAGTCAGCGTTCTTTGTAAGGTGGATCTCTGTTGCAGCTGGCTCATAGGTATCAAGTACGAATGCACCGTTGGAAAGTGTGGTGTCTGGGCTTGTACCAAATGTATCTGCGCATGTCTCAAAGAATGCTTCGTTTACCGGATAGAAAGTTGGGAAGTACATCAGTGACAGGAAGTAGGATACTGGAACATTCAGTTTAACCTCCAGTGTCTTGTCGTCAACTGCTGTAACACCAAGCTCGGATTTGTCTTTCTCACCAGCGATGATTTCTGCTGCGTTCTCAACCTGGCCAATGTCGCTTAACATGTAAGCGTACTCGGAAGCTACATCCGGGTCAACTGCTCTCTGCCATCCGAATACGAAATCGGAAGCGGTTACAGGATCACCGTTGCTCCACTGTGCGTCACGAAGATGGAAAGTATAGGTAAGTCCATCATCTGATAAATCATAGCTCTCTGCAATGGCCGGAACTGCCTGTCCGTCTGAGTCCATCTGCATAAGACCGTCGGTATAGTCTGCGATTACCTCAAAGGATGTTCCATCAGTAGCCTGCTGTGGGTCAAGGGACTGTACCGGAGTTTCCAGCATAACATTCAGGTCAGATGTGCTCTCTTCTACTGCTGCAAAAGCAACTGTGCCAGTGCTCATGAGACCAACTGTCATTGCGGAAGCTGTCAAAAGGGAAATTACTGCTTTTGACTTTTTCATAATCTTTTCCTCCTCTTCTCGAAAATAGATTCAAGACTGTTTTTAATTGTACGTCTTGTATCTGCTTTTCGTATAATAACACATCAACGTTGTAAAGTAAAGAACTTTTTTGTCTAAATTGTGAACTTTTTCTTTGTAATGGGGGCAGGTGTGTTTACATAGCGGACATTTTGGGGAATAATATATACTAAAAAAAGAGAAACCAATATGATACAATACTATTGTTACCGCCTCTGAATCTGGTAACAGAAAGGAGGTGAATTATATGGAGGTTTTCACATCTCTTATTGTTGCTGTCATGGGTGGTGTAATTTGCCATTACATCATCAAATGGCTGGATGGTGACAACTAGTCGGTAATGAGCCTATGGAACTAAGCCCTTCCATAAAAATTGGGAATAGAAAACCCCAGTGCTGCAACACTGGGGTTTTCGTTTGTAGTTGAACTACATGGATTTTTCACATCTCTTTGCCTATTGGCATTATAGCATATGTTTTTTTTCTTTTCAATATGCATTTTATAATTAGATTACATAATCATCTGCACTTGCAGCCTGCCAGTCAAGGAGATCTCCTAATGTGATGTTATCTACCACTTCGTTGATGGCATCGTCAATCTTTTTCCAGAGGATACGTGTGACACAGGCGTCACCCTTCTCGCAACCGCCTCCGTCTGGGGCTACACAGTCTACCGGGGAGAGGCAGCCTTCTGTCAGTCTGAGGATCATGCCAACTGTGTACTCTTCTGGTCTGCGCTGCAGGGAGTAACCGCCCTGAGGTCCGCGGACGCTCTTCACATATCCAGCCTTATTTAATACGGAAATGATCTGCTCCAGGTATTTCTCTGAAATCTCCTGTCTGCGCGCTACATCCTTTAATCTGATCGGCTCTCCATTATCGTTGGTAGCCAGGTCAAGCATTAACTTTATTGCATATCTACCCTTAGTGGATATTCTCATTTCAATTCCTCCTGCTCTGGGATCCTGCCTGCGGCAGCTGCAGTAATTTACATCAGAATGCTGAAAGAACCAACCTCACCTGCTTTATGTCTGGCAAAATCCATCTCTAAAAGATTATACCTTTTAATTCCTATTATTTCAATAGGAAATTACCTTTTTCTTATATCAGGAATGTAGTTTTTCTGTTCATAATTTTTTATTAATTTTTAAAAGAAGGTTCACCCCTAAACTATGATAGCAGCCAAAAGGTATGTTTTTCTCAATATTTACAAATATTTATAACGATATTTTTTAAACTTATATTTGAAACGAACTGCTTTTTGCAGTGTAAGATTAACGAAAGCCTCTCCTACCTCTAAATGTAGAATATCCCAATCTTCTACCGCATTCCCCTCCCGTTGAAGTGTAATAGGTTTTCCATCATAATAATAAGACAGATTCTGATAATTAGCTCCGAAACGTTCTGAAATGAACTGTCTTGATTCCAAATCCCAGGTTTGAAAACAGAAACTATTCATAAATCCAGCGGCAATTACCTTTCCCTTCTCTTCTCCATAAGCATCATAAAGCTGTGTTATGCTCTGAAGTCCTGCAATCACTTTGACACCTAGGCTACGACCAAAATTTAATGCATCTTGTAAATGTATAAGATTTGGAAGAAGACTTGCTTCATCAATAATAAAATAAATATTTCCTCTGTTTTCTTTTCTACCTCCAAGAGCTTCTTTCAAAGCAAGATCAAACAAAATTCGATAAATTGGAGCCAACGTAATTCCAACGCTCAAATCGTATTCTACAAAAACAGATTTTCCCTGTTTTTTTCTTACCAGATCACGCATGCTTATGCTTCCATTTCCATAATCCTGGGCGAACGAGCCGGAAAACATATCATTAACCATAGAATTGATTTCTGCAATAACCCCCAGCCCCTGGCTGCCTAACATATTGCCGTCTTTGGTAACACCCAGATATGTAGTTGCACTTCTAAAGTCCTCATATTTGTACAGCATTTTGTGATAATCTACGGCAGTTGCTTTTTGAATATAGTTGACAAAGTCTGCTGTAGTCAGTTCCTGTTTAATCACATTGCTATTTTTCTCACGAATCTTATGTATAAATACCTTTGAAACAATATCTGCAGCCGCACGCACAAAGAAAGGCTGGCTGGAGGACTCTCTTCCTACAAATAACTGTTTCGATATTTCTTTTGCAACTGATGAACTTGTTTTTTCATCAAATCTGCCAGAAGCATCCTTTAATTCATCAAATATATTCCAGGACTTGGATAACCCTCTATATTCTTCCGCATGTGCCAGCAATACATGTTTACTATTATTTTTGTCAAAAAAATGCCTTTTATAATCACCTTTAGAGTCAAATATGATCATAATATCTTCATCTGTCATTGACTCCTGAAGTGATTCAATAATAAAATTGAAAACATTTGTTTTTCCAGAACCAATTCCTCCAAGCAATAATAAATGTTTTGACAAAATATCGTCAGATAAACCAAATGTTCTTTCATTGTCTGAAGGGAAAAAAACTTTATAGTCATTATCGCTTAAATATTTTGGAATTGTTCCAAAATTAATATCTTCTCCATATAGCAAATGTTTTTCTACGCTAAAGTTATTCTTATAATTTTCTTCCTCATTTACATAAGAACGCCTGCTCCCAAACATAGCTTCTCCTTCTTGCGCATTTTCAGCTTTCGCTTATCTTTTCCTTATTTGGACGTTATTTTTATTCTTCCATAGAGATCCCAGCATCCATTTCAGCTTCAAATCCCCCTTCTATCTCCTCTGATTCTTCTATCCCCTCTGCTTCTTCTATTTCCTCTGTTTCTTCTATTTCCTCTGTTTCCGCTTGTCCCTCTTCACGCTCCATTTCTTCATTCTCGCTTAATGAATTTGTATCAAATTCCCTATAGGTACATCCGCTTCCTAATCTCATATCAACATAGTCTTCTGCTCCGCACAATTCATTTGCCGCTTCTCTTTGCTCAGCTGTTAAGCCAACCTCCTGCAAAGGATCGATTTCCGGGGCATACTGTATCGCTTCTGCCTCCCATTTTTCCTGCAGGGTGTTATAGCTACCGTTTTTTATCCGAAAGCTACCGGGCTTGCCAGTCCATGAACAGACGGTTATAATGACCATAAATCTATAGAAAGAAAAAGAGCATTCCCTTTATGAT